>SLBA01000061.1 GCA_007126575.1 Gemmatimonadota bacterium | reverse complement strand
GGATAGGCTATGCCCCCCTGGAGAGCCGAACGAAGCGATGGGCCCCAGAGCCCCCGATAGAAGGATGGTTCCCGCTCTCGAGCGGAGAACGAATCGGCTGCGATAGAACCCGGAGTCTCGCTCCGCCAAGGGAGAGAGCCACCCTCGAGCCTTCCACCTCACTCCGCAAGCGACCGTTCCGGGCGGCGGAAACAACGAACGCTGGCCGTCAAAACGAAATCGGACAGCGTGTAGGGGAAGTGCGTCTTGACAGCCTGCCCCATAGAAGGACATCCAAACGCCCTCTTGGAGGCGGAGGCAAGGTAGGGCGCGGGGTCTGGCCGTGCAAGCTGCCGAAGAGTCGGTGATGGCGGGGCTGGCCGTGAGCCGTGAAGGCACCGGGGAACAGCCGAAGGGGCGGTGGACGTGGGCGACACGCTGGCGCCCGCGAGCGACACGCTGGGGGTGGTGTTCGAAGGTGGTCAGTCGTGGGAGGCATTCCAAGCTGGGGTCGATGCCAGAGAGGAGCTCTGGGAGCGCAACTGGGCCGAGGCCGATGTGGCACCGGAGCTCGTCGAACGTGCGCGGGCGACCGGCGGACCCTAGAAGGTGCTCGTGATCGCGGTGGCGAGCTGCTCCGATTCGGTCAGCACGGTCCCGTATCTGGCGCGGCTCGTTGAGGCGCTGGACTCGGTCGAGCTCCGGATCGTGGACTCGGAGGACGGGCGCCCCTGGATGGAGGCCCACCGGTCTCCGGACGGGCGCGCGACCACCCCGACCATTCTGGTGCTCGACGATGAATACCGGGTGCGGGGGTGCTGGGTCGAGCAGCCCGCGGCGCTGCAGTCCTGGTGGCTCGATGTCCTGGCCCGCGGCGACCAGGCCGAGGAGTTCGACCGGAAGATGGCCTGGTACGAGGAGGAGGCGGGGCGGGAGACGCTCCGGGAGTTCGTCGAGGTGCTCGAGGCTGCGGGGAGCGACGAGCCGATCTGTCCGGGGCTATAGGCCATTCGGGGGCACCCGCACCTGCCAGATTCGCGTCAGGACGTGGCCCACGTCTCCCACCGGATGCCGACTGTGAAGGAGCCGGGGTGCGCCCTTCACCGTGACCAGGGCGTGGGGAACCCGCAGGTCGGCGAGCACCTGTCCGCTCGACGCATCCACGTGCTCGACGACGGTGTCGTACTCCTGGTTGGCATCGATGAGGCCCGGATCGAGCACCGTGTCTTCGTCCGACTCCTCCGCGGGCTCCCAGTCCTCGGGGGCAACCCAGGCCACGAGGAGCAGGGTGCCGTCGCCCAGGTCCGCAAGGCCAGTGTAGCGTGCACGTCTCGGCACGTCGCGGCCTTCGCCTTCGATCCGGCCGGTGGTCCACGGTTCGACGGCACCACCCTCGACTTCCGCGCCATGCACCACGGTTCCATCGGCGTTCCGGCGTTCGAGCAGGATTCCGCTTCCCCGCAGGGTCCAGAACTCGCCCTCGGACGCCGGAGCGATCAGGGTGCGGACCATCGGGTCGGCGAGCTCCATCCCGTCCACATCCAGATCACCCGTCGGATCGAGAACCGAAAAGGTCGGCGTAGACCCACTCGTGGTCGTGGGCATGTCGTCCACGACGACGCGTCCGTCCGGAAGGGCCGCCATGGTCTGAAAGACCCTGCGTGCCAGGGTCCGGGTGTCGCGGTGCTGCAGCTCCCCATCGAAACGGTGGAGCCGGCCGTTCTCGAAGGCGAGTACGCTGCCTTCCGGACCGCGGAAGAGCTTGGGATAGAACTGGAACTCACCCGGCCCCTCCCCCTGCGAATCATACAGCCGCTCGAAGGACCCCGTGTCGTCGTACACGGCGATCACGGGTTCACGGTACAGGTACGAAACCAGAAAACTCCCATTCCCGCGGTCTCCCGCATGCACGATGCTCTGGTGAAGCGAGGGGACCACGGGGGCATCGGCGGACTGGAGCTCGACCAGGGGTTCGAGCGTCAGCTGGTCAGGACCGGCCTGGCCGACCGCGTGGAGGGGCGCGACCAGCAGGAGGCCGATGGTCGGCCAATATGATCCCCGCAACAGGTCTCTCGGGGAGGTCATCGCAGGCCCGATCTAACGTGATCCTTTCCGTACTTCGGCCCATCCGGAACTGGCGAGCTGCAGTTCGCAACGACGAACACCTGAGCAGACTGAGTGCCTGCGGCGAACGAGGCTGGGATGAAGACCAGTTCCGGCTCACACGGATCATGGGAATCGCACGCGCCGGGTGTCCACGAGGTCCCATCTCCACTTCCACAATCATGGAGTGGGTGGCCACCTTCGGCCAGACATTCGTAATCCTTCGGAAAGTGAGCCGTCATCTGATGGACCATCTCTTCCGGTTCAGTAGGGTGATCGTCCTCATGGCAGTGGCCGCATGAGACCAGGCCGGGTGCAGACCGATTCTCGGTGGAGAGTTCAGGCGCGTTGCTGTCTGGGCCAAAGGACCCAGGCGAGAACGGCGCGATGAGCGTCGGATCTTCCCGAACCATGTCGTCGATCAAGCCGGAATCATGGGCGGACAGCAGCACGGGTAAGCCCAAGCAGGCAAACATGAGGAGAACGGCCATGTCGGGCCACGAAAAATTCATCGGATTATCTCCCAGCGTAAGGAGAAGGAACGTATACGCACAGATACCACACCAGTCGATGTACTGTCAAGTGATCGATTCCAAACTACGTCTACGTCTGGTGTCTCCATCCGAACTCATTCATGACAGTCCAGTGGGTTCACCGTGAACGTTGCCGACGCGGTGGCGGGTGGCTTGAATTCAACCAGGTCCTTGTCTGGCCGCCGAGTGTCCATCCCTTAGAGGCCGACACAGGGCGGGTCCGGACTTGCGTGCCGGGGGATGACCGGCAATGGCGTGTTCCGTGAGGCTTCTTCGCTGTGCCTACTCAAGCGAGCCTTCCTGAATCGCCCCGAGTTTGCCGGAGACTCCGAAGTATGAGAGGATGGAGTCATGAAGACATCGAAGCGGTACTCCCCAGAGATACGGGAGAGGGCAGTGCGATTGGTGCTGGAGCACGAGGAGGAATACTC
>SLBA01000023.1 GCA_007126575.1 Gemmatimonadota bacterium | reverse complement strand
CGAGGGCGGAATTGCGCGCCCCACCCCCGGTCAGGACCACCTCGTCGAGGCCCTCGGCCGGGAGAAAGTCCCGATAGGCACGAGCCACGCTCTCGGCGGTCAGCGCCGTGAGGGTCGCGATGAGATCGTCCCACTCCTCGGTCGTCTCGGGCTTCGCCTTCGAGATGACCTCGTCGAGGAAGGCGTCGCCGAATCGCTCCCGGCCCGTCGAGCGCGGCGGCACCTCGTCGAAGAAGGCGTGCGAGAGCAGATCGGCGAGGAGCGCCTCATCCTCCTCGCCACGCGCCGCCATCTCGCCGTCCACGTCCCACGGGAGTCGACCCCGGGTCGCGCGGCGCACCGCCCCGTCCAGAAGCGAAACGCCGGGCCCGGTGTCGAAGGCGCGGATCCCCGGGGTGGCCCCATCCGCCGGAAGGAAGGTCACATTCCCCATCCCACCCAGGTTCTGGAGCGCCCGCCCCCGGCCGGGCCGGTGCAGGAGCACCCGGTCGGCCCACGGCACCAGGGGCGCCCCGTGCCCTCCGACCGCCACGTCCCGCGCACGAAAATCGCTCACGATCGGGATCCCCGTCCGCTCCGCGAGGGTGGCCGGGTCCCCCAGCTGGAGCGACGCGCCCCGCCGGCCCTCCCGCGGGGGCTCATGCCAGACGGTCTGCCCATGGGACCCGATCGCGGTGATCTCCCCGGGGGCCAGCCCCGCGCTCTCGATCACCCTGAGCACCGCGTCGGCGAACGCCTCGCCCAGCCGCACGTGCAGCTGTGCCAGAACCCGGGCCGTACCGCCCCGGCATCCCTCGCGAATCTCCTCGCGCAGCGCCAGGGGCCAGGGGTGGGTCTCGAAGGCGAGCACCTTCCATCTCAGCCCATCGACCCCCCACTCACCGCCCAGGGGCCCCTGCAATTCCAGGAAGAGCACGTCGGCCCCGTCCATCGAGGTCCCCGACAGGAGGCCGCCGACCCGTACCGGCTCCGAGGGGGGGAGCGCGACGCCCCTCACGATCCCGCTCCGGGCCGGCCGGCCACCGCACCCACATCGCCCGCCGCGTCCTCCAGGAGCGCCAGGGCCTCGGGTGCCGTCACTCCGCGGGCGCCCATCACCAGCGCCACCTTCACCCGCCCCCCCGACGCCTCGAGCAGTCGAGCGGCCTGGGCCGGCTCCACCCCCAGCGTGGCTCTCAGGATCCGGCTCGCCCGATCTTCGAGCTTCCGGCAGGTCACCTGCAGATCGACCATGAGATTCCCCCATACCTTTCCGGTACGCACCATGGCGCCCGTCGAAAGTGTGTTGAGCACGAGCTTCGTCGCGGTCCCCGCCTTCATCCGGGTCGACCCCGTCACCACCTCCGGTCCGACCAGGGGCGCGATCACCACGTCGTGCAGTTCGCGCAGCCCGTCGTCCGGGGGCGTACAGAGAAGAAACCCGGTGCGCGCTCCGAGGTGCCGGGCCCGGGCCAGCGCACCGTGCACGAAGGGCGTGGTCCCCGAGGTCGCGATCCCGAGCACGAAGTCTCCGGCCCGGACCCCCCGATCATCGAGGGCCGCCGCGCCCGCCCCCGGATCGTCCTCGGCCCCCTCCTTCGCACGCACCAGCGCGTCGTACCCCCCTGCGATTACCCCTTGCACCTGCTCCGGATCGGTCCCGAAGGTCGGGGGCATCTCGGCCGCGTCGAGCACTCCCAGCCGGCCACTCGTCCCCGCGCCCACATAGAAGAGCCGCCCTCCGGCCCGAAAGGTCTCGACGATCAGCTCCACCCCCCGGGCGATCGCCTCGCGCTCACGCTCTACGGCCTCGGCCACGGTGCGATCCTCGGCATTGATCAGATCGACCAGTTCGAGCGCGCTCATCCGGTCGAGCGCCTGACTTCTGGGGTTGCGCTGTTCGGTGAGTCGGTCGTCGAGCATCGGGTCGGTGGGGTTCGGGGAGGCCGATGGAGGGCAAACGAGCATCGGGGGCCTGTCCTCGTGCCCCCGCGGGGGAAGCGGCGAGCGGCTCGCGACGGCTCCGGATCCCGTCGGTCGTCGGGCCGCTCGTCGCATCGGTTCGCGCATCGGTTGTCGCGGGCGCCGTTCGCATAGTATGTTCGCCCGGTTCCCCGCCACAGGCAACCAGAGCCGTGCCTCGCCCCCCCGACCCGAAGAGTTCCGACGCCATGACGCCCCCCGCGCCCTCCGGAGCCCCCGCTCCCTCGGGCCCAGTTCTCCTGGACCGGGCACGCGCCATCGAAGGCCAGCTGGTCGAGCTGCGTCGCGATCTCCACCGACACCCCGAGCTCTCGTATCGCGAACACCGGACGGCGGGGATCGCAGCCGAAGCGATGAGGGCGCTGGGCTTTCGGGTCCGCACGGGGGTGGCCCGCACGGGGGTGGTCGCCGACCTGGAGCATGGCGACGGCCCCACCGTCGCGCTTCGCGCCGACATGGACGCGCTCCCCATCGACGAGGCCAACGACCACGGCTTCTCGTCGACCGTGCCCGGCGTCATGCACGCCTGCGGCCACGACGCCCACACCGCCGGCCTCATCGGAACCGCGCGCCTGCTGGCCGGGCTACGCGACGAGGGGACCCTGCCTCCCGGCCGCATCCGCCTCCTCTTCCAGCCCTCCGAAGAGGGAATGGACGACGAGGGGAAGAGCGGCGGGCGCCGCCTTGTCGAAGAGGGGGCCATGGAGGGCGTCGACGCCGTCGTCGGCCTCCATGTCGGCGCCCACCTCCCCTCGGGTGCGGTGATCCTGGACCCCGGGCCCTTCTTCGCCGGATCCGACGAGATCCGCGTCACGGTGCGTGGCCGAAGCAGCCATGCGGCCCGCCCCCACGACGGCGTCGACGCGATCGTCCTGGCCGCCCTCGGGGTGACCGCCGCCCAGCAGGTCGTATCCCGCCACCTGCCGCCCTCGGCGACCGGGGTCCTCACCTTCGGGACGATCCACGGGGGCGTGGCCCAGAACGTGATCGCCGACCGGGTGGAGCTGGCGGGCACCCTGCGATACTTCCGTCCCGAGGTTCGGGAACGCATTCATCGCGGGCTCGCCGGGGCCTTCGCCTCGGTCGAGGCCCTCGGCGGCGAGGTCGACCTCGACCTTCGCCCCGGCTATCCGCCCCTCGTCAACGATGCCCGGATCACGGGGCTGGTGCGCGACGTGGTCGCCGAGGTGGCCGGGCCCGACGCCCTGACGCGGATCGAGCCGATCATGGAGGCCGAGGATTTCGCCTTCCTTGCCCAGGAGGCCCCCGGCGCCTTCTTCTGGCTGGGAGCCGCCCTCCCCGAGCCCCGACGGCACCACCATCCCCGGTTCGACATCGACGAAGCGGTCCTCCCCCTGGGCACGGCCCTCCTGGCCCGCTCCGCCATCCGGATTCTCGAAGCCCTCGCCGGACGCCAAGCCCCGTCCACGACCTGAATCCCGCACCCTGAGATTTTCGACCATGACGCCATCCTGGACCCGCCCGATCCGGACGACCCGCGCCGCCCTGCTCGGGCTGATCACCCTCGCGTTCATCGCCTGCGAAGCCCCGGAACGAGCCCCCCTTGCCCCCGACGAGGTTCCGCGGGCGGCGATCGACTTTCCCGACGACTGGCGGTTCCCGGCCGACGCCCTGCCGGTGACCGCCCGTAACGGGATGGTCTCGACGACCGACGCCCTGGCGTCCGAGGTCGGGGTCCAGATCCTGAGGGACGGGGGCACGGCGATGGATGCGGCGATCGCCGTCTCCTTCGCGCTGGCGGTGGTGAACCCGTCGGCCGGCAACATCGGCGGGGGTGGCTTCATGGTCGTGAGGACCGCCGACGGCGAGACCACGGCACTCGACTACCGCGAGAAGGCGCCCCTGGCCGCCACCCGCGACATGTACCTCGACGACGAGGGCGAACTGACGGACCGCTCGGTGCTCGGGCACCTGGCCGCCGGGGTCCCCGGCACGGTGATGGGGATGTGGGAGGCGCACCAGCGCTACGGATCCCTCCCCTGGGAGGCCCTCGTGGAGCCAGCGATCGACCTTGCCGACGGCTTCGAGGTCGCTGAGCGCTTCGCCCGGTCGATCCGAGGTTCCCGAACCGCACTGGAACTCTTCGACACCACGCGCGAGACCTTCCTCCCGGGGGGCGAGGTCCCCGAGCTGGGAAGCACCTTCCGGCAGCCGGAGCTGGCCGCCACCCTGCGCAGGATTCGTGACACCGGCCCCGACGGCTTCTACCGCGGCGAGACCGCCGATCTGATCGTGGCCGAGATGGAGCGGGGCAACGGGATCATCACCCACGAGGACCTCGAGCGCTACACCGCCGAGTGGCGCGACCCCATCACGTTCACATACCGCGGGTACACCGTCAGCTCGATGCCTCCCTCCTCGTCCGGCGGGGCCACCATGGCACTGATGGCCCACATGGTCGAAGGCTGGGACCTGGCGGAACTGGGCTGGCACTCCCCCGAGATGATCCACGTCCTGGCCGAAAGCTGGCGTCGAGCCTACTCCGACCGGAACCAGGTACTCGCCGACACCGATTTCGTCGAGGTCCCCCTCGACCGCTTCGTCTCGGCCGAGTACGCCGCCGAGCGCGGGGCCGACATCTCGATGGAACGGGCCACCCCTTCGTCCGAGGTGGGCCCGGGGCTCGAGGTCGGCGAGGGCACCCAGACCACCCACTACTCGATCGTCGACCGCTACGGCAACGCGGTGGCGGTGACGACCACGATCAACTCCTCGTTCGGGAGCAAGGTGACCGTCGAGGGCGCAGGCTTCCTACTGAACAACGAGATGGACGACTTCGCCGCCAAGCCCGGCTTCCCCAACCAGTTCGGCCTGGTCCAGGGGGAGCAGAACGCGATCGAGCCCGGCAAGCGGATGCTCTCGGCGATGAGCCCCACGATCGTGACGAACCCGGCGGACGAGCTCTTCTTCGTGAGCGGTACTCCCGGGGGATCGACGATCATCACCACCGTATTCCAGACGATCGTCAATGTGGTCGACTTCGGGATGAGCGTCTCGCAGGCGGTCCATGCCCCGCGGATCCACCACCAGCACCTGCCCGACCAGCTCTACTACGAAAACCAGGGCCTCCACCCATCCGTGGTGGAGGCCCTGGAGGCGCTGGGCCATACGGTCCAGCAGCGTGGGGGAACGTCGGGCGACGTGCAGGCGATCATGGTTCTGCCCGACGGCACCCTCGCCGCCCAGTCCGACCCCCGACTCGGAGGTACGGCGCTGGGGTACTGAGAGGGCTGTTACGGGATCAGAAGCGCCTCGTCGAGCCGCACCGTGATCCGCGACCCCTCGTGCAGCACGGCGTGCCCGTCCCGGGTGCTGAGCGCCACCCCGAGTCCGGCGACCGCGCCCACCGCCGCACCGGCCGTGGTGGAGCGGGTGTCACCCCCCAGGATCTGTCCCAGGATCGCGCCGGCAGCCGCGCCCGTCGCCACCGTACCCGCCGACCGTGCGCCCGAGGCCCGTGCCGCGCTCTCGGTCTCGGTCGACTCGATCGTGCCGTTCAGCTCCTGCTGGGAGCCGTCCACGTTCACCGACGAGACCTGAAGGGCGAGCACGGCCTGCTCTTCGGCCCCCGCGCTCTCACGCGATTCGGTCACCACCGCGCTTCCGGCGGTCCCGGCGCTCAGTCGGGCGCCCTCGGCCCCCGAAACGGTCTCGACCAGACGCAGCCGCACCTGATCGCCGGGGTTCGCGGTCTCGGTCGAAACCGTCTCGGTCACCTCGAAGGTGAGCACCGTCCCCGCGGGAAGCATCGGCCGTGGAGCCGGCGATGCGGTGCCGGACTCCTCGACCGCCGCTCCCGGAGCCCCCATCGCCTCGCTCCCCGGGTCCTCTCCGGACTCGGCGTCGCTGCAGCCGGCCAGCGCGACCGAGACCAGCAGGGTCAGGGTGGCCATTCCGAAGAGCCCAGACCGGACGTGATCGACCGAGCGAGCGGGATTCTGTGCGTATTTCGTCAAGTCATTCATGCCCTTTCGCCTCCTTCAAGCGTAGAAAACGGACCCACGGTCGGGGTCACGTCTCCTGAACAGGGCAACCCATATGCCAACCCCCGAGACCCCGCACGGTGTGCGGAGCCTCGGGGGCGTTTCCCGAAGCGGACTCCGGGCGATCCCGGGAAAACCGGGAAAATATTTCCTGTCTTGCTGAAGAGCCTTCCCGGTACGACCGCGAATCAGCGCCCGCCCGCCACCACCGCCAGCGGCTCGTCGAGCTGCAGTCGGAGCGTCGTGCCCTCGGGCACCTCCGCATGTCCGTCCCGTGTGGTCATCGCGATTCCCGCGCCGGCCACGGCACCCACGGCGGCCCCGGCCACGGTCGACCGGGTGTCGCGCCCCAGGATCTGCCCCAGGATCGCACCCGCCGCCGCGCCCGTCGCCACGGTGCCCGCGGAACGCGCGCCCGAAGCGCCAGCGGCGCCGCTCACATTCGCGTCGAGCACGGTCGCGCGGAAGGGGAGCTCGCGCCCATCGAGGACGAGCGCATCGAAGGCCAACACCAGGACCGACTCCTCGCGGCTGTCCGAACTGGCCCGTGCCGTGGCGACATGACCACGCACCTCGGTCCCGGCAGGTACGAGAATCTGTCCCTCCCCGCCACGCAGGGCGTCGACCACCACGGCAGTGAAGCGATCGCCTTCGGCATGCGTGCGGGTGGAGATCACGTTGTTCAGTCGGGCCGTCATCATCGTCCCGACCGGCAGCGCGTTCATGGGCTCCTCGAGTTGCTCCCACTCACCCTCGGTGGGATCCGAGACCGGAGGCGCCTCCTCTGCGGGAGGCTCGGTCAGCGGCTGCCGATCATCCTGCACGGGCGGGGGCGGCGGAGCCTGACGTCCCGTCGCGGGGGGCGTGGCCGGCGACGTCGCCGGAGGTGCCTGCGCATCGGGAGCGGGCGCTGCGGGGGGCGCCTCCACGGAAGTCTCCTCCTCGTAGGGAGCACTCTCGAGGTCGGCTGCGGACTCCGGTTCGGCCCCGCACGCGGCGAGAGCGAACGCCAGAGTCAGCGAAAGGGCTGGAACCTTCATGGCAGGAATCACGCTATAACCTCCGTCTGTGAGCCCCCACCCCGTTCCCCGGTCGGGAATCGGGTGGAAAGGGCCCGCCTTCATTGTTGTCGTATGACCTCTTACACCGACCCCGGCGTCCATGAGCCATCTGCGGAGTATCCTCCCCTATTTCCGCCCCTACCGCAGGGGGCTCGTCTTCGGGCTGGTCCTGGTGGTGGTCTCGAACATCTTCACCGTGGCCGCCCCCTGGCTCCTCCGCCTCGCCATCGACGCCCTCGAGGACCCCGGGGTCGATCACACCACCCTGCTCACCTACTCGCTCCTGATCGTGGGGGCCGCGCTCCTGGGCGGCGCCGCCCGATACGGAATGCGCGAACTGCTGAACGGGATCTCGCGGCGGGTGGAGTGCGACCTGCGCGCCGATTTCTTCAGCCACCTCCTCCGGCTCGACGCCAGCTTCTACGGCTCGCACCGCACCGGAGACATCATGAGCCTGGCGACGAACGACACCCTCGCCGTCCGCCAGGCCACCGGCCCGGCCATCATGTACGCGGTGAACACGACGGTCGTCTCGCTGTTCACCCTGACCCTGATGGTCTGGATCAGCCCGCGGCTGACTCTCCTGGCGCTGATCCCCATGATCCTCCTCCCCCCCGCGGTGCTGTTCTTCGGGCGGATCATCCACGAGCGCTTCCAGACGATCCAGGAGCAGTTCTCGACCCTCTCCACCCAGGTCCAGGAGAACCTGACCGGCCTGCGCCTCGTGCGCGCCTACGGTCAGGAAGAGGACCAGGCCCGACGCTTCGACGCCATGAACCGCGAGTACATGGACCGCAACCTCCATCTCGTCCGGGCCCAGGGCGCCTTCCACCCCCTGCTCGGGCTCTTCACCGGCACGGCGATGGTCATCGTCCTCTGGGTGGGCGGCAGCGAGGTGATGGCGGGCGCGATCTCGGTGGGCGACTTCGTGGCCTTCATCTTCTACCTGAACCTGCTGATCTGGCCGATGATCGCGCTCGGCTGGGTCGTGAACCTCTTTCAGCGGGGCGAGGCCTCGATGGGCCGCATCCGTCGGATCATGCAGACCGAGCCCGACGTGGTGCCCGAAGGTGGGCGAGCGATCGGGGAGGCCTTCCGGGGGTCCATCGAGTTCCGCGACGTCTCCTTCCGCTATCCGGGCACCGAACGCGAGGTCCTGCAGAAGCTCTCCTTCCGGGTCGAGCCGGGAGAGACCGTCGCGATCGTCGGACCGACGGGCGCCGGCAAGAGCACCCTCATCTCGCTGCTTCCCCGGCTCTACGACCCCACCGGGGGGATGATCCTCCTCGACGACGTCCCCCTCCCCGAATACACCCCCGGCGCGCTGCGCCGGCTCATGGGCATCGTCCCCCAGGACACCTTTCTCTTCTCGGAGACGATCGAGGCCAATGTGGGCCTCGGCCTGGAATCCGACGGTGAGGTCGGCGGGGAGGCCGACGCCGCATCGACCTCCACCGAACCCGATCCCCGGGTGGTGCGCGCCTCCGAGATCGCGCAACTGCACGACCAGGTCGAGGCCTTCCCGCGAGGCTACCGGACCTATCTGGGGGAGCGGGGCATCAACCTGTCCGGTGGCCAGAAGCAGCGCGCCACCCTCGCCCGGGCGCTCGCCAGAGACCCCCGGATCCTCGTGATGGACGACGCCCTCTCGGCCGTCGACACCCAGACCGAGGCCCGCATCCTGAGCGAGCTGCGCGAGACGATGCGCTCCAGAACGGCCTTCCTGATCTCGCATCGGGTCACCGCCGTCATGAACGCCGACCGGATCCTCGTCCTGGACGGGGGGCGACTGGTCGAGCAGGGCACGCACGACGAACTCCTCGCCCTGGGCGGGGTCTACGCAACACTCCTGCGAAGGCAGCTCCTCGAGCAGGAGCTGTCGGGCGAGGCCCCCGCAGGAGGAGACACCCCGGCGACCGCCGGAGTCTGAGCGACCTCACGACCCGGGATCCGACCATGGACCGCAGACAGTTTCTCCACCGCGCGCTCGCCACGGCCGGCGCGCTCGCCACGGCCCCCCTCGCCGCCTGCACCTCGCAGGGGAGTGGCGCCAGTCCCGAGGAGCGTGCGCTCGATCGCCTCAAGCCGCTCGACGAGTGGCGCGAGATCCTTCCCCCGGAGCGCTACCGGATTCTCTTCGAAGAGCAGACCGAGCGCCCCTTCTCGAGCCCCCTCGATGGGGAGAGCCGCGCCGGCACCTACGTCTGCGCCGCCTGCTACCAGCCCCTGTTCACCTCGGAGACCAAGTACGACTCGGGAACCGGATGGCCCAGCTTCTGGGCGCCGAAAAGCGAAGATGCGATCGGGACCGCCGAAGACAACACCCTCTTCATGACCCGCACCGAGTACCACTGCAGCCGCTGTGGAGGGCATCAGGGGCACGTCTTCGACGACGGCCCGCCCCCCACCGGCGACCGCTGGTGCAACAACGGGCTCGCCCTCGAGTTCGTGCCCGAGGGCGACCCCCTGCCGGAGCTTCGAAGCTGATGCGCGGCCACCACGACCGAAACCATTCGAGGCGCCCGTCGGCCCCCGGAACCTCGATCCGGCTGGCCTCGCGCAGGTCGGCTGTTACGGCCACCCTGGCGCTCCTCGGGGTCCTCGCCGGGTGCGGCACCGAGGCCGACGCGACCCCCGACACCCCACCCCTCACCACAGGGGAGTCCCTCGCACTCGAGTCCGAGGCCCGGGAGCGGGCACAGAGCCAGCCGCGCGACGATCTCGCAGCCGACACGGCGATCTTCGCCGGGGGCTGCTTCTGGTGCATGGAGCCCCCCTTCGACCGGCTCGACGGGGTGCACTCGACCACCTCGGGGTTCATCGGCGGCCACGTCGAGAACCCGACATACGAAGAGGTGACGACGATGCGCACCGGCCACCTCGAGGCGGTGCAGGTGGTCTTCGATCCCGGGATCGTCGACTACGGGCGACTCCTCGAGGTTTACTGGGTCAACGTCGACCCGCTCGACAATCAGGGGCAGTTCTGCGACCGGGGGCCCATCTACCGACCGGCGATCTTCTTCCGGCACGCCGAGCAGGAGGCGCTCGCGCTGGCCTCGCGCCGTGAGCTCGAGGAGTCGGGTCGCTTCGACGAGGCGATCGTGGTCGAGATCACCGAGGCGAGCCAGTTCTGGCCCGCCGAGGAATACCACCAGGGCTTCTACCTGAAGAACCCGGACCACTACCAGAGCTACCGCATAAGCTGCGGGCGGGACCAGCGACTCGAGGCGCTCTGGGGCGACGAGCTCCGATAGCCCAGAGGCGGCCTCACCTCACCGCACCCGGTTTCCGGCGATCCACACCCCGTGGATCTCACGCGTGTTCAGGATGTCGGCCCGGGGATCGGCATCGAGCACGAGCAGGTCGGCCCAGACGCCGGTCCGGATCGTGCCGATCACCCCGTCCAGCCCCATGCAGCGGGCGGCCTCGCCCGTCGACGAGATCAGGACGTCCTCGGGCGACATCCCCGCATCGACCATCATCTCCATCTCGAGGTGCTCGAAGTAGCCCTGGAAGCGCCCACTCGGGCCGGAGTCCGTGCCCATCCCGATCCCGACCCCCGCCTCGTGCAGTCTCACCATGTTCTCGCCCGCCAGCGGAAGGGCGTCGCGCCAGTACCGCGCACTCTCGCTCTCGGCCGCCGCTCGGCGCTGGGGCGTCAGGAACTCATCCAGGTCGTCGGGGGCGGAGCGCTCCAGGAAGAACGGGTCGTCGAAGAAGTCGGGACGCTCGGCGTAGACGAAGGTCGAGAGCTCCCGGGTCAGGGTCGGCGTGAGACAGACCTCCCGCTCGAGCATCGCCGCGATCAGCTCCTCGTCGACCGGCTCGTCGCGAACGCTGTGCGCCAGGAGGGTGGCCCCCGCCTCGAGCACCCCCCTGGCGTCATCGAGCTCCTCGATGTGCACGGCCATCGGCATCATCCGCTCCCGGGCGGCCCGGATCACCTCCGGGTACGTGTCCCGGCCCCGGCTCGCGTTCACATGCATCTTCACCCAGTCGGCACCCATCTCGATCACGCGGGCGACCTCGGACTCGGCCTCGTCGGGAGAGGCGGGCGCCAGGCTCGGGCCCGACACGAAGAGGCGGGCGCGGTTCAGCTCCGGGCTCCAGCGCTCCCCCGTGGGGACCTCGGCCTCATCGCCCAGGCTGAAGACCGTGGTCACCCCGTAGTGCGCGTAGATCTCGAGCTGCTCCCCGACATCGGAACGGTCTCCCCCCGGACCGACATGGCCGTGCGCGTTGATCAGTCCCGGCATGAGGAACCGGCCGCCGAGTTCGACCACCTCGGCGTCGTCGGGCACCGACACCTCTCCGGCCGGGCCCACCTGCGAGATCACCCCACGGCGCACGACCACCACCCCGTCCTCGATCAGGGGGCCGCCGGCCCCGTCGATGATCCGGGCGTCGGTGAAGGCCTGGACCCGGACCTCGGCAGGGGCCGGGACGGGATCACCGGGGGTCGGGTCCCCCGGGTCCGCGGTGTCTCGAGGCTCACCGCAGCCCGCGGCGATCAGGAGAAGGAGCGGAAGAGCGAGTGCGCGCGTCTGCATGAGCGGGTTCCGGATTCGGGGGACAGACCTTGTCGAGTCGGGGGGTACGGTGGCAACATGGGGTTTCGTCGAGCGCGAGTCCAGTCGATCGGCCGGTCCCGCGCCACCCGGTATCCACGCGTCCGTCACCCCCGAACCCCCGTTCCGGAGACCCCCATGCATCTCATCCTCCGCAGGCTTCCGGCCGCCGTGCTCCTCCTGGCCCTCATCGGTGGAGCGGTACCCCAGGAGCTCGAAGGGCAGACCCCCACGAACCCCTTCCGGCCCGACTACGACTGGGGCCAGCTTCCCGACGACAGGGTCTGGGGCGCGACCAGCGCCATCTATCCGTCGGCGGACGGAAACATCTGGGTTGCGGAGCGATGCGGGCAGAACACCTGCGTGGGCTCGGATCTGGACCCGATCCTCCTCATGGATCCCGACGGAACGGTGCTGCGCAGCTTCGGCGCGGGCCTGATCTCGTGGCCCCACGGAATGCACGTCGACCGCGAGGGCAACGTCTGGGTCACCGATGCCTGGGCGAATGGCGCCGAAGAGTACGGGCTGGGCCACAGCGTCCTCAAGTTCAGCCCCGAGGGCGAACTGCTCCTGACGCTGGGCACCCCCGGCGAGGCGGGCGATCCGCCCACGCACATGACCCGCCCCAACGACGTGGTGGTCGCACCGAACGGAGACATCTTCGTGGTCGATGGCCACGGCGCCGCGGCGCCCAACCGCCTCATGCGGTACTCGGCCGACGGCACCTGGCAGGAGACGATCGGCGAGACCGGCTACGGCCCGGTCGAATTCCACGAGCCGCACGCCATCGCGATGGATTCCGAGGGCCGCCTCTTCATCGCGGACCGCTACAACAACCGGATCCACATCCTCGACCAGGAGGGCAACTTCGTCGCCTTCTGGACCCAGTTCGGGCGCCCCAGCGGGATCTTCATCGACGAGAACGACCTGATCTACGTGGCTGACTCCGAGTCGGGGCCCGCCACGAACCCGTATACGGGCCAGCGGAACGCCGGGTGGGAGCGGGGGCTTCGGATCGGTGATGCGCGGACCGGGTGGGTCTTCCACTTCATCCCCGAGACGTGGAACAACCCGAACCTGGGGGTGACCAGCTTCAGCGGGCCCGAGGGCGTCGCGGTCGACCGTGAGGGCAACGTCTACGGCGCCGAGGTCTCGCAGCGCCGGGTGGTGAAGTACACGAGACTCCACCCGATGATGGTGCCGGTCCGACCCGAGGGCTGACCGGACGCGCCCCTCGGGCGGCGCCCCGTCAGATCCGTTCGACCAGGAACTCGGGGGTGAACGGGATCAGGAACTCGGTGAGCAAGGTGAACAGCCCGGTGACGAGGAGGAGCCCGACCGCGACCAGGATCAGACCCGAGGCGACCTGCACTGCGGGAAGGAAGCGCCGGAACCGGGCGAAGGCCGCCAGGAACCGGTCCAGGGCGACCGCAGCCAGGATGAAGGGGATCGCGAGCCCGGCGGAGTACATCGTGAGCAGCCAGACCCCGGACCAGAAGGTCTCCTGGACCGCGGCGAAGGTGAAGATCGCCGCGAGTACCGGGCCCGTGCACGGCGTCCACCCGGCTCCGAAGGCCGCACCGACCCCGACCGCCCCCAGGTAGCCGACCGGTCTCTCGGACAGGTGCAGCCGGAATTCCCCCATGAGGGGGAGGATCCGGAAGACCCCCATCAGGTGCAGCCCCAGAACGATGATGACCACCCCGCCGATCCGGGCCACCCAGAGGTCGTAGTAGAGGAAGAATCGGCCCAGGAACGAGGCCGAGGCACCGAGCAGGATGAAGATGATCGAAAACCCGAGGGTGAACAGAAGGGCCATCGTGAGTGCCCGGCCCCGCTCCACCCCCGACTCGAGGTCCTCGAAGGTCATGCCCGTCACGAACGACAGGTACGACGGCACGATCGGAAGGATGCACGGCGAGAGGAAGGAGAGCACCCCCGCCCCGAAGGCCATGAAAAGCCCGACGCTCTCGGGAATCACGACTCCTCCGCCCGACCCCGAGGCCGCCGAGTCTTCCGACGGGCCCGCAGGTACTGCAGCGCCCCCCGGAGCGCCAGCACGCCCCCCAGCCACGCCATGAGCGCGGCCAGGGTCCACGCCACCGTGCGCGGCATGAAGAACGCGAGGACCGCCCCGACCAGCAGCGCCGTCGTGAGCGCCGCGAGGACCGCCCGGTCCTCACGCCCCACCACGCGGTGTCCCGCGATCGCGTCACCGAGCGAGGAGCCGGCGCGCACGAAGTCCGCCAGGGTCAGCGCCTGGGCCCCGCTGGGGCTGCGCGCCCACGACCGCCACCGCGACGCCAGGTCGGGGTCCTCCTCGAGCGTCGAGACCCCCTGCCCCGCCTCGCCCTCGCGCTCCCGGAACTCCGAGGGCAGGAGGATCTCGACCGCCGAGGCCAGGTCCGCCATGAAGAGTCCCGCCACCTGGTGGGCCAGGTCCTCGTCGATCACCCCCGCATCGAGTTCCCAGTTTCCGAGCAGCGACGCGGCGTTCAGGTTCGACGAGCCGACCCTCGACCAGTAGTCGTCGACCACCGCCGTCTTGGCGTGGATCATCGAGCCCTGCCACTCGAAGATCCGCACCCCCGCTTCGAGAAGGGGGCGATACCCGCCCCTCGACAGGCTCCCCACCCAGGGCCAGTTGTTGTGGGCGGGCACGAGCACCCGCACGTCGACCCCGTCGCGCGCGGCCCCCGCCAGCGCCTCGCGCACCGCCCGGGGCGCCACGAAGTACGGGTCGGTGATCCAGATCCGGTCCCGGGCATGTGCCGACAGGAGCTGGGTCACCCGGTAGACGCGGGTCCGCCAGGGGCGGCCCTCGATGAGCCAGAGGGGGGTGTCGCCCGCCGGGGGGACCTCGGCGGGATCCACCTCGAGCTCCGGCGGGACCGGATCCCCCATCTCGGCCCAGATCCTCTGGAATCCCTGCGCCGCGACGGCGGCCGCGGGGCCCTGGATCTCGACCCCGGTGTCCCGCCAGGGGGCCTCGGTCTCGGTCCCCGCCCACTCCTGCCCCACGCAGAAGCCCCCCAGGAAGGCGAGCTTCCCGTCGACCGCCACGAGCTTTCGATGGTCACGCTGCAGCACCCCGAACGGGTCCCGCAGCGACGGCCGATTGAAGGCGCGCACCTCGACGCCCGCCTCGCGCAGGGGCTTCCAGAAGCGGCGCGGGGTGGCCCAGCACCCGACCCAGTCGAAGAGTACGCGAACCGGGATTCCGGCCCGGGCGCGTTCGATCAGGGCATCGCGCACCCGCCGTCCGAGGTCGTCGTTGCGCAGGATGTAGTTCTCGAAGTGCACGAAGCGCTCGGCCGAATGGATCGCTTCGATCCACCGGTCGAAGGTGGTGGGGCCCTCGAACTGCAGGATCACCCGATTCCCATCCACCCGGGGCCCCCCGCTCGCCCGCGAGAGGGCGGACCCGGGGACGCGGGTGTCCACGATCGGCTCGCTCACCGGCCGCCGAAGAACTTGTAACCGAGGAGCTTGTAGACGAGCTTCGCCACCACCACGTCCGGGGCGTGAAGTCCCGGGGTGGGGGCCAGCTCCACCACATCCATCCCCACGACCCGCCGCTCCTCGAAGACCCGCCGCAGGAACCGGAGCGTCCGGTACCAGTCGCCCCCCCCGGGCTCGGGGGTCCCGGTCGAGGGCATGATCGACGGATCGAAGTAGTCCACGTCGAAGGTGAGGTAGACGGTCTCGCCCAGGGCGTCGATCGCCCGATCCATCCAGTCGTCGTTTTCCCACATCTCGTCGGCCCAGATGGCGGTCACCTGCTCCGGTCGCTCCCGGATCACGGCAAGCTCCTCGGGAGAGACGGCCCGCAGCCCCACCTGGACGTAGTCGGCCACGTCGAGGGTCCGCCAGGCGAAGGAGGCGTGCGAGTAGGGCGCGCCGCCGTATCCGTCCCGCAGGTCCGCGTGCGCGTCCAGCTGGAGTACCGAGAGCCGCCCCTCGACCCGCTCCGCGGTGGCCCGCACCAGGGGCGCCGAGATCCCGTGCTCGCCTCCGAGCACGATCGGAAAGCGCGGGCCGATCGCATCGAGGATCCGGCCGTAGGCGTCTTCGAGCTCGTGGCTCGCCGAGGTCGACCCCTCCTGCGTCAGCTCCAGCTGCGGAAGGGTGTGGATCCCGACCTTCCACGGCTCGGTGTCGAGCTCCTGGTCGTAGTACTCGACGTAGCGCGAGGCGTCGAGGATCGCCCGGGGGCCCCGCCGCGTCCCTCCTCCGTACGAGGTGGTCGACTCGTAGGGTACCGGCAGGATGACCGCGCCGGCGCTCTCGAGAGCGGCGTCGGCATCTTCGAGCCCCATGAAGCGATGCGGCAGCTCCCAGGGCAGATCGGCGAGCACGGGGGGGACGGCGGCAGACCGGTGATCGGGATTGTTCGGCACGAGGACGGACTCGGGGTCGCGGGTCGGGGGCTTCCGGCCGATTGCCGGCGCAGCCCCGATAAACTACACCGTCTCAATCGGACAGGTGAGTCCCTCGTCGTCAAGGGTGACCCCGGCCTCCTGGCAGGGCGCGCAGAGCCCGTAGATCTCGAGCTTGTGCCGGCTGGGCCGAAATCCCTCGGCTCGCGCCACCCGATCCTGCAGCTCTCTCAGCTCCCGGCTCTTGAACTCCGTCACCCGGCTGCACTCCAGGCAGATCAGGTGGTCGTGATCGGGCTGGCGCGACAGCCGGTGTTCGTAGCGCTTGAACCCCTCGCCGAAGTCGTGCTCCTCGACGAGCTTGCTGCGCACGAGAAGATCGAGCGTCCGATAGATCGTGGCCTTGCCGATCCGCTCCCCCCCCGCCCGCAGATCCCGTTCGATCTCGTCGACCGAGAGGTGTCCGTCGGACCCGAAGACCAGCTCCGCGATCGCCTCCCGCTGCTGGGTGACGGGCAGACCCTGATCCCGCAGGTACCGCCCGAAGAGGCGGACGAAGGGAGAGGGGGCGGGCTGCGTTTCAGTGCTCACGATTCTGAATCTCCGCTGGGGTCGGCGTCTGTTGACGGGGAGGCCGATCGGGGCTCTCGACCCAGTTCGGTCAGGATCTCGTCTATGCGGGCCACATCGCCCTCGACGCGGATCGTACGGGGCTCACCCGAGCCGGCGTCGGCCCGGCGCACCACCCCCTCGATCACGACCGGCAGCCGGTCGGGGGGGGCCTCGCCCTCCTCGGTGAACCGGGACCCGAACTCCACCCCCTGCCCCGTCTCCTCGGCGCGATAGGCCAGGGTGACGAGCAGGTGTCGCTTGGGGCCCTCGGCATCCGCGTCCGGATCCGCGTTGCGTCGATCCTCCGCGGATCCCAGCCCCGCACAGAGCAGACCGTGCTCGCGGCGCCCCTTCCGAAGGGGCGGAAAAAGCCAGATCGTCTCGATTCGTCGGCCCGCAGCCGCCTCGAGGAGGGCCTCCAGCGCCTGGCCCAGCGCGTCGGGGACCCCCGGGTCGTCCTCCGCCCTCAAGTACGCGGGCTCGGGGGTCAACGTTCCCGTCCGGCCCCGGAGCCGGCGGCATCGCGCTCGCCCTCGACCTCTCCCCCGGCGACCGGCCCCCCGGACTCCCCGGCGAGCTCCCGGGCGACCCCCTCGGCCACCCGCTCCATCACCCGGCTCCGCACTTCGTCGAGGGAGCCCTGCACCAGCGCGCCCGCCGCCCGAACATGGCCGCCTCCGTCGAACTCCCGGGCCAGGGCGTTCACGTCGACCCGGCCATTCGAGCGGAAGGACAGCTTCACGCCCCGCTCCAGCTCCCGAAAGAGGATCGCCACCTCGACCCCGGCGAGCCCGCGCGGGTAGTCGGTGAGGCCTTCGAGGTCCGAGGCGTCGCAGCCCAGCTCCTGGAAGTCGGCCAGCGAGACCGTCATCCACGCGACCCGGCCGTCGTCGCTCTGCCTCAGCGTCGGCAGGGTCCGCTCGAGGAGCTGGTAGCGCCGCAGGGGGACCGAGCCGTACACCTGTCGGTGGAGCTCATCGGGGTTCGCCCCCCGTTCGACCAGCTCGGCCGCCGCCCGGTGGGCCCCCGCCGTGGTGTTCGAAAAGCGGAAGGACCCGGTGTCGGTCAGGAGTGCCACGTAGAGCCCCTCGATCACGGAGCGGCTCCAGGGTCCGTCCACGGTCCGCACCAGGTCGAGCACCAGCTCCCCGGCCGCCGCGGCCGAGATGTCCCGCAGGTACACCCCCTCGATCGGACTGTCGCCCTCGGGGTGGTGGTCGATGACCACCTTGGGAAGGGAGTCGACCATCGGCTTGACCCGTCCGATCCGGCCCACCTCACCCGTATCGACCACGATGCACAGGTCCGCGGCCTCGCACCATGCGGCCGCGTCGGGGTCGGTGGCCTCGAGAACGGGGTCCGGATCCGGCAGGAGAAAGCGGAAAAGGTCTGGGAAGGGCGTCGGGTTGATGATGCGGACCTCGCACCCCCGGTCGCGCAGGAGGGAGACGAGCGCGGCCTGGCACCCCGTGCCGTCTCCATCCGCGTTCAAGTGGGTGGTCAGAACGACGCGCTCCGCCCCGTCCAGCGCGTGAAGGACCGCCTGGATCTCGGACGCACGGTGTTGCGGAATCGGATATCTCATGACCTGCGAACGGTAGGAGGGGCGGTCACGGGGGTCAACTCCCGCGCCGTGGTTCAGGGGGACGCCACCCGAGCTTCTTTCGCACCTTGGCCCAGTTGGAGCCGACGAAAACGTGCAGCGGCGCCCGCTCCCCCTCGATCGTGCCGAACGGAAGCACGGAGCGCAGGGCCTCGACCGTATTGGGGTGCCGGGCGACCTCGATTCGGCCGCCTCCGACCTCGGCCACGGTGTGCGCGTCGGACCCGGCACCGACGGGGAGTCCGAAGCGTTCGGCGAGATCGCCACCGCGGCGGTTGGCCCCGGACGATCGCATGCGCGCGTTGAAGGCCTCGACGACCTCGACCGACGGGGCAAGCTGTTCCGCGTAGCGCCCGGATCCCCCCTTCCCCGCCGCGTACGGATGGGGAAGGTAGACGAGGCCGTCCTGCTCGCGGATCCTCCGGCAGCACTCCTCGGCGGGCGTGCCCTTCGGGATCTCGTCGGTCAGGTACAGCCCGATCACGTCGATCCCCTCGGCCACCTTCACCTCTTCGCCCGCGATCACCCGGTCGGGGTGCCGCGCCGCCATCTCGAGCGCCACGTCGATCCGATTGTGGTCGGTGATCGCGATGCGCCCGACACCGCGGGCCAGCGCCCGCTCGAGCACCGCCTCGGGGTCCGAGAGAGAGTCCCACGAACCCCAGGTGTGCAGGTGCAGGTCGAGCCGCATCGTCCCGAGCGCTTCGCGGCGGATCCGATCGAGGAGGGCGAGCGCGGCGTCTTCGAGCGACTCGAGGGTCCCGTCGTTGTCGAGCACGTCGTCGGCCTTCCGCCGCTTCTCGTCGGGATCCCCCTGGCCGGCGATCATCCGGCGGGCGCCCACGGGGTCCATCCCCCGGTCCTCGACCATCCGGCGCAGCCGCTCGGTCTCGGAGGCGTGCACCACCACGACTCGGTCCATCGTGTCTTCGAGCCCCGCCTCGAAGAGGAGCGGGATCTCGTTCAGGATCAGCTCCGCACCCTGCTCGGCGAGCTCGCGAACCTCGGACTCGCGCAGGCGGGCGATGATCGGGTGGAGGATGCCCTCGAGCTCCCGGCGGGCCTCGTCGTCGTCGAAGACCCGCCCACGCAGCCGGTCGCGGTCCAGCGACCCGTCCTCGCGGAGCACCTCCTCCCCGAACCACTCCACGACCCGCTCCAAACCCACGGAACCGGGCGCCACCGCCCGGCGCGCGAGCTCGTCGGCATCGATGCGGGGGACGCCCGCCTTCTCCCAGAGACGCCCGACGGTGGACTTTCCCGAAGCCACGTTCCCGGTCAGGCCGATCTGGACGGGCACCGGGGTGCTCACGCTCACTCCAACCCGCCCGTATGGGACCGGTAGCGCCACACGAGCCAGCCCGCGATCAGGAGCACCGCGCCGCCCACGGCCCAGCCCGGACCCACATGGGTCGCGGTCCAGCGCCAGCCTTCCCCCCCCAGGGCCCCCAGGGCGAGGTAGAGCCCGACCCAGATCCCGATCCCGATGATGTCGAAGGGCAGGAAGCGGGTGTACGGCATACAGTTCATTCCGGCGGTCACCGGCATCAGGGTGCGCACGTACGAGATCGGGCGCCCGAGGGTGACCGCGAGTGCGGAGTGCCGCTGGAAAAGTCGGGTGGTGAGCCCCTCGTAGCGCCTGAGCACCCGACCGACCCAGCCGGGTGCCCGCAGGAAGCGGTCACCCCCCCGGCGCCCCAGCCAGTACCCCGTGCTGTCGCCGGCCAGCGCCCCGGTGGCCGAGGCGGCCACGAGCACCGGGAGCGAGCCCCAGCCTTCTCCGAGCGCCAGCGCTGTCGCGATCGCCAGCGCGGTTCCCGAAGGGGCCAGAATCCCCACCAGAAAACCCGTCTCGAGGAAGGCCAGAAGGAAGAGGAGCCCCGGCCCCCAGCTCTGCACCAGCTCCGGCAGCGAGGCCGTCATCGACTCACCGGCGCCCTCCGCGCACGCCCTCGACGTAGAGGTCGTCATCGGTCCCGAACTCCCCGTCGGTCCCCGCCGATATCACCCGAAAGGTGTTGCCCTGCGACTGGAGCCGGTACGGGTTGCCCCAGGCGTCGGTGAAGTACCGGTCATCGCGATACCGACTCTGCATCCAGCTTTCGAACTCGCCCCGGCCCAGGGGGAGCTCCCCCCGGCTCGTGGAATGGACCTCGAGGTCCGCCACGATCTGCTTCAGCTCCTGATTCGTCATCCAGTTCAGGGCCGGTTGCACCACGGGGCTCACGAAGTTCAGGATCGCCGCCCGGGAGTCCTCGACGTAGAGGCCCACGCCCAGCGCCACCAGCAGAAGGAGGAACACCTTTCCTTTCGTCATGATCTCACCGTCATCGGTTCCCTGGATTCAACTCGTCCGGCTCCCGCGGCGCATGCGCGCCGCCCATCGAAGGTAGCGGAGCAGCTCCCGATCCGATCCCGTGGCCGTCGGCTCCCCGTACGCGGTTTCGTTTCGCCAGCGCAGGTAGCCCGCTGGGGGGAGCGGCAGGAAGGGAGGTCGACGCCACCAGCCACGCCGGCGGGCGGCCCATGCCAGACCGATCAGGTCCGGCCAGGACCGCGGGTGCCGGAGCGCCACGAGCATCAGTCGTCCGTACGGTCCCACTTCCCCCCCTCGGCAAAACCCGACACCATTCCTGTCGTCCCCCGTCGAAATCTCGTCGGGACCCCCGGCCGGGTTCGGGGTAGACGAACGCAGCCAATGTAGCATTGAGCCCATGGAGCCTGAAAGGTGGCCGAATGCTTCGAGCCTCTGTCCCAGCGGTGACCGGATGACCGACTTCAACGCCTACGTGAGCCCCGAGTACCCCGTCCTCTATTCTCTCGAAGACGACGAAACGGCGCTTGCCCTGGCCCTTCTCGTGAACGGGATCCCCTCGTTTCTTGCGACCGTTCCTGTGGAGCCCGATCAGCTCGATACGGTGCTGGGATCGCTGGATTCCGGAGATGTTCGGGTCGCGGTGGTCGGAATTTCGGTCGATGGCACCGAGATCGAAGCCGCCGGCCCCGAGGCCGAGGCCGAACCGTGGAAGACCGCAACGCAGGCGTCCGGGTTCGATGCGACGCCCCAGGACTCGACCGGCTCGGAGGGCCTCCCCGCGGCCTTCCTGAGTCTGGTCTGCAGGGACGGTCGCCGGATCGGGGTCGCCCGCATCGTGGCGCGCCGTCGGACCGCCTCGCCCGAAGAAGTCGCACGCTATGTGCTCAAGGAGATCACGCGGGGCGTTCAGGTCCCCGACCTGGCCTCGGCCGGCTGACCCGACCGATCCCGCTTCACCCACCCCGTCCGCCTCGAACCGGTACGACCCATGGTCCAGATTTCCCTCTTCCCTCAGGGCACCCGGATCCGCGTCCGCCGCGGATCCCTTCCCATCGACTCCCAGATGCTCGGCCGCGAAGGCCTCGTGCTCCGCCACGACCGCATCGTCCCCCGGCAGGTCGTCGTACAGCTCGACGGTGAAGAGCGACTGCGCAGCTTCACCGACGACGAGCTAGAGGCGGTCCGGACGGTGCAGGACGCCAGCGACGCCGGAAGCCCCGGACCCGGCATGTCTGCCGCGGGGGGATAGTCTCCCCCGGGGGACCCCGCCCGGATTGGACCCATCCATCACCCCGGTTTATCTTATCGTGCTGTGCAGTCCGGGCCGGCGATCGAATCGCTCGCCGGCGGACGACACCGATCTACATTCCTGGAGACGTATGGATGGCGACTGAGATGACGGGTTCCGAGACCACTGCTGCGACGCGCGACCTCCATGGACTCGACCGCGAGGACCTCCTCGGGTTCTACCGGACCATGGTGACCGCCCGACGGGTGGACGACCGCGAGATCAGCCTGAAGAGACAGAACAAGATCTTCTTCCAGATCTCGGGAGCGGGGCACGAAGCCATCCAGGTCGCGATGGCCAGCCGCATGCGGCCGGGCTCCGACTGGTTCTACTTCTACTACCGGGACCGCGCCTTTGCGCTCGCGCTGGGGCAGACCCCCCTCGACCACCTCCTGCAGGCGGTGGGTGCCGAGGCCGATCCGGCTTCGGGTGGGCGTCAGATGCCCGCCCACTTCGGTGCCCGCGACCTGCGGATCGTGAGCACGTCGTCTCCCACCGGGACCCAGTTCCTGCAGGCCGTGGGGACGGCCGAGGCCGGCTGGCGGGGCCGGAAGCTCTCGGAGATCCGCGAGGTGATGGAGGACTTCGAGGACGACGAGGTCGTGGTGGTCTGCACCGGCGACGGCACGACCTCGGAGGGGGAGTTCTGGGAGGCGCTGAACACCGCCTGCAACCTGAAGCTCCCTGTGGTTTTCCTGGTCGAGGACAACGGGTACGCGATCTCGGTCCCGGTCGAGGTGCAGACCGCGGGCGGGAGTGTCTCGAAGCTGCTCACCGGGATGCCGGACCTCGAGATCCTGGAGTGCGACGGAACCGACATCCTCGAGTCGTACGCCTGCTGCGGCGAGGCGATCGAGTACTGCCGGAGCGGGAAGGGGCCGGCGCTGGTTCACGCCCACACCGTCCGCCCGTATTCGCACTCGATGTCCGACGACGAACGCGCGTACCGCACCGAGGAGGAGCGCGAGCTACAGGCGGCGCGCGACCCCCTGGTGCGGACCCGGAATCTCCTGGTGGAGCTCGAAATGGCCACCGAGGAGGAGCTCGACGCCCTCGAACAGGAGGTGAAGGACGAGGTGGCCGCGGCCTCGGACGAGGCCCTCGAACACCCGCAGCCGGCCGCCGAGACCGCCATGAAGTGGCTCTTCTCGGAAGAGGTGGATCCGACCTCCGCCGACTTCGATACCGAGGACGAGCCGGCCTACGAGGACGACAAGGAATACACCATGGTCGACCTCCTCAACCTGTGCATGCGCGACGAGATGGAGCGGAATGCCGGGATGCTCGTGTTCGGCGAGGACGTGGCCGACGCGTCGCGCGAGGGGGCGCTCGAGAAGGTCAAGGGCAAGGGCGGCGTCTTCAAGGTCACCCACGGGCTCCAGCGTCAGTTCGGGAGCACGCGGGTCTTCAACTCGCCCCTGGCCGAGGCCAACATCGTGGGGCGCGCGATCGGGATGGCGCTGCGGGGGCTGAAGCCGGTCGTCGAGATCCAGTTCTTCGACTACATCTGGCCGGCCTTCCACCAGATCCGAAACGAGCTGGCCACGATGCGCTACCGCTCGGGGAACTCGTGGTCATCGCCGGTGGTGATCCGCACCACCTACGGGGGCTACCTGAAGGGGGGCGCGATCTATCACTCCCAGACCGGCGAGACGCTCTTTACGCACACCCCGGGGCTGCGGGTGGTCCTGCCCTCGAACGCCGAGGACGCGAACGGCCTGCTGCGCACGGCGATCCGGTGCGAGGACCCGGTGCTCTTCCTCGAGCACAAGCACCTCTACCGCCAGGTCTACAACAAGGGCCGGTATCCGGGCAAGGACTTCATGATCCCCTTCGGCAAGGCGAAGGTGGTGCGCGAGGGGACGGATCTGACGGTGGTCACCTGCGGGGCGCTCGTGAAGCGGACCCTCGATGCGGCCAAGGTCGCGGCGAAGGAGGGGATCGAGACCGAGGTGATCGACCTGCGCACCCTGAACCCGCTCGACATGGATCGCATCGGGGAGTCGATCAAGAAGACCAACAAGGTGATCGTGGCCTACGAGGACTCCCTCTCGTGGGGGATCGGCTCCGAGATCGCGGCGCGGATCGCGGACGATCTGTTTCCCTGGCTCGATGGGCCGGTGCGGCGGGTGGCTTCGATGGACACCTGGGTGGCGTATGCGCCGCAGCTCGAGCAGGAGATTCTGCCGCAGACGGAGAATGTTCTGGAGGCGATTCGGGAGTTGCACGCGTATTGAGGGCGGGGGTGAGGACCGGGGGCCCCACTTCGTCGCCCGGTTGGAGCCTTGCGGGGCTCGTGTTCCTGAAGCCTCCGGACTCCAAATGCTCCTTCGTGGGGCCCCCGGTCCTCACCCCCTTCTGGCTGGTGTTTTAGTGGCCCCAGGGGGCGGGGGGGGTGTCGGGTAGGGGCTCGCTGAGGTCGAAGTCGACGCGCCAGGTCCATTCGCCGTTGCGGATGGTTCCGTAGACGTACTCCACGCCGGGCTCGATGATGATGCGCCAGCCTCGGACGGAGCCGTCGGCATACTCCTGGTCGTAACGGAATTCCTGACGGTTGGCGCTGCCGGCGGTCTCGGTGAAGCCGCCGTACTGCGTGACCTCGCTCTCGGTGCCGTCGGGCTCGCGGTGATCGTGCCGGAGTTCAAGGCGATCGTCGACCTTCCGGATGATCCAGGTGCGGGAGCGGTCCCACTCGCCGTCCATCTGCTCGATGTGGAAGGGGATCCGCAGCTCGTCCTCTTCGCACTCGCGGAAGTGGACCACCAGGAGCTCGTCGCCCTCGAGCATGTCGTCGCCCGGCGGTTCGAGCCCGAGCTGGCCGGGGAAGGCCTGCCCGCACTGCGAGGCCAGATTCTCGAAGAAGTGGTCGCGCGGGGGCGCGTCGGGCGGCACCGCGGCCGCGACGTCGGCGTCGGGGGTCGGGGTCGCTCCTTCCGGGGTCTCCTCTCCGCATCCGGCCAGAACGAGCGCCAGCGCGAGGGTGAACACGCCCGCGACACCGGGCGCGTTTCCGCGGAAACGGCTCCCGTGTGAACCGGGTCCTCCTGTGATCGCATCCATCGCTTTCCTGTCTGCTGGAGTCATGGGTCGTCGCATCTTCAACCTCGGACCATCCCCCCGCTGCGGCAAGATGGCCTACGCTCGAGAGTCTCAGAAGCTGGCGGTCACGCCCAGTCGGAGGGTGCGGGGGGGCACGCGCTCACGCACGGCTCCGAACCGCTGGTTCGGTTCGGGAAAGAGAATCTGACCGAGTACGGCCGTCCCCACGTTGACCTCCGGATAGATCTCGGTTCCGGTCGAGGCATTCCATACGTTGAACAGGTCGAGCGTCGCCCGAAAACGATCGCCGGCCATCGGAATCACGCGATCGAATCGCAGGTCCAAGGTGAAGCGGTCGGCGTAGCGGTAGCTCCCCCGCGGCCGCACCATCAACCGTTGCCCGCTCACGCCGTGGGGCAACACCGGCCCGAGCGATCCACCGGCCTCGAGCGTGTACAGCATCCCGCCCGATCCGTCGATATTGAAGAAGGGGGTGAATCGATCCCCTCTCGCGGCGTTCAGGAAGGCACCAGCCCTCAGCCCCCACCCGGGCTCCCCGTGCAGCGACAGCTTGAGCTCGAGGGGAGAGACGCCCGGCAGGTCGCCGAAGAAGTTGGGCTGCTCGTTGGGACGCACGAAGGGACCGGCCCCCATCTCCTCGAAGTCCTCGAAATCGGTGCCGGCCTCGTAGCCAGTGACCGAGTTCAGGTTGCCGCGAAGCTGCGTCCATACGAGCGACGCGGACGCGCCCCAACGCGGGTACCCCGCGTGCACCGAGAGCTGGATCTGGTGGAAGTCACGCCGGGCCTCGTCCAGGTTCTGCAGATGGAGGTCCTGCTCGTAGCTGAGCCAGAGGGTATCGGAAAACTCGAAGCCCGGCGGGATCGGCACACCCCCCTGGGTGGCTGCCGTAACCAGCCGTTCGCGGATGATGTCGTTCGGGATCCAGAGTTCGGGCAGGACCAGGGGGGCGTCGCCGAGCTCCACCCCGACGGGGTTGTCCGGAAGGTTGATGAAGACCCGGACATCCTCGTACCGGGTATAGTTGTCGAGCAGGTTCCGGTCCACCAGGCCGACCATGCGATGGTTGGCGCGGTTCACGTAGACCAGCTCCGCGCGGATCCGGTCGGTGGGCTGCGCCTCGATCCCGGCGATCCACTGGTCCACATGGGGCTGCCGGTAGTTCGGGTCCGCCGGCCCCTCCTCGTTCATGCGAAAGAGCTGACTGAGCTCGAAGCTGGGCTGTCCGGAGCCGATCGGGACGGTCGCGAGGGCGTCGCGCTCCTCTCGGGTGAAGGGGACCCGGCCGTCCGCCGGAGGATCGCCCCGATAGTACCAGATCTCGCGATTGGTGAACACCCCGCCTCCGGCCACCCGATCGAAGAACTGGCCCATCATCCCCTGGTGGTACCGCCCCCAGTGTCCCTTGAAGACGAGCCGGTTGCTCCCCGTGGGATCGAGGGTGATCCCGAGCCGCGGATCGAAGCCCGTGTCCCCCAGTGCCCGAAAACGCGCACCCTCGTCTCCGCCGGGAAGGATGTCGCCGGTCCACCGCCCGAACCGAAGCCCGGGCGAGAGCGAGAGCCGGGGTGAAAGGGTGATCTGGTTCTGCACGTAGACCGCGTCGTTCGCCACTCGCGAATGGAGGTCGACCTCGCCACCCCACTCGGTCACCATCAGGCCACCGCCCCCGGCACTCGTCCAGCTGGCGGGGTTCTCCGGGTCGGTCCGGCTTCCCCGCAGGGGCCGCCAGGTCATTCCACCGTTTCGGGTCATCTGATCGTCCCAGCGTCCCCTGGAGAGCTCGAGGCCGACCTTCCAGTCGTGCGCGGCACCCCCCCACTCCCCCGACCCATCCCACCGCAGGCTGGCCGTGAGACTCCCGGGACGCTGCACCCGGTGGTACTCCTCGTTCTGGAACTCGAAGACGGGAGGGTACGAGGTCGAGTAGAGCCGGGCCCCCGGGACCTCGCGGCCCGCCGGGGGGATCAGTTCGTTGCGGGCGTGGAACCCGGCGACGCTGGCCTCGAGCCGGTGGTCGGGACCGAGGGTCCGGTCCCAGCTCAGGTTGTAGTACCCGGTCGGGTTCTCGAGCCGGCCGGCGGCCTCGGGCGCCTGGTATCCGATCAGCCCCGCGTGCTCGATCCGACGGTTCACGAAGCCGCCCGAGAGCTCAAAGCGGTCCCGGAATGAGGGCTCGAAGGTGAGCTTGCCGAATCCATTGAACTCGAGACGATCCTGCGTCCAGGGCAGGAACCGCTCGGTCACGCCGGGCACGTGCCCCTGCGCCTCACGCCGTTCCTCGAGCAGATGCCCGCCGACGAAGTAGTAGAGCCGGTCGCGCAGGATGGGACCGGCGGCTTCGGCCTCGAGTTCGCGACGCAACTCGGTGCGCAGGCCGACCTCGCTCGGCACCAGGTTCGAGGCGTTCAGCCCTCCGAACTCCCCACTCAGCCGCAAGCCACCGGTTCGGGCGTTCGAGCCCGAGCGGGTCACCACGTTCACCAGCCCGCCCTGGAAGTTTCCGTGCTCCGCACCCGCCCCGAGTCCGCGCACCTCGAGCCGTTCGATCCAGCGGATCGAGGGCTCCACGAAGGCTCCCCCCGTCCCGGGGTGGGTCTGGGCCAGTCCGTCGAGCTGATAGGCATTCGACTGTTCGGCCGCGCCACCCCAGATCTGCCCCGGGCGCGCGCCTGCGGTCAGCCCCACCAGGTCGGTGGCCGAATAGGGAGTCGGAAGCAGCTCGATCGCCCGACGCTCGATGCGGGCGGTGAACTCGGTGTCCTCTCGCCGGATCCGCAGGGGTGAGGTAAACACCTGCAGGGTATCGGTGCCGAGCACCTGCCGCACGAGGCGAAGCTCGTGGCGGGCCCGCTCCCCGGGTACGAGATCGAAGGGCTCGGTCTCGGTATGCAGGTAGCCCACATGAAGGGTGCGCACCCGGTACCCCTCGCCGGTCGGGAGCCCCGTGAAGACCGCCCGTCCCTGCCCGTCGGAGACGCGTGTCTGCGCCTCGGCCAGCATGGGTCCGCTCACCTCGACCAGGACCCCAACCACGGGCTGGTCCCCCTCTCCCACCAGCACGACCTCCAGGTCGGCCGACTGCCCCGCCGCATCCCCCGGGAAGAGGACGGACGGGAACAGGATCAGCGCGGCGACCGCAAGGTGGAGCAGGAGTCGGACGACAGACGGTGGAGGAGCCACGGCACACTCCAGATCGAGTCACGGGCATGGGATCGGGGCCGGCACCGTGGCCGACCCGAACGTGTCCTCGATACTACGGCTCACCCGGGCCCGTCGCCAGTGGGCGGCGAGGGGTGTGCCCGTCCCCGCCGGTTACCCCTCGGAGTTGGAATCCGGCGGGTCCGGGGAATCGTCGTGTTCCAGCGCGGGAGCCTCGGCGGGAGGTGGCGGATCGGTCCGATCGATCATGTTCCACCCCGCCTGCCGCTCGTCGAAGTGCCCCCAGCCCCACCCGTCCAGGACGTCATCCACGAAGATCACCGGGTTCGCCCCGGAGCGGTCCAGGGTCTCGAGGGGCTCGTCCCCCTGCTCACGCACCCACAGGATCTCGACACTGCGTCCCTCCAGGAAATAGCGGTCCAGGCGGTAGCCGTGCACTTCGCGGGCGTCGGTTTCGGCGCCCGGTCCCTCGGGCAGGGAGTTCAGCACCGCCTGCTTCCCGTAGCCCGCCTCCATCCCGGCCAGGACGTCCTCTCCCGGGAGGGGTGGATCGTCACCGCAGGCAGCGAGGGCGAGGGCGAGGGCGAGGACCGTAACGGTGAAAATGGCGCCGATGCGCCGGCAGGCTGAAGCAGGGGTCATAGGTTCACTCCGGTCGTGCGGGTTCAGGGGTTCGCCGGCGTACGGACACCGGCATCTCGAGCGCCTTCATTCCTTCCGAGATTCCATTGTACACCAGCCGGAAGAGGAAGGGTCGCAGCCATACAGGCAAAAGAAAAACCGGGGGCAGCCTCTCGGCCACCCCCGGCTTTCCTTTTACTGCCCCGGCGATCCTGCTACCGGGTCATCTCAGATTTCGCGCTTAGAGCGCTCCATCGTCGATGATGATGGTGCCCGTGTCGATGACGCGGATGAAGATGTCCTTCTCCACCACGTCTGCGGTAACCAGTTCCTGATACGACACCGTAATGGTGAAGTTACCAGTGTTGGCGTTCTCTGGCACCGTCACCTGAACCAAGGGAGTCCCAGCACCGTCATCGGTCACTACCGCGACGATGTCGACCAGCGGGTCACCCGAGTTCTGGGCCGGAGTGATCGTGGTGCTACTGTTGACCAGGTCAATACCGAACCCAGCGCCGCTAACAACCACGAAGTTCGCAGTCCGGTCACGCTCGATCTCACGGCGATCATCCGCCGAGGTCTGGATGTCGACGACCGGATCGAACTCGGGACGCTCACCCAGGAAGGCATAAGCGTCGAGGGTCGCGCTGTTTCCAGAATTGAAGACCACGTCGATCGTCACATCGTAGTCACCCGACACCGCGTCGTCGTAATCCGCGACCGCAACCACACAGCCCGGATTACCGGAAGCGTCGACATCCGCCACGAAGGTGGCGCTCATGCCGGTCGTGGGGTCAATGGTGCAGCTCGAAGTTCCAACATTGACATCCGCGTTGCTCAGCGTACCACTGACGGTCAGCTCGAAGCCGAGTCCGTCCACCCAGTCGATCTCCGCCCGATCCTCAGGCGTCGTCGCCGGATCCACGGCAATCGACCAACCCTGCGTCAGGGTCAGCACCGCGGTGGTGGTAGCCTCGCGGTTCGTGCCATCTTCCTGCGCGGCCAGGGTGACCGTGTAGGTCCCCGGCTCAGCGCTCGGCGGAATGGTCACGTCACAGCTTGCAGTGCCGTTCGGGGCAACCGTGGCTCCCGAACCACCCTCGATCGCACAGGCGATCTGAGAGATCGGCCCACCGGAGACGAGGGTCACCGGGAACGCGGCGGTCACGTCCGGATCACCCATCAGCGGGATGACCTCCGACTGGTCGGCCGAGCTAATCACGAAGTCGGCCAGCACGACGTTCACCGTCGCCTGCGCCGTGGCCTCGTCACCATTGAAGGTGGCGGACCCTTCGATCATGTAGCTGCCGGTCTCAGCCGTTCCATCCGTCTCCACCACACACGTCGTACCGACCGCACTGATGGTGAGTCCGTCCGGAGCGAAGAGCATCGGCTCGCCAGCGCCATCGATGAAGTAGCACGCATCGGGCGCAATCGAGCCACTACCGGTGCTGTTGGTGCCATGCTGCAGGTCGAACGCGACGTTCTCACCAGCATCGTTCAGCAGATCAGCCGAACCCGGGTTGAACACCACATTGAAGAACGGCTCCGGCGGCTCGAAGAACGAGGCCGTGAGCAGTCCGTCGCCCGTGTTCGCGTTCATTCCGATCGCGGCCAGGGCCAGCTCACCCGTGAGGGGGCCGGTATTGGCACCGGAAAGATCGAACTCCCACTCGTAGATCCGGTCGTTCCCGGAATCCCGGGTCGGGAAAGGATGGGTGAAGTTCGGCGTTGCGAGCTTCAGGACACGCCACTGGAGCTCACCACCCACGCCCGTACCGATGTCGTCGGCCCAACCAATCAGGACCGGTCCGCCGGCGAACGGGTTGGTGAAAGTCGAGAGAGGCCCGATCGCACGCACGCAGTAGTCCGCGTTACAGTCGACCACGCCGGGATCGTCACCCTCAACGATCTCCCAGGTCCAGTTTCCGCCGTGCAGCGTGTTGAACACGACGGACGCATCCGCGACCTCTTCATCGATGATCGCGTTGCGAATCAGCGCCGAGAACCCGCTGCCACCGACCGCAGGCGCGGAGTGGTTGAGGGTCTCGTCGTCGGCACCGAAGCCATTGAAGACCCGGGCGCGAACGCTGTCGGGCTTGGCGTTGTCGGTGCCGTCGGCCATCGTCTGAATGTTCTTCAGGAACGGCAGTCCGAGCGCGTCGAACCCGAGCGGGAACGTCACGCCGTTCTGGGGCCGATAAATGATGTCGTTGAAGAGAACGCCATCCATGAGATCGGCGTTCATCCGGAGCACCGAGCTGATGTCAGCCGTCGGACGCTCCCAGACGATGGTACCACCGGTGTTCGGGTACCGAACCTCGAGGGAGCCTTCGAGCAGCTCCACCGAGTCGCGTGCGATCGTCGCATCGAACGCCGTCATGGCGTCGAAGGTCGACGGGTTCGAGAGGTTCTGAACCTCCGGCACGGAACCGTTGTTGACGTAGGTCGCACGGTATCCACGTGCGACGTTCCCGGCCTGGTCACGGAACTGCACCTGGTAGATGTAGTATCGCGCCGCCGCACCCTGAAGGGCCGCGCCGAGTCCCAGATCGAACTCGAGCGCAGTCTGCGCCGCGTAGTTCACGGTTCCGACGCTTGCGCCAACTCCGACCAGCGAACGAATCGTCTGGCCGTTGGCGATGCGAGTGAACGGCATCGCCTGGACGTTGCCCGTGGCAGGCACAACCGCACCGACCTCGGGGGCCGACGGGTCGTTGAATGCGCCACGGACGGACACGACCGCGTGCTCAACCGCGAGGTCGAGCGACGGATCAGCGAACCCGGACGTGTTGTCCGTGGCCCGAATCTCGATCCTGTCACCGGGCGTGGTGCTTTCGACGATGCTGTAGGTCTCGGCAAAGATGCCGACCTGAGCCTCATCGTCTTCGAACGTGAAGGCCGGAGCGGTCACGTCGTATCCGAAGGTGTTCTCCGGGTGGTAGGTGCTTCCGCTCTGGTTGATCTGCATGGAGTTGCCGAGCGCGTCCTGAGCAACCACGCGCAGGCGGTACCGCTCGTTCGTGACGGACTCCTGCAGGTCGGCCTGGGCCACGGCTGCGCCGCCGGCCTCGAGGTCACGGATGATCAGGTCACCTGTGACTCCGCCCACTCCACCGTCGGTCGGGGCCGTGTACGCGGAGGACTGCATGAAGTTGTACTGGTCATTGACCCAGTTGCCCACGTTGTTCAGGCCGGACTGACGCACGATGGCGATCGATCCACCCGTCGGGGCAGCCACGTCGATCCGCATCGGGAACGG
>SLBA01000194.1 GCA_007126575.1 Gemmatimonadota bacterium | reverse complement strand
TTGTGGTGCTGGTGATCACGGGGGCGTGGGTGACCTTCGTGGGGGTCTGTGCCGACGGGCTGCTCGCCCGCATCGACGGGGATCCGCCCTCGGACGAAGAGGAGTTGACCTCCTGACCGCGAACCCCACATCGTCCTCCCCATCCCCGACTCCCACGAGGCCCAGACCATGTCCGACACCCCCCCGACCCCGGTCACCGAATTGCTCGAGGACTTCGACACTGCAGTCCAGCAGCTGGCACTTGGGGCCCGCGCTCGCATCCTGACCCTGGTGCCCGAGGCCCGCGAGAAGGTGACGCCGGGCTGGAAGTCCATGAGCTACGGAACCGGGTCGACGATGAAGGACCAGTTCGTCGCACTCGTGCTCCACAAGGCCCATGTGAATCTGCAGTTCCTTCGGGGGGCCGAACTGCCGGACCCCGCCGGGATCCTCGAGGGCACCGGAAAGGCCATGCGTCACGTGAAGCTTCGCTCCATGAAGGACCTGCAGCGGGCGGAGGTGGACACGCTGATCGAGGCGGCGGCGCGTCTGGACTGAGGTGCAGCCTTGCGGTTCAGAGGCCGAATCCGCCTCTTGGCTGGTGCGTGGGTCACGAGAGTGGCCGCGCCTTCGAGGTGTGCCGTGAAGTGGTTCGACGTTCCGATCCTTCCCGAGGAGGCCCGCCGATGTGTACAGTCCGCACCGCCCCGTCCTCGTTCGCTCCCCTCCTGTTCCCGGCTCTCGTGTTCCTGGTTCTTCCAGGGTGCGGAGGGGACCTCGATCGCTCCGGCGAGGCCGTGGTCTCGGACAGCGCGGGCGTCCGCATCGTCGTGAATCCCGACGGCGACTTCGCCGACCGGAGTGTGAGGTGGACGGTGAGCGAAGCACCCGAGGTGGCGATCGGGGACCAGGCCGGCGACGACGCGTACCTCTTCGACCGGATCATGGGAATCGATCGGCTCACCGATGGCCGGTGGGTCGTGGCCGACATGGGGAGCAGCCAGATCCGCTGGTTCGATCCAGAGGGCCGACACCTTCGGAGCGCCGGGAGCCGGGGCGAGGGTCCGGGGGAGTTTTTCCAGGTCATGGGGCTGACGCGCCTCGCGGGCGATACCCTGCTGGTCGATGACGCCCGAACCCGCACCCACATGCTGGATGAATCGGGTGAATTCGTGGGGGAATCCACGGCAACGGGGTCCCCGGTGGGGGAGCGCACCGACCCCACGGGAGTGCTCCGGGATGGCACCGTGGTGGCCGCCACGACCTCGGCCTTTCCCCAGCGGCTCACCTCCCCCCAGCCCATGACCCGGACCTACCATCGCGCACGCCTGGATCGGGGCGAGGGCAGGGGCTTCCAGCTCGAGGTCCTGGACACCATCGGGCGCTGGGACCTCCGGGTTCTGGTCCCCGGTTGGAATGAGTCCTCGCAGCGGGTTCGATTCGAAGAGGGCCTCCAGGTCGCGCTTCTCGGTGACGGACTCGTCGTGGCCGACCCGATGCGCTTCGAGGTGCGGACCGTTTCGGTCGATGGGGAGCTGCGCAGCATTTCGCGCTTCGACTGGACGCCGTACCCGGTGACCGACGCCGATGTCGAGCGGAAGAGGGACGAGTACATCCACCAGGGGGGCGAGAGCGGCTCCGAGGTCTCTCCGCAACTGCTCCAGCAGCGCAGCGAGATTGCCGACTCGTGGGAGATCTCGGACCACATGCCGGCCTTCTCCGAGGTGATCGTCGACCGCCTCGATCACATCTGGCTGCGCGAGTACGTTCCGAACGAGCCGACGGCCGGGAGCTGGATTCAGACCCCCCTCGACCCCGTGCGATGGCTGGTCCTGTCTCCCGACGGAGAGGTGGTGGCGGGAGTCGAAACCCCGGCCCGGTTCAGACCGCGCGTGATCGGTGAGGACTTCATCGCCGGCCTCCACCGAGACGAAATGGAGGTCGAATACGTGCACGCGTACTCGTTGATTCGCCACTGACCCCCACGTCGCCCGGGGCGGCCCCAGGACAGCTCCGGTCGGGACGTTCGAGAGTTCGTCTCTCCCCTATGTCTTCCCCCGTGGTGTCCGATTGGCCATGAAGGTGCCCAGGGTTCGAAGAATGAGGACGGATCGGGAGGCCTCCTCGAGAGCCTCATCGAGCCCGGTCTCACCTTCGGGAGTCTCGAGCTCCACGAGGAACCGATACCGCCATGGGATTCTGGCGGGCCGCGACTCCAGGCGGGTGAGGTTGATCCCCCGCCGAGCGAAGGGCTCGAGGACCCCGAGGAGTGAGCCCGGCGTGTCCTCCAGTTCGATGAGAAGGACGGTGCGGCGAGGACTCTCATTCGGGGCTGCATCTTCCGGGACAAGGAGCGACACGGCGGCCCCTTCGTCCCCGCGGATCCGGACCACGTAGAATCGGGTCTGGTTGTCGTTCCGGTCCTGCAGGTCCTCGGCCAGGACCTCGAGTCCGTACCGCTCGGCCGCCATGCGCGCGGCGATCGCGGCGATCGTGGGGTCGGCCCGTTCGGCGACCTCGCGGGCGGCACCGGCGGTGTCGTAGACCGCCAGGGCTTCGGCATGGGGGTGCTCGGAGAGGTAGCGGGTGCACTGCGCCAGGGCGACGGGGTGGGAGATGATCCTGCGCAATCCCCCAACCGACGCCCCGGGAACCCCGAGGAGGCAGTGGCGGATCGTGGTCACGATTTCGTCGATGATCGTGAAGCCGCCCGTGAGAAGGACGTCCTGTGCGCCCTGAACGCTGCCGGCAAGGGTGTTTTCGACGGGGAGCACCCCGAAATCCGCACGTCCTTCCAGAACCGCCCGCCCTACGCTCTCGAAGTCGTGGCAGGGCAGCGGTTCGGCACGGCCGCCGAAGTGCTCCAGAAGAGCGACCTCGCTGAACGCACCGGGTGCGCCCTGAAAGGCGACGCGGGGATGTGTGGCTCTTCGGTCGAGTGACGGTTCTGGATTCATGGTCCGGTTCCGGGTGTGGGCGCGGCGGCGGCCTCTTCGAGGGGTTGGAAAAATAGGCGGCCGAGGGCATATGGGTAGGCCCACCGCATTCTTGCTGTGACGGTGCGTGTTCCGTAAGCTGGTTTTTCGACACAGCCGAGCCGATGAAGTTCGGGCGCCCGCATGGCAGATCCGCGCGGTCGGGCCCCTCACACGGCTCGATCGCACGGCCCCGTTCGACGACAACTTCCGACCCCGAGGTTCGATCCATGTCCGAGCTTTCCAGCAGACTCCTCACGCCATTCGGGTTCGCCCTCGCGATTTTCCTGGGGGGCGCCCTTGCACCGCACTCGGTCCAGGTGCTCGACGCCCAGCAGGAGTATGGCCAGGTCGTGCCTTCGAACGCCGAGACCGAGGAGGGGCTGTTCACCGTGCACCGGGTCGACGACCGCCTCCTCTTCGAGGTTCCGGACGCGATGCTCGGCCGCGACATGCTGCTGATGAGCCGGTACGCCGCCACCCAGACCGGGCTTCCCGTCGATGGCACGCAGCCCGGGCCCGAAATGGTCGTGCGCTGGGAGCGAGAGGGAGACCGCATCCGGCTCCGGGCCGTTTCGTACGAGATGGACGGCGACCCCGACATGCCAGTCTTCATGGCGGTCGAGCGGGCGAATTTCGCCCCGATCCTGGCCTCCTTCTGGATCGAGGCCCGGGGCTCCGGGTCGAGTGTGATCGACGTCTCGGAGCTGTACCTGGGCGGGGCCGACGTCTTCGAGATGGGAGCCCAGCAGAAGCGGGCGTACGAGGTGCGCGGTCTGGACCGGGACCGCAGCGAACTGGTCTCGGTGCGAAGCTTTCCGCAGAACATCGAGGTCCGGTCGGTCCTGACCTACGCGGCGGCCAACCCACCGTCGCAGGCCCGGGGCCAGTCCGTGTCCGCAAAGCTCAATCACTCGATGATCCTCCTTCCCGAGGAGCCCATGCCCAGGCGCTGGTTCGACGAGCGGGTGGGCCTTCGGGGGATCGCCCAGATGGACTACAGCCAGGACTACCAGGGGGTGAAGCGCGTGGAGTACGCGCGTCGCTACTGGCTCGAGCCCAGCGACATCGAGGCCTACCAGCGCGGCGAGCTCGTGGAGCCGGTGGAGCCCTGGATCTGGTACATCGACCCGGCCACTCCCGAAGAATGGGTCCCCTACTTCAAGGAGGGACTCCTGGAGTGGAACGAGGCCTACGAGAAGGCGGGCTTCAGGAACGCGATCCAGGTCCGGATGGCACCCACCCCGGAGGAGGATCCGGACTTCAGCCTCGAAGACGCCCGCTACTCGGTGGTCCGGTACGTGGCGACCCCGGTCCGCTCGGCCAACGCGGGCGGGGGGGCCTGGGATCCACGCTCGGGGCAGCTCCTGCGCGGGCACATCAACATGTTTCACGGCCTGCCCGAGCGCCTCCGGTGGTGGATCCTCTCGCAGCTCGGTGGGCGCCATGACGACCTGAGGGGCGACGAGATCCCGGAAGAGATGATGGGAGAGGCGCTGCGCTACGTGGTGTCGCACGAGATCGCCCACGTGGTCGGGCTTCCCCACAACCAGATGGGCAACGTCGCGCATCCCACCGACTCGCTGCGCTCCGCCTCGTTCATCGAGGAGATGGGGCACGCCGCATCGGTCGTCGGTCGCACCCGCTTCAACTACGTGGCCCAGCCCGGAGACGACATTCCGGAGCTGGAGCGCCGTCGGGTCGGGATGGCCGACATGTGGGCCGTCGAGTGGGGGCACACCTACTTCCCCGAGTACGACTCGCCCGATGCCGAGTGGCCCACCCTGAACCAGATGGTCATGGAGAGGGCGGAGCACCGCCACTTCCGCTTCCTCGAGGGGCAGTACATCTGGCACCAGGAGTGGGACCCCCAGCGGATGACCGAGGCGATGGGCGATGACCTGGTCAAATCCTCGGAGTACGGACTGGCCAACCTGAAGCGGGTCATGCCCGACCTGGTCGAGCGGGTGAGCCGACACGGCGAGGACTACTCGGAGCTCGAAGCCCACTACATGCAGTTCATCACCCAGTGGGCGCGCTACGTCCAGCACGCCTCGGTCTATGTCGGAGGGGTCTATACCCACCTGAAGCGATACGGAGAAGAGGGCCCGGTCTACACGACCGTCGACCGCGACCACCAGCTCCGGGCCATGGACTGGCTCGACGAGCACGCGTGGGCCACCCCCGAGTGGCTCCTCGACAAGGACATGCTGCGCCTCATCGAGCACGCCGGGGCCCTGGAGCGGGTCCGGGCCTACCACCACCAGGCCATGGAGAGGTTCGTCCAGCCGAACCGGCTTGCCCGGATGCTCGAGCAGGAGTACTTCCTGGGCGATCAGGCCTACGGGGCGGTGGAGATGATGGACGACCTGCGGGCCAGCCTCTGGAAGGAGCTCGCCGCGGGCAGCTCGATCGACCCCTTCCGGCGCAACCTGCAGCGGGTGTACATCGACCGTCTCCACTGGATCATGCACGAGGCGGAGACCAACTACCTGCGCCCGCCGGACTCCGGCAACTCCCGCGTGAGCTCCGACAACGATCCACCCCTGAACGCCGAACTGCACGTGGACCATTCGGACATGCGCGCCATCGTCCGCTCCCAGCTCCGGGCCCTGCGGGACGAGGTCAACGCCGGACTCGGGGCGAGCGCTGACACCATGACCCGGATCCACCTGGAGGACGTGCTCGTGCGCATCGACCGTGCGCTCGCCGAGAACTGACCCGACGACTGGGTTTGTCGCCTATACGGACGCCCGACCGTACCGTCGGACGCCTCCTCCACCTGCTCTCGAACAGGAAACCACGATGCAATCCTCCAGTCTGCCCCATCCAGCGCTGAAATTCTGGCTTCTCGGCGTCGTCCTCCTCCTCGTCCCGGCGACCGCGCTGCACGCTCAGGAGTCCGGTCCGGCCACCGACGGGATCGTGCCCCAGACCTTCGACTGGTGGCAGGACACCCCGATTCCCAGCCAGACTCCGTGGGGACAGGAGATCGACCGGGCCGCGACCGAACTGATGCTCTCGTGGACCACGATGCCGGAGTACACCAACCCCTTCGTGGACCACCTACCCGTGGCCGAAGGGGTCGTCTCTCCGATGGATCACTTCGGATACCCCATCGGCAAGCCGGGGTACCTGCACCGCGTCGACGAGATCTACGGATACCACCAGGCGCTGGCCGCGAGCTCGCCCCGGGTGACCTTCCAGCTCCTCGGAGAGACGGAAGAGGGGAACCACCTGGCTCTGGTCCAGATCGGATCGCAGGAGAACCTCGCCCGACTGGAACGGGTGAAGGAGGGGATGAATGCGCTGGCCGACCCCCGGAACACCTCGTCCGCCGAGGCGCGCGCCCTGATCGAGGAGCTTCCCGTCATCCACCTCATCTATTCCGGGCTCCACTCGCCGGAGACCGGTCATCCGGAGGTGACGCTCGAACTCGCGTATCGCCTGGCGGCCTCCGAGGACCCGATGATCCGGGCCATCCGCGACAACGTGGTGGTCTTCATCGTGCCCGTGGTGGAGCCGGACGGACGCAACCGCGTCGTCGACTGGTACCGGAAGCATCAGACCGAGATGGTCGAGGACTGGGCGGACCGCGTTCCCGGCCCTCCCTTCTGGGGGAAGTACATCCGGCATGACAACAACCGCGACGGCCTTCAGATGATCGCTCGCCTCACCCAGGAAACGATGAAGCTCTACCTGGAGTGGAAGCCCCCGATCGCCATCGACCTCCACGAGTCGGTCCCGTACCTCTACGTCTCGACCGGGACCGGGCCCTACAACCCGAACGTCGATCCGATCACGGTGGCCGAGTGGACCTGGATCTCGAACTACGAGGTCACCGCCCTCACCTCGCTGGGCAAGCCGGGCGTCTGGACCCACGGCTTCTACGACGGCTGGAACCCGAGCTATCTCTTCTGGCACGCGAACAACCGGAATGGGATCGGCCGCTTCTACGAGACCTTCGGCAACTCGATTCCGCAGACGGTGACGCGTGAACTGGGCGCCAACAACACCTCGGTGGAGTGGTACCGCCCCAATCCGCCCCGCTCGGAGACCATCTGGTCGCTGCGCAACAATGTGAACTACGCGCAGACCGGGGTGATCCACTCGCTCTACCTGTACTCGCAGAACCGGGAGCGCATCCTGGAGCAGTTCTGGACGAAGTCGAACAATTCGCTGAACCGGGGACGAAACGAGGCGCCCTACGCCTACCACCTGCCGGCCAACCAGGCGCGCCGGGGCAACGTCGCGCACCTCCTCAACAACGTGCGTCAGCAGGGAATCGAGGTACACCGGGCAGACGCGGATGGGCGCTTCGGTGATGTGGAGGTCCGGGCGGGCGACTACCTGATTCGAATGGACCAGCCATACCGGGATTTCATCGAGACCCTCATGGGGGTGCAGCACTTTCCGGAAGACGCCCCGCGGCCGTACGACGACGTCGGCTGGACCTTTCCCTACCTCTACAACGTCACCGCGAATGCCGTCGCCGAACCCGGTGTCCAGAGCCTGCGGGCTTCTCTCGTCGGCGAAGACGTCGCGATTCCCGGATCCATCGACATTGCGGGGAATGCGACCTGGCTAGCGGTGCACCCCGCCGGCTCGGGGTACGCGCTCGAGGCGCGGCAGGAGCTGGCGGACGTCCCGATGGAGGCGGCCCAATCCGCCATCCGCATCTCGGCGAACCGAACCGTGCCGGCCGGGGCGTGGCTGATCGAGGCCGGTGCGGTCGAGCGGAACCGGCTGGAGACGTGGGCCGGCGCGCACGGGTTCGACGTGGTAGGAGCCACGGATTCGCAGCTCGAAGGGGTGCAACGGCACGCCATGACGATGCCGAGGATCGCCCTCCTCCACTCCTGGAGGAATACGCAGGACGACGGCTGGGTGCGATACAACCTGGACCGGATGGACATCCCCTACACCTACCTACCCGAGGACCGGCTGAAGGAAGGGGACCTGCGGGATCAGTTTGACGTGATCCTCTTCCCGGAACAGGGGCGTGGATCGACGGCTCAGGAGATCTTCGCGGGGGTGGATCCGGAACTGTCTCCGCTCTCGTACGAACCCGACCCGGACTTCCCCTCGCTCGGCGTCCATAGCCAGACCGAGGACATGACGGGAGGGATGGGGTTCGCCGGGCTCCAGGCCCTCCAGGACTTCATGAACCGGGGGGGGACCTTCATCACGCTCGGCTCGGCCACAACCCTCCCCGTCGGCTTCGGAATGGTGCGGGGGGTCTCGCTGGCCGACCCGCAGGGGCTCTTCGTGCCGGGGTCCGTGGTGAAGGGGCGAGTCACGAGGGGCGATCACCCGATCGCCTGGGGATACGAGGAGGAGGTCCCCCTGATCAATCGCTTCGGGCCGTACCTCAACGTGCCTTCGCGGCTGGAAGACCGGGTGGTGCTCCGCTACGGGGAGGCCGACGAGCTGTTCATGAGCGGCCTGGTCATCAACGGGGAGGGCCTGGCGGGGCGACCTGCGGTCGTATCGCTCCCCGTGGGTGAGGGGCACGCCGTGCTCTTCGGATTCAACCCCCTGCACCGCTACCAGACCCACGGAATGTTCTCACTGGTGTGGAACGCGATCCTGCACTGGGATCAGCTGCAGTAAGAAGGAAGATCGGCACGGGCCGGCCCCCGGAAAACCGTCGGGGACCGGCCCGGAATAGGATTTGTTGCGGTGCCCCCCTTCCCGGTCGCTTATCCGCTCACGGCTCCCGTTCCATCAGGATCTTCCGAACCCGCTCCGACGGATCGGGCCGCAGGGTCGGATACTCGACCCGGAGCGGGGACTCGAGCCCGCCTCGAGCCCACCACCGTTGCGCGGCGGTGCCCGCCCACGGGCGCGCTCCAGAACTGGGTCGTTGGGCTTGACGAAAGTCAGGTGGCTCGTCGAGGGCCCGTGGGATTCGGTCCCCCGGCGGGTTGCCGAAAATCGATGGCCGAAAATCGGACAAACGTCCCCGAAAATTCGACGGCTGGCTGATTTCCGGTCATTAATTGCCGGAAAGAGGGCACGGGTCGAGGAGCCGTGACCATCCATGCCATATTCCCGGTGATTATTACCGGAAATGGGACAAACGCCTCTTCCGCTGCGACGTTTGTCCGCTTTCCGGTCACCGTCGGGCTCGCAGATGGTCGTCCCGCGGACGCCTGCCTCGTAGACGACCGTCCCGCACAAGGGGGTCGACGGGCCCCGGGAACGGGCGTACCTTGTCGGACTTTCCCGAAAATCCGTCCATCGGGACCCGTTGAAGAACCGGGGTCCCGGTCCCAGCCCGGAGCCGGCGTTTGACCACCATCGCGTCCCGACTTCTCATCGCCTCGCTCATCGCTGCGGCGGGCGTTGCGGCACTCCTCTCCCCGCGGCCACTCGATGCCCAGGACGCAACCGTCGCCGACCGGGCATCGCCGCGTCCGTCGGTCGAGGCCGTCCGGATCCCCGACGGGGAAGTGATCCAGATCGACGGTCTCATGAACGAGGCGGTCTGGGAACTCGCCCAGCCGATCGTCGAGTTGCACCAGCAGGAGCCGGTCGAAGGCGGGACCCCCTCGGAGCGCACCGAGATCCGGGTCATGTTCGACTCCCGGGCACTCTACATCGGCGGCATGTTCTACGACTCCGACCCGGACGGGATCCTGGCGCACCAGCTGGAGCGGAACGCCGGCCTCGGCACCGATGATCGCTTCATGTGGATTCTCGACACCTTCCAGGACGGTCGAACGGGATACTTCTTCGAGATCAATCCGGCCGGACTCATGGGCGACGGTCTGATCGGGGGCGGCATGGGCGGGGGCGGCGTGAACAAGCGCTGGGACGGAATCTGGGAGGTCCGTACCCGGATCCTCCCCAACGGGTGGTCGGCCGAGATCCGCATCCCCTTCTCCACCCTGAACTTCGATCCCCGTCGCGATTCGTGGGGAATCGACTTTCAGCGCACGATCCGCAGGAAGAGCGAAGAGATCCTGTGGAGCGCCTGGCGCCGAAACGAACGGCTCACGCAGCCCGTGTCCGCCGGACAGCTCACGGGGCTCGTCGGGATCGAGCAGGGGATCGGGCTCGAGGCCAAGCCCTACGCCGTCGCGTCGGGGAGCCAGGAGTTCGCGACCGGATCGTCCTGGGCCGGATCGTCGAAGGTCGGGATGGATCTGAGCTACTCGATCACCCCGTCGCTCCGCGCGGCCGTCACCGTCAACACCGACTTCGCCGAGGTCGAGGTCGATCAGCGCAGGGTCAACCTGACGCGGTTTCCCCTCCGCTTTCCCGAGCAGCGGGACTTCTTCCTGGAGGGCTCCGGGGTCTTCGCCTTCAACTGGGCCGACCCCTTCTTCAGCCGCCGCATCGGGCTGGTGCAGGGTCAGGAAGTCCCGATTCGCTATGGAGCCCGGCTGGGAGGACAGGCCGGTCGATACGAGCTGGGCTTTTACCAGGTGCGGACCGGGGCGACCACCCTGCTGGGACCGGGAGGCGCCGAGGGCTCCCTGTGGCCCTCCGAGGACTTCACCGTGGGTCGCGTGAAGCGAAGCCTCTTTCGACAGTCCCACGTGGGGGCGATCTACACCCGCCGGGCCTCCGACGTCGATGCCGGCAGCCCCGGCGCCGTGGACCGCCACACGATCGGCGCCGACTTCAACTTCGTCACCTCCGAGGCCCTGGGCCGCTACAACGCCCAGTTCGAGGGGTTCATGATCTTCCACACCGACCCCGAGATCGGTGGCGAACTGATCTCGCCGGCGCGGCGGGCCCGGGGCTATCGCTGGAGCCTTCCGAATGACCTGATCCGCCTGCACTCGTCGTATCGCGACTTCGGGACCGCGTGGGATCCGGATGTGGGATTCGCGGGCCGTCGCGGCTTCCGGCGCCACCAGCCGACCCTCACCGTCGCCCCCCGTCCCGATCGGTGGGCCTCGATCCGGCAGACCGAGCATTCCCTCGCCTTCGAGTACCTGACCGACATGAACAACCAGCTCCTGACCCGAAACTTCGACCTGACGGTCGTTCAGGTGAACTTCGAGAGCGGCGATCGTGTCTCCCTGGAGGCCGGGAGGGGCTTCGAACGCCTCCGCAGCTCCTTCAGGATCCACGGGAGCGGCGAGGATGCCGTCGTGATCCCGGCCGGCGACTATGGTGCGTGGTCCTGGTCGGCGGGGGTCCAGACCGCCGGACGGCGCGTGGTGTCGGGACGCCTCGATTTCGAGCGGTCGGACTTCTGGGACGGCGACCGGACCCGCATGGACCTGCAGGGAACGCTGCGCCCCCGTCGGGGAGTCACGCTGTCGGCCGCCTACCAGCGAAACGAAGTCCGGCTGGACCAGGGGGACTTCAATACCAACCTGACCCGGTTGAGCGGGTCCTGGAACCTGAGCCCGCTCACCTCGCTGACCGGAAACCTCCAGTACGACGACGTCTCGCGCGTCGTCGGGGCCTTCGCACGGGCCCGCTGGATCGTCCGGCCCGGCAACGACGTCTACCTGGTCTGGAGCCACAACTGGCAGAACGAGGTCGCCCGCCTGCTGGACCGCGAGTTCACCACCCTGTCACGCGGTGGGGCGGTGAAGTTCAACTACACCTACCGGTTCTGAGCGCCCCTCAACCGTCGGCGTCGATCTGCCCGAGGAGCACCTCGACCGCCCGCTCGAGCTGACGGTCACGGCCCTCGTACCACTCGCCCGTCGGCCGCTCCACCTCGATGTCGACGGGCCGCGGGTTCAGCTCCATGTTCTGGCCGCGGTTGTCGCGAATGAAGGTGCTCGGCATGCGGACCGAGGTCC
>SLBA01000146.1 GCA_007126575.1 Gemmatimonadota bacterium | reverse complement strand
TGGAAGCGGAGGAACCGCGCGCTTTTCTGGCCTTCGCTCCGGCCTCTGGGAGGTGCAGTCCAATCCCACGGGGCAATCGATGGCCCCCAACCGACGAACCGTTTCCCTGACTCCCGGAGGGTTCGTCAGCACTCTCTTCGAGGCCCACTAGCCCGAAGTTGCCCTCCCTCATCCGCTTCGACCGAGGGAAGGACTCACGTGCTCGATCCAAGCATTTGTCCGGATGATGTTCTAGCCCTACTATGCCACAGTCAGGGGCGACGGCCCGGCAGGACTTCCGGCAGGACTTGATGTTCCACCCCGTCATTGAGGCTAACGATGCGTGACGAATCCCCGGGTCTACGAGCCGGTGCCATTCCGAGCTGGCGTTTGCTCCTTGCGGTTCTGCTGGCGACCACGACGGCCTGCTCCGACAGCCCGACCGGGAACGGAGACCCGGATGGGGACCTCGCTCTGCACGTCGATGCGGCGCGGGGCGCGGACGCGAATCCAGGAACCCGTGAGGCGCCCTTCGCAACCATCGCTGCCGGAATCCAGCGAGCCACCACCGGACAGGAGATCCGCGTTGCCGGTGGTGTGTACCCGCAGGCGATAACTCTTCGTTCGGGTCTGCGAATCCTGGGCGGCTTCGACGGCACGAGCTGGAATCGGACTGACGCCGCGACCTTCGTTGGAGCGGGAAGCGTCGCGGTGAGCGGAAGCGATGTGAGCGACGTGGTGCTCGACGGGCTGATCATTCAGAGCGCCGACGTCAGCGATGCAGGTGCCAGCTCGATCGCTGTGCGGCTGGACAATGCCACGGCAGTCATCATCCGCTCCAGCAGGCTCGTGAGCGGACAGGGCGGGAACGGCAACCCGGGTGTCGATGGCGGAGAGGGCGCGGAGGGGAGTGGGGGTTCGGCCGGCCAGCTTCCCGCCCCCTGCTTCCCGGGCGTGACTCGCGCGGGCGGCGCGGGCGGAGCTTCGAGCTTCGCGGCAGGGGGGCGGGGCGGGATCGGCTCGACCGTCGACGGTGGGAACGGAGAGCGCGGACTCGGGGACAACGGCGGTGACGGTGGACCGGGTGGAGTCCGCGTAGGCAGCGCGGGGCAGCACGGCGGGCATGCAGATGACGGTGCCCCGGGTGTGCCTGGGCAGAACGGGCGCGCCGGGCTTCCTTTCGGCGAGCTCGCTGACATGACCTACCAGACGGCAGACGGTGAGAACGGGGCGCCCGGGACCAACGGAAGTGGCGGCGGCGGCGGTGGGGGCGGAGCGGGTGCGTTCGCGGCCTGCGGCGCCAGCGGCGGCGGTGGTGGTGCGGGAGGTGCGGCTGGTGGCGTGGGGACCGCCGGAACGGGTGGTGGGGGATCGTTCGGACTGATCGTCGCCGGTGGTGGCGTTTCGCTGGATCGGGTGGAGATCGTCACCCGCGACGGCGGCGCCGGCGGAGCGGGTGGAAGCGGTGGGGCCGGGGGAAGTGGGGGTGGCAGCGGTTCGGGTCGCTCGGGCGACGGCATTCTCGGCGCCAGCGGCCAGGGTGGAGATGGCGGGCCCGGAGGAAACGGCGGTCACGGCGGCGGGGGCGGGGGAGGGCCGTCGATCGGAATCCTCGAGGTCGGTTCCCCTGAGGTCTCCCTGCTCGCTGTGACTTTCGCGCTCGGGAGCGGCGGGAATGGCGGGGCGAGCAGTGGCAATCCTGGTCAGGCGGGGACACGCGCCGAGCGCCACGCGCCCTGAGGGCGCGAGCGTCTGACGGGGTTCGGATCGGAGGCTTCCCCTCCCTCGACCTCAGCCCAGCGGGAAGGGTCCCGGCAGGAGGCAGGCAGTCCAGGAGGACTTCGGAGCGGGGCTGGCCGGAAAGCAGCCGTCGGCACGGGGCCGCAGGTCGAGTCGTCACCCGCAACAACGCTCCATGGACGGCGCGGCCAAGGTGGCAGGCGACGGCCGATCGCTTCCCGCCGGAGATTGGGAGGGTGAGCACGCCCCATGGGTGACGCCGTCCTTTCCGTGGACCTGAGCGCCCTCCAGATCTCCCACCAGGGCACTCGCGACGGATCTGACCTGTGCATAGCCCGTCGTGAGGAGAAACCCAGGAGCGCGCCCGTAGCTCTTCATCCCCAGCAAATGGAATCCGGGTTCGGGCTGGCGAAGCTCCTCATACCCGTGGAGGGGCACCGTTTCGCACGAGTGCAGATCCGGATCGATCAGCGGCGCCAGGCGGATAGGACACTCGAGCCGCGGGTCGAGCTCGAGCCACAACTCGCGGTTGATCGAGAGGTCCGGCCTGGAGCCCGTGGCGGCGACGATCTCGTCGAATGGCCCGATCTCGCGGCTGCCATTGCCCAAGTGGACCCCTGACCCGGAAGTTCTGAGGGACCGAATCGAAAAGTGGGAGATGAGTCGGACCCGCCCTTCATCCACGAGCCGCTGAGCCCGTCGGCGGAGGTTCGTGCGCTCAGGCAGAGGACCCGTCGGCGCATCCTCGAGCCGAGCCGGCGAGGGCTCGCCCCGCACCGCCCAGGCCACGGACGTGCCCGTTCCTTCCCTGGCCAGGGCGTCGAGCGCAAGGAGCACGTGGAGGGCGGAGTCGCCATTCCCGACGACCAGTATTCGACGCCCTGCGTACCTCTTGCGGTCCCGGAAGAGTGGATCGGGAATTCCGTAGACGATATGGTCGAGTGCCGCGCTCTCTCCGTCAGCCGGCAAGCCGTTGGCTCCGAGAGGGCTCGGGGTCTGGAAGCTTCCCGAAGCGTCGAGCACGGCTTTCACGAGATGGCGCTCCTGGCCCCCTTTCCCCTGGACCACGACTTCGAAGGGGGAGTGCTCCCGCCGAGCGCCCTTCAGCTTGTCCGACTCGCTGCGGCCGAGGTGAGTGACCCTCTGGCCGTAGCGTAGAGAATCGGCAACCGGGGATAGCTGGGACAACGGCTCGAGGTACTGGTCGAGAAGCTCCCGGCCGAGCGGTATGGCCGAGGGATCCGGGGCCGACCACCCACTTCGCTCGAGGAGCCGCTGGGAGACGGGATCGATCAGGTGGCGCCAGGGAGAGAACATGCGCACGTGACCCCAGGACCGAACGGTAGCAGCAGGAGCGTCTCCCACCTCGAATACGAGGAGTCGCTCCCCACGCTCGATCAGGTGTGCGGCCGCGGCAAGTCCGATCGGACCGGCTCCGATGACGGCGATG
>SLBA01000098.1 GCA_007126575.1 Gemmatimonadota bacterium | reverse complement strand
TCGCCACCGCAGCCGAGGGCGCGGAGGTCACCGAGCTCGACCACTGGGGCGTCCGTCAGCTGGCCTACCAGGTCAAGGACCAGTCGCAGGGCTACTACGTCGTGGTGCAGTTCACCGCGGAACCCTCGGATCTGACGGAGTTCGAACGGATCCTGAAGCTCGACGACGACCTGCTGCGCTACCTCGTCGTGCTGAGCGAGGGCGAGCCCACGACCGGCATGTCGATCCTGGCCGAGGTCCACGAGTCGGAGGACGACGACGAGGACGACGACGAGGATGAGGAAGAAGAAGAGGAAGAGGACGACTTTCCCGAGGGGTCCCCTCCGGAGTTCTCGGGTGGACGCGGGAAGCGCCGTCGGGTCGACGGCCCCCGGGTCGAGCTCCTGAACTACAAGGACGTCCGGACGCTCTCGCGATTCGTGACCGAGCAGGGAAAGATCCTGCCAAAGCGGACCACGAAGGTCACCGCCCGCTTCCAGCGTCAGCTCGGATCCGCGGTCAAGCGGGCCCGCTACCTGGCGCTCCTCCCGTACATCCAGAAGCACGACGGCTGATCGGGGGCAGGCCGTGGCCGCGAAGGGCCGGAGGCATCGCTGGCTGCGACCGCTCGGTCTGCTGGCGGTCGTCCTGGGGCTCTCGGTCGGCCAGCCCTTCGTACTGATCGCGATCCCCTTCGGGCTCCTCAGCTTCCTGCAGCCCGGGGAGCGGGCCTTCCCGATGGTGCTCGGCGCGCTCGTACTGGGCTTCGCGCTCGCCGGACATGAAAGTGGAGGGCTCTGGTACCTGGAGCGGGGCTGGGCGATCATCGTGGCCGGGTGGTTCGCCGCGCTGACACTGGCTCGGCCGGCCCGACCCTTCCTTCCCCGGGCTCTGCTCGCGGTCGGAGGGGGGACGGTCTGGACGGGGGCGCTCCTGCTCGTCCTGGACGGGTGGGAGCACGTCGAATGGATGGTGCGCGACCGGGTCGAGGCGAGTGCGGCGGCCACGATGGAGTTCTCGCGGGCGCTCGGAGCCGGCACGGACGCGGCGGCGCTGGGCGAGGCGGTCGAGCGGACCGCGGCGATGCAGGTGACGGTCTTTCCGGCACTCGTGGCGCTCTCGACGCTCGCGGCGCTGGGAGTGGCGTGGTGGCTTCATGTGAAGCTGAGTGGGGGATCGGATCAGGGGCTCGCGAAGCTCAAGAACCTTCGCTTCGCCGATGGCCTGATCTGGCTGTTCATCGCGGGCCTCGGGCTCGTGCTGGTGATGGGCTGGACCGAGGGTTGGGGACGCGTGGGGTCGAACCTCATCCTGTTCGTCGGGGCGCTCTACGCGCTGCGGGGGGCGGCGGTGCTCCTCTTCCTCTCGGGAGGGGTCGGCTGGATCGGGGGCATCCTGATCGCGCTGGCGACAGTGTTCGCGGCACCCGTGATGTTCGCGGGCGCTCTGATGGTGGGGCTGGGGGATACCTGGCTTGATCTTCGAACCGCGGCGACAACCGCCCGGGACGGAGACGGGAACCAAGATTCCTAAGGAGGGAGTCGACAATGAAGGTCATACTGAAAAGGTCCATGGAAAATCTCGGCGAGTCCGGCACGGTGGTCGACGTGAAACCGGGGTACGCCCGCAACTACCTTCTGCCGCAGGGACTCGCCTACGAGGCCTCCGAGGCGAACCTCCGACGGATCGAGGAGGAGCGACAGCTCGAGGAAGAGCGCTCCCGCCGCGATTATCTCGAGGCGCGCCGGCGTGCTTCGCAGATCGAGGACGTCTCGCTCGTCTTCCACGAGAGGGCATCCGAGGAAGGCAAGCTCTTCGGATCGGTCTCGGCCGTCGACATCGCGGGCCAGCTCAACGAGCGGGGGATGGATTTCGAGGTCGAGCGCAGGCACGTCCGTCTCGAGGAACCCCTCAAGGAAGTGGGCGCGTACACCGTGACGCTGGAACTCCACGCCGAGGTCGAGCTGGAGCTCGATGTCCGGGTGGAGCGGACCGAGGATTGACGGTCTCGGATGACTGACACCGAGCGGGCGACTTCGAGCCCCGAGCCCCTGCCTCCCGAGATCGTGCGGGCGGTGGAGTTGGCCCTTGAGCGAAAGGGCCGTGACGTCGTGGTCCTCGACCTGAAGGGGATCTCCTCGGCCACCGACCACTTCCTGATCGCGACGGGGGGGTCGGATGTGCAGATCAAGGCCATCGCGGACCACATCATCGACGAGCTGAAGAAGGAGGGCGTCCGGCCGGAGCACGTCGAAGGGCTCCGCAGCGGGCGCTGGGTGCTCATCGACTACATCGACTGGGTCGTCCACGTCTTCCATCCCACGGCCCGGGATTTCTATCAGCTCGAGACGCTCTGGGGCGATGCCGAGGCCCGCGAGTTCGGGGACGGCTGAACGGGTGGACCTTCGATTGCTGGGAGGTCCTCGGGCGGGTTACCTTGCCGGGAATCCGTTGAGGGTATCTTCTGACTCGCGACGCTTCGGAGCCCGCACATGATCGATTCCGGTACCCGCCATCCGATCCCCTTTGACCCGGCCGCGGCCGAGTTGCCCGAGGGAATGCTTCTGCCCCCCCGGCGGGGTGGAGAGGTCGTCGCCCTCCTGGTGGACCCGGGAATGGGGATGGCCGGCTGGTCCCTCCGGGTCGGGCGATCCCTCGCCCGGGCCTGGGCGCAAAAGGAGCGCCGGGTGGTCCTGGTCGACGCGCACGTCGAGGAGCCCGCGCTGCACCAGCTTCTCGGAGTCGCCAACGCCGAGGGGATCACCGATGCGGTGGAGTACGGGGTGTCGAGGGCGAGGGTCACCCGTCGGCCCGATGGAGAGCCCTTCGAGTTCGTCTCCGCCGGCACCGTCCTCCCCCACCACCTCGAATTCTGGAGAAGTCGGCGCTGGAGTTCGCTGCTCCAGGGGTATCGGGGGAACGATCAGATCGTCCTGCTCTACCTGCCCGGGGGCGATCCTGACGTGGGAGGAATCGTCCGGTTGGCGGACCGGAGCTTCTGGGTGGGTCGACCGGACGCCCCGGAGCTCTCGCGGTATCCCGGGATTCAGGTGCTGGCGGCGCCGTCGCAGGCCGATGGCGCTTCGGTTCGCCGGGCCTCCGACGCGGTGGATGAGCGCTTCCGCCCGCCGCAGGGGCTGACGGGTGCGGCCCAGGGTTCCCTGGCGCCGAAGCCCGAAGCCCGGCGGCCGTCGGGTGCGGGACCCGAGGGCTCGCGGGCAAGCGTGGGCGACCCGGGGCCTTCCCGCCCGGAGCGCTCGACCGCTCGGGCGCGACCGGTGGGCAATCGGCGCAGCATGCCCTGGCTCCTCCTGCTCGGCGTGCTCCTCCTGGCTGGTGCTGTGATCGGGCACTGGTTCGGGATCTTCACGATCCCCGGGCTCCCCGTTCGCCTGGATCCCGGCGCGACCTCGCTCCTGCTCCACCCTTTCGGCGCGGGATGAGACTCAAAGCCCTCCGGTTGCATGGCTTCAAGTCCTTTGCGGACCGCACAGAGGTCGTCTTTCACGACGGGATCACCGCGATCGTCGGGCCCAACGGCTGCGGGAAGTCCAACATCTCGGACGCGATCCGGTGGGTGCTCGGCGAGCAACGCCCCACGGCGATCCGGGGCGCGCGGATGGATGAGGCCATCTTCCAGGGAACCGTCTCACGCCGCCCGGTGAATCGGGGCTCGGTCTCGATCGAGGTCACGAACGAAGACGGCGTGCTCCCCGTGCCCTACGAGGAGGTCGAGATCTCTCGCACGGTCTACCGCGACGGGGGAAGCGAATACGCCCTGAACCGGTCCTCGTGCCGCCTGAAGGACATCCAGGAGCTCTGCCGGGATACGGGCCTGGGCGCCAACGCATACTCGATCATCGAGAACCGGATGATCGACGCGATCCTCTCCGACCGAGCCGAGGAGCGAAGGGGCCTCTTCGAGGAAGCGGCGGGGATCGGCAAGTACAAGGACCGGCGGAAGGGCGCCGTTCGGCGGATGGAGCGTGCGGAGCTCGACCTTCAGCGTCTCGAGGACCTCATCGGCGAGGTCCAGACCAAGGTGCGGTCACTCGCCCGCCAGAAGGGGCGCGCCGAGCGCTACGGTGAACTGCGGAAGCGACGGCTCGACCTCGAGATCGCGATCGCCAGGATTGCACTCTCGAGCCTGACCGATCGTCGGCGGGAGATCCGGGCTCTCCTCGACGGCGGCCTCGACTCCGGAGAGAGCCTTCAGGCCGAGATTCAGACGGCCGAGGCGCGACTCGAGGCGCTCCGTGTGGAGCGGGTCCGGCTCGAGAAGGCCCGGAGCGAGGCGGGCCGGTCGCTCGACGAGCTCCGCGGCGAACTGGTCCGCTGGGAGCGCGAGCTCGCGGTCGCGGGGGAACGGCATGCCGCGGCCGAGCGTCGCCTGGGCCAGATCGACGGGGACCGGGCGGAGCTGAAGAGCCAGGCGGAAGGGGCCGCGGCGGAGCGCGCGGGACTCGAAGACGAGGAGCGTGCGGCGCGCGAGCGCCTCGAGACGCTGGCCGAACGCGCAGAGGGCGTCCGGGCTCGGGCGGCGGAGTCCCGTGCCGCTGTGGCCCGCGCCCGGGCATCGCTCGACGAGGTCGAGGGCAGGGAACGGGCGATTGCCCGCCGGGTCGCGCAGCTCATGGGCGACGCCGACGCGGCCCGGGAGCGGGGGCGGGAACTCGAGGCGCGGGTCGAGGCGCTGAAGGTCGAGCTCGAGCGGGTCGACGAGGAGCTCAGGGAGCTGAACGACCAGGGCGACCTGTTCACCGACCGCACCCGGGTGATGCTCGAGGCCGAGGAAGAGGCGACCCGTGCGCTGCAGCGGGCCCGCGACGAAGCGGACCGGCACCGGGAGCGGGCGGCCGAGGCCCGCGAGGCCCTCCGTCGAGCCGAGGACGAGGCCGGGGGCATCGAGGCGCGGGTGAATGCGCTCGAAAAGCTCGAGCGGGACCAGGAGGGGGTCGAGCCGGTGGTGCGGGCGCTCCTCTCGGCCGGGGTCTCGGGGGTGCACGGTGTGGTGGCCGACTTCTTCACGGCTCCCCCTGCGCGGGCCCCGGCCGTCGAGGCCTTCCTGGGCGGGATGGCCCGGGCCGTGGTGGTCGCCGATCTCGATGCCGCTCTCGAGGTCCGGCGCTGGTTCCGCGAGCGCTGGAAGAAGGGTGGAGGGCTGATCGTGCTCCCCCTCGATCGAGTGCCCGACGAGCCCTCCCCGGACGAGGTCGAGGGAAGCCTGCTCGATGCGGTGGAACCCACCGGCAAGGGGGCGCCCTGGGTGCGTGCGCTCCTGGGTGGCGCCCTCTTCGCCGAAGATGACGAGCTGACCGCGGGGGGCGGGGTTCGGGTCGGGATGGACGGGACCATCGTGGACCGCCAGGGGGCGATTCGACTGGGGAATCCGCTGGGAAGCTCCGGCCTCGTCGAGCGGAAGGGCCAGCTCCGGGAGCTTCGCACGAAGGCCAGGGCGAAGGGGGCCGCGGTCGAGGTCGCACGTGAAGAGAGATCCCGCAGAGAGGCCGAGCTCGAGGCGGCCGAGACCGCGGTGGCCGAGGCCCGCACCGCGCTGCGCACGGCCGAGGACGCCCACCGTGAGGCGCGGGCGGAGGCGGCGGCCCAGTCGGATCGCCGGGGCCGCCTGGAGCGGGAGCACGAGGAGCTCCAGCGCCGCCTGGACCAGGCCCGCTCCGGAGCCGCAGATGCGGTTGGCAAGGCCGCGGAGGCGAGAGAGGAGAGGGACCGGCTCCAGTCCGAGGAGTCGAGCCTGAAGGAGGCCCGGATCGAGGCCCGCGAGGCCCTCGACGCCGTCCAGGAGGGGTGGGAGGTCACCCGTTCCGAGGAACAGGCGGTCACGGTCGAGGAGGCCCGGCTCGAGGCCGAGGTGTCCCGGCTCTCGGACCGCGCCACCGAGCTCGAGCGCCGCGCCGCGTCGGCCCGGGCCCGCTCCGAGGCGCTCGACCGCGAGGAGACGAGCCTGCGCGAGGAGCTGACCTCCAGCGCCCGCGTGCGATCGGAGGGAGAGAAGGCCCTCGAGGAGCTCTTCGGGAAGCGCGAGGAGGCGCGGGCCGTGCTCACCGAGCGCGATGCGGCGTGGAGTGCCCTCGAGGAGGAGGTCCTGAAGGCGGAGCGTCGGGTCCGGGACGCCCGCAGCTCGGAGCGCGAGGTCTCGGATCGCCGCCACCGGCTCGAGCTGGAGCTCGGCGAACTGGACGGTCGCGTGGGACGGATCGAGGAGCGGCTCGAAGGGGAGTGGGGCCGTCCGCTCGAGAGCCTGATGGACGAGGCCGACGAGGTCGAGGGAAACGAAGAGGAACTGAAGCGCGAGTTCCACGAGGTCGCCCGCACACTCGAGCGACTCGGACCCGTGAACATGCTCGCCGTCGAAGAGCACGAGGAGGAATCCGCGCGCCTCGAATTTCTGACTGAGCAGCGGGACGACCTGGTCGAGGCGCGCGACGATCTGAGGCGGGCCATTCGCGAGATCAACCAGACCGCGACGGAGCTCTTCATGGAGACCTTCGAGCTGGCCCGCGAGAACTTCCGTGCGACCTTCCAGCGCCTCTTCCAGGGGGGGGAGTGCGACCTCTGGCTCGAAGACGCCGACGACCCCCTCGAGTCGGTGATCGAGATCCATGCATCGCCCCGGGGCAAGCGCACCCAGCGCATCGACCTGCTCTCGGGAGGGGAGCGGGCACTCACCGCGCTCTCGCTCCTCTTCGGGATCTACCTGGTCAAGCCGTCTCCCTTCTGCGTGCTCGACGAGGTCGACGCGCCCCTCGACGAATCGAACATCGGTCGCTTCATCCGGCTGCTCCAGGAGTTCAAGGCGGACTCGCAGTTCGTGGTGATCACCCACAATCCCAGGACGATCGAGGCGGCCGACTGGATCTACGGGGTGACGATGGAGGAGCCCGGGGTGAGCTCCATCGTGGGGGTTCGGCTCGAAGAGGCCCTCGAGGCGGCCGGAGCCCCCGTATGACGACGCGAGACCGGATGCGGGTGACGATTCTCGGCTCGGGCATCCTCCTTCCCGACGACCGGCACCACTCGGCGGCCCACCTGGTCGAGGCGGGCGGGACCACGCTCCTTCTGGACTGCGGGCCCGGCACGCTGCACGGCCTGGACCGCTTCGGGAAGGACTGGACCGCGATCTCGCACCTGGTGCTCTCGCACTTCCACACCGACCACGTGGGGGACCTGGCCGCGCTCTTCTGGGCCCGGACGCACGGCCTTCCGGGCGAGGGTCTGGAGCCCTTCACGCTCGTGGGACCGGTGGGGACGACGCACCATCTCAAGGCGCTGGCCCGGGCGCATGGGGAGTTCATCCTTCATCCTGGAGGGCCTCTCGAGATCGTCGAGCTGGCCGGAGATGGACGGTGGCTCGATCCCGAGGGCCGCTTCGAGCTGGCGCATCATCCGACTCCGCACACCGACCAGTCGATCGCGGTGCGGGTCGAGGCCGGGAGGGCGTCGGTCGGCTACACGGGAGACACGGGGCCCTCGGCCGAGCTTCCCTCTTTCTTCCGGGAGGTCGAGCTCCTGATCTCGGAGTGCGCGGTCCTGGATCCGACCCAGCTTCCCAACCACCTGTCGCCCGCGAGCGCGGCACGGCTCGCGATCGGGGCATCCCCCGACCTGCTCGTCCTCACGCACCTGTACCCCGAAGTGGATCGGGGAGCGCTGCCGGATCTCCTGCGGGCGAGGGGGTATACCGGACGAGTCCGGATCGCCGAGGATGGCGATGTCTTCGAGGTGACGCCGGGCCGCGCGACGATCCTCCGCGGATCTCCAGACGAATGAACCCCACCGTGCCCAGCGCACGTACAGATACGAGATGAAGCCATGCTAGTGGTCATGAAGCAGTCAGCGACGGAAGAGGCGATCAACCGGGTGGTCGAGACGATCGAGGCCATGGGCTACGACGCCCGGCCGATCCCGGGCCATCAGCGCACGGCGATCGGACTGGTCGGAAACGACGGGCGGGTGGATTCGGCGCGGCTCGAGGGGCTCGACGGCGTCCTCGAGGTGATCGCGGTCAGTCACCCCTACAAGCAGGTATCGCGCGAGTGGAAGGCCGACGACACCATCGTCACCCTCGCCAACGGAACGCGGATCGGGGGCTCCGAGATCGCGATCATGGCCGGGCCCTGCGCGGTCGAAAACGAGGAGCAGATCCTCGGAGTGGCGCACACCCTTCGCGGGATGGGGGCCACGATCCTCCGGGGAGGGGCGTTCAAGCCCCGCACCTCGCCGTACTCCTTCCAGGGGCTCGGAGTCGAGGGGCTCGAACTCCTGGCTCGCGCCCGTGAAGCCACCGGTCTGGCGATCGTGACCGAGGCGATCGACTCCGAGGGGGTCGAGATCGTGAGGGAATACGCCGACATCATCCAGATCGGTGCCCGGAACATGCAGAACTACCCGCTCCTGCGCCGTGCCGGGCAGTCCGGGCTGCCGGTGCTCCTCAAGCGCGGAATGTCGGCGACGATCAAGGAGCTGCTTCTCGCCGCCGAATACCTCCTGGCCGAGGGCAACAGCCAGGTGATCCTGTGCGAGCGGGGGGTGCGGAGCTTCGACACCCACACCCGGAACCTGCTGGACCTGACCGCGATTCCGGTCGTGAAGTCGCTTTCGCACCTGCCGATCATCGCCGACCCGTCGCACGGCACCGGACTCCGGTCCAAGGTGACCCCGATGGCGCGAGCCGCGGTGGCCGCCGGAGCCGACGGCCTCATGATCGAGGTGCACCCCCAGCCCGACATGGCGCTCTCCGACGGCGCGCAATCGCTGTATCCCGAGCAGTTCGCCGAGCTGATGAAGCAGATCCGGGTCATCGCCCGGGCGCTCGACCGCGAGCTCGTCGAGATGCCCCGCGTCGCGGTCTGACCCCGGTCCCATCCGGCCATGGCTCCGCCCACCCTCCGGGGTGAGCTTCCCGAGAATTGCAGAACGTCGGTCCCGGCGATCACCGGGACGCTTCCGGGGTGGACATGCCAATGGAGTCGAATGTCGGTCGAGGTCGTCGTGGGGAGTCGATCGCCGCCGTATGGCTCGAGGAACGGGGCTGGGAGCTCCTCGACCGGAACTGGCGCGACGGGCCCCGGGAGCTGGACCTCGTGGCCCGGCGAGGGGGGACGCTGGCCTTTCTCGAGGTGAAGGCGCGCACCTCGGATGCCTTCGGGGCGCCGCTCGAGGCGATCGGTCCACGCAAACGACGTGATGTAGAGCGGGCCGCCCGGGCCTGGATCCGGTCCCGGGGACCCGAGGTTGGCGGGGTCCGAACGCTCCGTTTCGACGCGGTTTCGGTTCGCCTGGACCCCTCGGGACGACACGAAGTCGTCCACATCGAGGGGGCCTGGAGGACGGGCGAGTAATCCTTCCCCGCGGTTGACTGCGCGCCCGATCCCCGATAGCTTGAATGCGTGCCCCAGGTTCGCAGAATGAAAGCCCACGAAATCCGTCAGGACCTCGCCGGTAGCAGCGGTAAGTGTGGTGATCGTTGCTGCGGTCGACCTGGGGCATTTTTTTTGTCTGTCAGTTCCGGACGAGGCGCCTGCTGACCCCCGGGATTTCTGTCCCCTCCACCCTCCCCGTCCATTGTCCCATACCGCCCTGGCCCGGAAGCATCGACCCCGGCGCTTCGCCGAGGTGGCGACTCAGGAGCACGTCTCCGAGACGCTTCGACGCGCCGTGGCGATGGATCGGGTGGGGCACGCCTACCTGTTCTGCGGTCCCAGGGGCGTCGGAAAGACGACCCTCGCGCGCGTTCTGGCGATGGCGCTCAACTGCTCCGAGCGGACCGACCAGGGAGAGCCCTGCGGCCGCTGCGACGACTGCACGCGGATCTGGAGCGGAACCACCTCCCTCGATGTCGTCGAGATCGACGCGGCCTCGAACCGAGGGGTCGACGACGCCCGCGACCTGAGGCAGCGGGCCCAGTACGCCCCGTCCGAAGAGGGCCGCTTCAAGGTCTACATCGTCGACGAGGCGCACATGCTCACCCGCGAGGCGTGGAATGCCCTCCTCAAGGTGCTCGAGGAACCGCCTCCGCGGGTGATCTTCATCTTCGCCACGACCGAACCCCAGAAGATCGAGCAGACGGCGGCCCCGATCATGTCGCGCTGCCAGCGCTTCGACTTCCGCAGGATCGGGGTGGTCGAGATCGTGAAGCGGCTTCGCGAGGTGCTCTCGGCCGAGGGGACCGAGGCGACCGACGAGGCGCTCCGGATCATCGCGCGAAAGGCCGATGGGGGGATGCGGGACGCCCTCTCGCTGACCGACCAGCTTCTGGCGCTGTCGGAAGACGGCATCCGGCCCGAAACGGTGCGCAAGATCCTGGGGGTCGTCGAGGAGGAACGGTACCTCGAACTCTTCGATCTGCTGAGTTCGGGTGACCGTGGGGGGCTCTTCCGGCTCGTCGAGGATCTCCTCGACCAGGGCTACGATCTGGTCGAGTTCTATCACGGGCTGCTCTCCTCGCTGCGGACGCTCCTTCGCCTCGCCGTCGGTGCCGAGAGCAGCGATCTGCCCGAGGAACGGGTAGCGGACTGGACGCAGAGAGCGGGGCTGTTCGAGCCGGCGGACCTGGTCCGGATGCTCGGGATGGCCGCCGAGCTCGAGACCGCGGGCAGTCTGCGTCGCACGAACCAGCCCCGCGTGCTCCTCGAGCTCCTCCTCCTGCGCTTTTCGTACCTGGACCGCTCGCTCGAGATCGAGGAGCTCATGCGCGCCGTGGGAGGCGAGGGCCCGCCGCTGCAGCCCGTCGAGCCGGCCCCGGGCCCACCCCCGACGGGAGGAGCCCCGACGGGGGCACCGACCACCGGGGCGCCGACGGGGGCACCGACCGGTTCGCCGCCCACCGCGGGGCCGCAGGGGACCGACGGAACGCCCGGAAGGGCCTCCCCGAAAGCGAACTCGCCGGCACCCGAGGGCCCCTCGCAGAGCGGACCCTCGACGCCCCGGCCCTCGACGCAGCCCGCCTCATCGGCCCCGGAGACCGCCCCAGTGTCGATCGCATCGTCGGGCGCGCCCCCGGAGCGGACCCCTCTCGAGGCCTGGAGCCTTCTCCTGGCGTCGGGTGAGGGGGTCCCGTCGGGGCTTTCCCCCTTTCTCATGGCCACTCGTGCCGAGGCCGACGGCACGGTGCTGCGGCTTCATGTGCCCGATGGCCCGGGCGAAGAGCGTCTTCGGGATTCGGGGGTACGACAGACGATCGAGGAGCGGCTTCGAACGCTGGGCGCCGCGGGGGTTTCACTCGAGGTCCGGGCGTCGGGCGACGCCGGGTCCGACGCGGGGGACCGGATCTCGCGAACCGAGGTTCGCCAGGGCAAGTTGAGCGACCTTCTGGCCCAGGAACCAGCCCTGAAGCCCGCGGTAGAAGAGCTCGATCTGGAAATAGCGGACTGAACACGACGCGGGATGACCGATTCGATTTCGGAGTGAGACTCACTCCGGCCGGACATAGACTACGGAGAACTCGATGGACATGAAGCAGATTCTCCAGATGGGCCAGCAGATGCAGGCCCGGATGGGTGCGATTCAGGAAGAGCTCGACGGTCGTGAGATCACGGCGTCGGCCGGTGGAGGGATGGTATCGGCGACCGTCGATGGACGAGGCGAGGTCCAGAACCTCAAGATCGACCCGTCCGTCGTGGATCCCGGCGATGTCGAGATGCTCGAGGACCTGGTTCTGGCCGCGGTCTCCGAAGCCCAGAAGAAGGCTCGGGAGGCCTACGAGGCCGAGATGAAGAAGGTGTCCGGAGGGCTTCCGTTTCCCCTGAAGATTCCGGGACTCTGATCCGCCCATGTCGGTGATCGACGAGGTCACCCGGGAGCTGAGTCGGTTGCCCGGCATCGGCCCCCGTACGGCGACTCGCCTCGTCTACCACCTCATGCGGGAGCCCGGGGAGCGCAGCCGGAGGCTCTCGGCGGCGATCCGCGAACTGGCCGATCGGATCCATCCCTGTCCCCGGTGCGGCACCTACACGGAGCTGGAGCTGTGCCGGATCTGCGCGGACCGGGCGAGGGACCGCACGACGCTCTGCGTGGTCGAGAGCGCCTTCGAAGTCCATTCGATCGAGAAGACGGGAGAGTTCCGGGGACTCTTCCACGTCCTGGGAGGGCGGCTGTCCCCCCTCGACGGGATCGGGCCCGACGAACTCAACGTGGCCTCGCTCCTCGAACGGATCGGGGAGCCCGATGCCGAGATCGCCGAAATCATCCTGGCCACCAACCCGTCGGTTGAGGGAGAAGCGACCGCGGTCTACCTTGAAGGTGTCCTGCGCCCGCTCGGGGTGCGGGTGACGCGGCTCGCGCGAGGTCTCCCGATGGGGAGCGACCTCGAATACGTTGACGGATCCACACTGGCCGAGGCGCTCTCGGGGCGCCGGGAGATGTGAGTGATGGGGGGGGAGGAGCGATGACCGACGATACCAGACGATGGCTTCGGATTGCCGGGATCTCTGCCGCTGCGGTGGCCGCTGCGGCGGGGGTGGCCGTGCTGATCGTGCGCGATCAGATGCACCGCCAGCAGCGCAACCTCTTCCACCCTTCGGCGCTGCGACGGATGGGGGCACTCGGATACATCTCCCGTCAACGGGCGTCGGTGGACCTGCTGAACCTCCTTCGCGACTACATCGCCTGGGAGTCGCGCAAGCTTCTGCGCAATCGAGCGCGGGCCGTGGTGGACCGGATGGAGCGTGAAATCGACGCGCTCGCCGGAACTCGCTCCCGGGTGGCGCGGTGACCGACTCCGGACGGGTTCCGGAGCAGCGGGGGGTGCCCGAGGCGTCCCTGCGAACCTCGGTTCGGGACACGGTCCAGCGGGAAGGAGCGCGCGTGGGTTTCCTTTTCGACGACTCCGGGATGGTCTCGGCCGCGGGAGGAAATCCCGGAGATCTGGAGCCCACCTCCTTCGTGTCTCTCTCCTTCGCGCAGTTCGCCGCGGCACGAGACCTTGCCCCGGAGGCCACGGGGGGAGAGCTTTCTCGGTTGGCTCAGGTCGGGGGTCGATGCCGGTTCGTCCTTTCCTCCATCTTCGGAGGACGGACCCTGGCGCTTCTCTTCGACGACGCCCCCGAGGCGTTGCACGATACCCGGAAGGGGGGCTCGAGCGGTCCCGGGAGTTATCCTGACGTGATGGATGTGGACAGGGCAGCGCAGGCGCTTTCCGAGGCCGGGTCGAGGCGGGTGGAAGGGCTGGGGGTGAACTGGTCTCGTGATGCCGAAGGCGAGATCGACCGTATATTCAAGGGGGAGGACTGACCCGGTGTCGATGATCAACTACGCGTCTCGCGAGATCAACTGCAAGATCGTCTATTACGGAACGGGACTCGGGGGCAAGACCACGAATCTCGAATGGGTGCACTCCCGAGTGGATCCCGAAAGCCGGGGAAAGATGATCTCGCTCGCGACCGAGACCGACCGGACGCTCTTCTTCGACTTCCTGCCGGTCGACCTGGGGTCGATCCGCGGATTCAAGACCCGCTTCCACCTGTACACGGTGCCCGGTCAGGTCTACTACAACGCGTCCCGCAAGCTGATCCTGAAGGGAGTCGACGGGATCATCTTCGTGGCGGATTCGCAGGCACAGCGTGCCGAAGCGAACATCGAGGCCATGCACAACCTCTTCGAGAACCTCGAATCCTACGGGTACGACCTCGAGACGATCCCGTTCGCGATTCAGTACAACAAGCGGGACCTCGACAACATCCTGTCCGTCGAGGACCTCAGGGAGCAGTTGAACCCCGCGGGCGTTCCCGACTTCGAGGGGGTCGCGATCGAGGGGAAGGGTGTGTTCGAGACCCTCCGGGCCGTGAGCAAGCTCGTCGTAAAAACCCTCAACTGAGCCACCCGTCCATGGCCTCGGGCTCGTGGAACCTCCCGAACGCGATCACCGTCGCGCGAATCCTGGCGTGTCCGCTCATCCTCGTCCTGACGCTCTCGTCGAGCGCCGGAACGCTCTTCTGGGCCTTCGTGCTGTTCACGGCGGCCGCGGTCAGCGATCTGTGGGACGGCTACCTGGCCCGAAAGCACGGGCTCGTCACGACGGTGGGAAAGCTCCTGGACCCGATCGCGGACAAGCTCCTGCTGGCCTCGACCTTCATCCCCTTCTACCTCGTCTCGCAGCGTCCGGACCCGTTCACGGACATTCCGGTCTGGGGCGCGATGCCGCTCTGGGTCCTGATCGTGATCTTCGGCCGGGAAGTCGCGGTGACCGTGCTTCGGAGCTGGGCGGCGCGACGGGGCTCGGTGATCTCGGCCGGGCCCTCCGGGAAGATCAAGGCCTTCACCCAGAACATCTTCTCCGGGGCACTCCTCCTCTGGTACTCGCTGGTTCGCATCGCACACGAGCGTGAATGGACCCAGACGGGTCTCTGGGAGGGCTGGGCGGTCTTCCACGGCTCTGTGGTCGCCCTCGGGCTCGCGGTCGCCCTGATCCTCACCGTGTACTCGATGGGGGTGTACCTCTGGCAGAATCGGGCGCTCGCAAGGGAGCGCAGCGGGGATCCGTCGTGACGACGCCGGCGCCGAATCACCCATCGGCCGTGATCCTCACGATCGGCGATGAGCTCCTGCTCGGCGACCGGACGGACACGAACGCGGCCTGGCTCGCGGCGTTCCTTACGAACCACGGCTTCGTGGTCGAGCGGATCCTTTCGGTGGGAGACGCGCCGACCGGGATCCGCGAGGGCCTTCGGTCCGCTCTGCGATGGAGCGGCCGGGCCGGGGTCGTGGTGGCGACCGGGGGCCTGGGACCGACCGAGGACGATCGGACCCGCGAGGTCGTGGCCGAGCTCTTCGGGACCCCTCTGGCAACCGACTCCGACGTGCTCGACGAGCTCCACCGACGGTTCCGATCGCGCGGAATGGATCGACTGCCGGCGACGAACCATCGGATCGCGCTGGTGCCCGAGGGGGCCGAGGTCCTGTGGAACGACGTCGGGTCGGCGCCCGGGCTGGCGCTCGAGGGAGCCGAGGGGCGACTGGTCCTCCTGCCCGGGGTCCCGTCCGAGATGAAGCACCTGGCCTCCGAGCGGCTGGGCCCGGTCTTCGACCGGTGGTTCGGCCCGCGCCCGTCGCGATCGGCGCGCCGGATCGTCCAGACGACCGGAATTCCGGAGTCGGCGCTCGCGGAGCATCTCGAGTCCCGGATGCCGTCGGGCTCGGGGGTGAATCTCGCGTACCACCCATCCGTACGGGGGGTGAAGCTGGTCTTTTCCTCGACGGGACCGGGGGCCGAGGATCGGCTCACCGACGTCCTCCGGAAGGTGGACTCGGTGCTCGAGGCCTGGCGCTACGAGTCACCCTCCGGGGACCTCGCCGAGTCGGTGCTCGAGGCCCTGCGGGCGAGGGGATGGCGGATCGCGCTGGCCGAAAGCTGCACGGGGGGAATGCTCGCGGCCCGACTCACCGACATTCCGGGCAGCTCCGACGTGGTGCTGGGCGGCGTCGTGGCCTATTCCGACCGGGCCAAGGTGACCCTGTTGGATGTCGATGCCGAAGCCGTCGAGCGCGGGGGCGCCGTATCCGCCGCGGTGGCCGGGGCGATGGCCGCCGGGGTGGCCCGTCGCTTCGAGGCCGAGGTCGGGGTCGGGATCACCGGGATCGCCGGCCCCGGCGGTGGGTCACCCGACAAGCCGGTCGGCACCGTGTGGTTCGGCTTTCGGACTCCGGAGCGGGAATGGACGGAGCCGGTCCGGCTTCCCGGTGGGCGCTCGGAGGTGAAGGTCCGGGCGGTGCAGCATGCCCTTCACCGGCTCCTCACGGACGCGAACTCGATTCATGGGCGAGGGTAAGGACTCCCTCTGGAGGCGGTGCGTGTGGCGTGCACGCCTCTTCCTTCAGAAACTCAGGACGCAGGGGAACACGATGATGTCAGATCGCAGTGAATCCGGGAATTCCGAACAGGATGCCGGACCGCATCGGGAGGAATCCGACGAAGCGCTCGGGCTCGACGAGCCCACGCACGAGGACTCCTTCCCGGACGAGGTGAACTCGGTCCAGGAGTCGGACGATCCGCTCAGCGGGCTCGAGGCGGAGCTCGCCGAAATGCGCGATCGCCACCTCCGGCTGGCCGCCGAGTTCGAGAACTACCGAAAGCGCACCCGCGAGGAGCTCGGGCAGTCGGGCACCCGTGCCCAGGCCGCGCTCATCGGCTCGCTGCTCGACGTGCTCGACGACTTCGACCGCCTGGTCGGGATCGATACCGAGGGCGTCACGGCGGAGTCGGTCCTCGAAGGGGTCCAGCTCGTGGAGCGGAAGCTCAAGCGGGCGCTCGCCGACTCGGGGGTCGAGACCCTCGAGCCCCATGGAGAGGTGTTCGATCCGGAGCTGATGGAGGCCGTGATGCGGGAGCCCGCCGAGTCCGAGGACGACGACGACACGGTCAGCCGGGTCCTCCAGAAGGGCGTTTTGTTCAAGGGCCACCTGGTCCGGCCGGCGAGGGTTTCGGTCTTGAAAGTGGACGGATGAGCGAGTCACCTCGGGGGGAGGGTCGATGAGCGCCCAGACGAAAGACTTCTACAAGATCCTCGGCGTCTCGGAAAAGGCGGACACCGACGAGATCCGGAAGGCCTACCGCAAGCTGGCCAAGAAATTCCACCCTGACGCCAATCAGGGTGACGAGAACGCCGCGGAGCGCTTCAAGGCGATCGGCGAGGCGTACGGGGTCCTCTCCAACCCCGAGAAGCGGAAGCAGTACGACCAGATGCGGAAATTCGGTGCCTTCGGGATGGGAGGCCGCACCCGAGGCGCCGGGCCCCAGCGTCCGGGGGCCGGGCGACCGGGGCCGGGCGGTGCACCCGGCGATGGCGCACAGGGCTTCTCGTTCGACGACCTCGGCGGGCTGGGAGACATCTTCTCCTCGATCTTCGACCGCGGCCGGCGGGGGGGCGCGGACTCGCCCCGGAGCACCGGTCCCCAGAAGGGGCCCGATACGGAGCTTTCCGCCGAGATCTCCTTCAAGCTGGCGGTGCAGGGCGGGAAGCTGAACCTGAAGGTCCCGATCACCGAAAGCTGTGCGACCTGCGGAGGATCGGGGGCGCGGCCGGGCACCCGCCTCGCACGGTGCGAGGAGTGCACCGGATCGGGCACGGTCTCGTTCGGCCAGGGCGGCTTCGCGGTCAACCGGCCCTGTCCCGCCTGTGGTGGCCGGGGAAGGATCCCCGAAGCGGCGTGCACATCGTGTGCGGGCACGGGGAGCGTCCGGCAGACGCGGACCCTTCAGGTGAAGGTGCCCGCCGGCGTCGAGAGCGGGGACCGAATCCGGATCTCGGGGCAGGGGGAGCGCGGGATGAATGGAGGCCCACCCGGGGACATCATCCTGACCTTCCAGGTGCAGCCGCATCGGTTCTTTCGCCGCGAAGGGCTCGACGTGCACGTCACGGTGCCGATCAACGTGGCCCAGGCCACCCTCGGATCACGCATCCGGGTCCGGACCGTCGGGGGAAAGCACGTCGTGCTCCGCGTGCCTCCGGGCACACAGAGCGGCACCCGCTTCCGGGTCCGCGGCCAGGGAATCTCGAAGGGGGAGCGGACCGGCGATCAATTCGTCGAGGTGCGCGTCGACATCCCCGCGGAGCTCTCCGACTCGGAGCGTGAGGCCATGGAGGCCTTTGCGCGCAGCGCCGAGCTCCGGTACTGATCCTCGGTCCCGGTCGAGCCGTCGGGGCGCTCCAGGCGCACCGTGCGTTCGATCCGCCCGCCCCCGAGCAGTCGTGAACCACTGAAGACGACGGCCGACTGACCCGGGGTCACGGCCGGTTCGGGCGCATGGAAGCGGCAGCTCCATCGATCGTTCTCGATCGACTCGATACGAGCCGGAATCGAGCGACCGCGGTGCCGGATCTGAACCCCGACCTCGGTGCCGGGCTCGGGGGGAGCCGTGAGCCAGTTGGCCCCCGTCGCCTCGAGCCCGGCGACGGTGAGTTCCTCGCGGGGGCCGACCACGACCTGCCGGGTCTCGGGCCGAATCTCGAGCACGAAGTACGGCTCGGGGAATCCGCCTCCCAGGCCGCGCCGCTGCCCGACCGTGAACCCCGCGTAGCCGTCGTGCCGGCCCAGGACCCTGCCGTCCGAGGTGACCAGGTCCCCCGGCTCGAGCGCCGGGTGGCGGGGGCGCAGCCGCTGCGAGAGAAATTCCCGATAGTCTCCCGAGGGCACGAAGCAGATCTCCTGCGACTCGGGCTTGTCCGCGGTGATGAACCCTCGCTCGCGAGCCAGCTCCCGTACCCGGGGCTTCGTGAGCGCGCCCAGGGGAAAGTGCAGCTGCGGGATCATCGACCGGGGGAGCCCCCAGAGGAAGTACGCCTGGTCCTTCTCGGCGTCCTCTCCACGCAGAAGGTGGGAGCCCTCGGCCGAGTGCTCAGCCCGCACGTAGTGCCCGGTCGCGATCCCGTCGCACCCGAGCGCCCGGCCGCGGGCCAGCAGGTCGCGGAACTTGGTGTTCGAGTTGCAGCGCACGCAGGGGTTCGGTGTCCGCCCCGCGGCGTACTCGTCCACGAAGTCGTCGATCACGTCCCGCGTGAACTCCTCTTCGACGTCGAAGACCAGGTGGCGGATTCCGAGCCGGTCCGCGACCGAGCGCGCATCGAGGATCCCGTCGAGTCCGCAGCAGGTGCGCGAGGGTCCCGCGGTCTCGTCGTAGCAGAAAGTCTTCATCGTGACCCCGATCACCTCGTGACCGGCTTCGACGAGAAGCGCCGCCGCCACCGAAGAGTCGACCCCCCCGGACATGGCGACCAGAATGCGTCGATTCATCTGGCTGGATTCCCCACTGAAGTCTCCCGTTCATTCCCCTCGAACTCGAGCATGCGCCGGATCACCGACACCACTCGCTCCCCGGCTTCTTCCACCTCGGCTGCGGTGGTGTTCCATCCGAGAGACAGTCGGAGCGAGGCATGCCCCCCGGCCTCGTTCCCGTAGAGGGCTTCGAGGGTCGGTCCGGGGCCGGGTACCCCGCTGCGGCACGCGGACCCGGCGGACCCGGCGACCCCCTCCATGTCGAGGGCGGCCAGGAGAAGCTCGGAGTCGAGTCCGGGAACGCCGAGGTGCAGGATGTGCGGCGCCCTGGGCCCCTCGGAGGTGTGGACCCGGATGGTGGGGATGGCCTCGAGGATCCGGGTCTCGAGGCCCGAACGCAGCACCGTGAGCCGCTCGGCTTCGCTCGTCCGGGCGTCCGTCGCGATCGAGAGCGCCGTCGCGAACCCCAGCGCCGCCTCGACGTCTTCGGTTCCCGGTCGGAGTCCCCGCTCCTGCCCGCCCCCGAACAGCAGCGGTCGGCAGGGAAGCGAGCGGGGCACGGTGAGCACCGCGGACCCCCGCGGACCCCCGAGCTTGTGGCCCGAAATCGTCATCAGGACCGGGGAGTCGGGGCGGTCTTCGAGCGAGGGAAGGGGGATCCTGCCGATCGCCTGGACCGCGTCGATGTGGAGCGGAACGCCCCGAGCGCCCGTCGCGCTCAGGACGGGGTCGAGGGGCAGCCGGAGCCCGGTCACCGAGTTGACGGCCTGGATCGAGACCAGGAAGGGGTGGGGAGAGAGGGCCTCGCCCAGGGCCTCCTCGGAGAGGGAGCCGTCTCGGTGAATCCCGAGCCGGGTGACCTCGACCCCCAGCGCCTCCAGGGCGTCGGCCGGCTCCGACACCGACGAATGCTCGAGCGCCGAGATCACGAGGCGGCCCGGCCCTCCCCCGGCGGCTGCGGGCTGCGAGGCATGTCGCCAGAGCCCCTGGATCGCCAGGTTGTTCGCCTCGGTCCCGCCCCGCACGAAGTAGACCTCGCGGGGAGAGCAGCCCAGGATCGAGGCCACCCGCTCCCGAGCGTCCTCGAGCATCCCCCGGGCCCTTCGCCCGGGCTCGTGTCGGGCCGACGGGTTCGCCCATGCGACCGAACGTGCCCGGTCCATCGCGTCGAGCACCTCGGGACGCAGGGGAGAGGTGGCGGCGTGGTCGAGATAGAGCATCGGGGAGGCAGGGGGTTGAGTGGGGGGTGGAAAGCGCGCCCGGGTCTCGCCATCCTTAACAGGGTAAGATACGGCCGGGGGGGACCGGGCTGAACCCGTCCGGTACCGGATCGACCGCGGGGCTGCGCTGCGGCGCCCGCCCTCCCCGCCTCACCCTTCATGATTCCACCGTGCCGGGAGCACCTTGCGCCGATGACCGAACGTGGGCCCGACGAGACGAGCGATGAAACAGAACTCAAATTCGGTTTTGACGGGGAGGAGCGCGGGTTTCCCTTCGAGCGTCCCCGCCGATTCCGCGCGACGGTGCACGGCACCCTCTTCGAGCATCGGGAGCGGACCCTCGAGGGGGTGCGGGAGGGCGACACCCTGACCCTGATCCCCGACCCACCCGTCCAGGAACCGCCGCAGGTATGGGTGCACGTGGCTTCGGGGGAGCCGCTGGGGCACCTGCCGGCCGAGATCGGGCGGTGGCTCGCGCCCTGGCTTCTCGAGGGGGGCAGGGCCGTGGCGAAGGCCCTTCGGGTCTCGGGACCCGAAACCCCCAGCTGGCGAAGGCTTCTCCTCGAAGTTCGCTGCGAGTCCGGGTCCTCGGACTCAGAGTGAGCTCACCGGGACGTCGGTGAGCGAGGGAAAGGAGAGGGTCTCGGGGGTCCAGAAGGGCTCCCCGTACTCCACCCGGATCCGGGACCCCCAGTGGGCCATCTGGGCCCGGATCTGATCGGGGAGCGCACGGTCTCCCCCCGGATACACCTCGCCGGCTCCCCGATTGCCCCCGAACTGCGACTCGAAGGCCGCGACCGCCCGCATCTTCCGGTCCATGACCGCGGTCACATCGAGGACGAAGGAGGGGGGAGGCGCATCCTCGCGAAAGAGGATCGAGTGGATGACCTTGCGGGGCCGAAAGGGAGCGTGGGGGCTTTCGAGCTTCCGGAGCCCCGCCAGGAAGACGCTCGAGCGGACGAGGGCCGAGGCGGCGCGATGGTCCGGGTGGCGGCCGTCGAGCCAGTGCGTCACGACGACCCCCGGCCGAAGCATCCGCAGGAGATTCGCCAGCGCCCGCCGGGCGTCGTGGGAGTCCTCGAGGCGACCGTCCGGGAGCCCGGCGTTCCACCGCAGCGAGACCCCCAGGATCTCGGCAGCGGCATCCGCCTCCTTCGCCCGAAGCTCGGGGGTGCCCCGGCTGCCCATCTCGCCGCGGGTCAGGTCGAGGATCCCGACCCGCTCGCCTCGCTCGGCGGCGAGGGCGAGCGCCCCGCCGCAGAGGAGCTCGGCATCGTCGGGATGGGCGAAGACCGCCAGCAAGTCGAGGGGCTGGTCGGGTGTGGAGTAGGTGGCGCTCATGTGCTGGGACCCGGATGAGGTGGAAGCCGCATGCTATTCGTGGCGGAGGGCGTCGACCGGCTCCATCCTGGCCGCCCGCAGGGCGGGCAGGAGCCCGAAGAGCATGCCCGTAATCACGGCCATGACCAGCGACGTGGCAACCGCCCAGAGGGGGATCGACGCCGGAACGGGGGTGAACGAGGTGACCCCGAGTGACACCATCCCCCCCAGCAGGAGGCCCACTGCGCCCCCGATCGCGGTGAGCATCCCGGCTTCGACGAGGAACTGCCAGAGGATCTCGCCCCGGGTGGCCCCGAGCGCCTTGCGGATCCCGATCTCGCGGGTACGCTCGGTCACCGAGATCAGCATGATGCCGACGACCCCGACGCCCCCGACGAGCAGTCCCACCGACGAGAGGGAGAGCATCACGATGAAGAAGACCCCGGTGAAGTCGTCGAAGAGCTCCAGGATCTGGGTCGAGCGAAGGATCGAGAAGTCGTTCGCCTCTCCCGGCGAGAGCCCCCGGACGCTTCGCATCATGGCGATCACCTGGTCCTCGGCGAGATCGAGGGGTACGTCGGCCCGGGGCACGACCACGATCTGGCCCCACTCGTCGTCGATCTTCATGCGCCGGATCGCGGTCGTGGAGGGGATCACCACCACCTGTCCGACCTGGTCCGAAAAGAGGTTGTCGGCCGTCTGGTAGACGCCCACGATCGTCAGGGGGACCGGGTCGGCGGGGCCGGCCGAGACCCGGATCCGGCGCCCGAGCGGGTCGTCGCTTCCGAACAGGTCGTCGGCGAGCTGCTGCGAGACCACCACGACCGAGCGGGCCTGCTCGACCTCGACCGGAATGAAGTTTCGCCCGCGGGTGAAGTGGCCCTCGCGGTACTCGGGCCATCGAGACGACTCCGCCGCCCCGCTGACCCCCGTGATCCGGCGGCCCTCGGTCGAGACGGTCACACCGCCCCCCGCCCCCGGGTCCTGAAGTCCGAAGCTGATCACCGCGCTCTCCACGGCGGGGAGCCGGTCGGCTCGCTCGGCCTCCGTAACCGTGATGGGGCGGCGGCGCAGCCAGTCCGGCTGGCTTCCGTCGCCGATCAGCCGGACCTCGGAGAGGTCGAACCGGGTCACGTAGAAGTTTCGGGGCCCCGCCGACTCGATCCCCTCCTGGACCGTTCCCCGGATCCCGGTAATGAGCGAGGCCATGATCACGACGACCGAGACCCCCACGGCGATGCCCAGGATCGTGAGGCCCGAGCGGAAGGGGTTCGCGCGGATCGAGTCCAGCCCGATCCGGATCCCCTCGGTCACCCCGTGCCGGAGCTGGGTCGGCGTCCAGGAGCGGCTACTCACGGCGCAGCGCCTCCACCGGATCGAGGCGGGAGGCCTGGACGGCCGGATAGACCCCCGAGAGAATCCCGACCGTCATGCCGAGGGCCACCCCCAGCGCGACCCAGTGCGGGGCGATCGCCGCGGGCAGGGGGGTCGTGGCGCGAACGATGGCCGTCAGTCCGATCCCGATCGCCACACCGATCAGCGCTCCGAGCCCCGAGAGTGTCGTCGACTCGACCAGGAACTGCGAGATGATATCTCGCCTGCGGGCGCCCAGCGCCTTGCGCACACCGATCTCACGGGTCCTCTCCATGACCGAGACCAGCATGATGTTCATGATCACGATGCCCCCGACCACGAGCGAGATCCCGACCAGGCCCGGAAGCGCGATGAAGAGCACCGTGCTGATCTGATCCCAGAAGGCGAGCGACTCTTCGGCCGTATCGATGTGAAAGTCGTTGGGAGTGGTCGGCCCGAGCCGGCGCGTGACGCGCATGGCGGACTCGATGTCGGCCTGCACGGTGCGCACGTGCGCGGGGTCACGCGGTTGTACGATGATCGAGCCCACGGCGCCCCGTTCGGGAAGGATGTCGCCCGCCCGGGACTGCGCCGGAATCAGGATCACGTTGTCGAGCGAGATCCCGAAGAGCGATCCCTGCGGCTCCAGAACCCCCACGACCCGGTAGGGGAATCCCCCGATCCGTATGCGCGACTCGAGTCCGCCCTCGTCCGGAAAGAGCGATTCGGCCACCGCCTGCCCGAGGATCGCCACGGGAACCCCGCGCGCGGCCTCCTGGGGAGAGAAGGGCCTCCCCTCGCTGACGTGAAAGGCCCGGATCTGAAGGACCTCGGGGGAGATGGCCGAGACCTGGACGTTCTCGGCCCGGCGGCCCTCCTCGGTCCGGACCGGCCGGGTGGCTCCGGTCTGGACTCCGACGAGCGCGGGGACCGTGAGGCCCTCGCGGATCGCCCGGGCATCGTCGAGCGTCACCCGCGGGCGACGCTGCATCTCCCGCCACTGGGCCCCCCCGTCGCCGATCTGCACACTGGGGGTCTGCCGGACCTGGATCGTGTTGACCCCGTAGACGACCTCCGCGAAGTCCTCGGTGATGTAGCGATCCATGCCCTCGACCACACTGACCACAACGATCAGGAACATGACCCCGATCACGACGCCCAGGACGCTGAACCCGCTCTTCAGCTTTTCCTGGCGGATCTGCATCAGGGCCAGTCTGGCGCCTTCGATCAGTTGCAAGGGGTGCTCCTCGGGTCAGTTCGACGGGGTTCGGGAGGCACGCGGCTCCACCCGTATGGCGTCTCCGTCACGGAGGAGCTGGATGCGCTGGTAGGGACCGCTCACGACCGAGTCCCCCGCCTCGAGCCCCGAGAGGATCTCGAAGTGCTCCTGTCCGGTGATCCCCAGCTCCACGGGCTGCCAGACCGCCTTCCCGTCGCGCACCACGAAGACCCCTTCGACCGGCTCCTCGTCCTCGTCGTCATCTTCGTCTCCGCCCCGAAGGGTCACCGCGATGATCGGCACCGAAAGGGCGTTCGGCCGGCGGTCGACGATGATGTCCGCGGTGGCCGACAGGTCGGGGCGCAGCTCGATCGGCGGCTCCAGGATCGTGAGGATCACCTCGTAGTCGACCGACCCCTGCGATCCGCCTCCCTGGGGTTGGATCGAGGAGTTGCCGATCTTTGCCACACGCGAGGCGAAGACCCGACCGGGAAGGGCGTCGAGCTCGACCGTGGCCGAGTCCCCGAGGGCGATCTGGGGGATGTCGATCTCGTCGACCGCGAGCACGGCCTCGACCACCGAGAGGTCGCTGATCGTGAGCAGGAGCGAGCCGGGGTTGTTCATCGTTCCCACCACGGCCATCTCCCCCTCCTCGATGTTGAGGCGGGTGACACGCCCCGAGATGGGGGCCAGGATCGTGGTGCGGGAGAGCTGCTCCTCGACCTCGCTGAGCCCGGCCCGCGACTGCTCGACCCCGAACTCCGCCGACTGGAGCAGCGAGCGCTGCACCTGCAGGCGGGTATCGGCCTCTTCGAGCGCCTGGTTGGAGACGAGTTCGGAGTCGCGGGCGCGCAGCCCCTCGAGGCGATCGAGCTCCCGACGCGCCTGCACCATGTTGGCCCGCTGCTGGGCGACCTGTGCCTCGGCCTGGGCCAGCGCGGCCCGGGCCCGAGAGACCGCCGCCTGGGTCTGCGAGGGGTCGAGCCGGAGGAGGACATCGCCGCGGTCCACCTCGTCGCCCTCCTCGATGTTGAGCTCGATCACCCGGCCCATCACGTCGGACGAGATGTTCACTTCACGGCGCGCCCGAACGTTGCCGGTGGCCGTGATCGTGGCGACCAGGTCCCGCTCGATCACCGCCGACGCCCTCACGTCCACCGACCGGTCCTGGCTCTGCGCCACGCTGATGGCGGCAGCCCCCAGGACCAGCACGAGCACCACGATCCCGATCACGATCTTGCGCGTTCCCGACATGCTCCGACTCCTCAACGTTGGATAAGCGGGCGACCCACCGTGGCTTCGAGCCCGGCAAGTGCCTCATGGACCGTGAAGACGGCGGCCAGGAACTCCCGCTCCCCGCGCGCCAGGATGTTCTCGGCATCCGCCAGCTGGAGGAAGTCGACCATCCCGGCCTGGTACTGCTCCCGCGCGAGGCGCAGCTGGGCCCGGGCCACCTCCAGGTTTTCTTCTTCGAGCTGGGCCGTGGCGAGCGCGGTGCGAACGGTCGTCACACTCCGGGCGACGTCGCCCCGAAGGCTACGGGCGCGGTCGTCCTCGCGCAGCCGGGCGGAGCGGAGCTGGACCCTGGCACTCTCGATCTGGCGTTGCCGCTGGAGCCCCTGGAAGACGGGAATCGAGATCGAGAGACCGACCGACGGGGGCTGCCGGGTGAAGTCGAACGGGAAGGCCTGGTTGCCCGCGAGGATCGCGTCGCGCGATGCCTGGTCGAGGGCGAGCATCCCGCAGTTCTGCGGGGGGAGCGGGTCCGCGAGCCGCGAGAACAGCTCGTTCTGGAACTGGCACTGCTGGATCTGACCCGCCACCCGGGCTTCGGCCTGCTGGATGAGCAGCTGCCCGTCCGAGGCCTGGCGCGTGAAGCCGCTCCAGCCGGCCTGGGCGTTGAGCGAGGGCAGGTACGCGGTCTGGGCGGAGCGCACCGACACCCGCGCCTGCTCCTCCTGGGCGCGGAGCTGGGCCAGCTCCGGATTCCCCTCGAGCGCCTCGGCGATCAGCGCCGATTCGTCGAGAGTCGGGGCCTCGAGTGGAAACGACGTCGTGAGTCGCAGCCCCTCGGCACCGATCGGCTCCTGGCCGAGGAGTACGAGGAGGCCGATCCGGGCATTGCCCGCCTCGCCCTCCTCCCGCGTCTTGTTCACACGGGCTCGCCCGACGGCGATCTGGGCCTGTCGGACATCGAGCTGGGTCGCCGCGCCCACCGCCACCTGGGCCTCGGCGAGCCGGAGATTGGCCGACGCCCGTTCGATCTCGCTGTCCGCCAGACGCACGGCCTCGTCCCGCCGAAGGACCTCGATGTAGGCGCGGGTCACCTCGAGCCGGAGGGTGTTGGCGGCGGACGTCGAGCGGGCTCGGGCGGATTCCAGACCGGCCCGGGCCTCGCGCGGGGCGAGGAGGGTGGCGCCGCTGAGGGAGTACGAGAGTCCGGCGTTGTACTGCGAGAAGTACCAGCTCGGCTGGTCGATCAGCCCCAGTTCCCCCGAGGTCAGGCTCCCCAGCCGTTCCTCGCCGGATCCCTGCCACGAGACCCCGCCCGACACCGAGGCCGACGGGAGAAGGGAGGCGCGCGCCGCCCGCACGTTCCAGAGCGAGGCCTCGATCTCGGCCTCGGGAACGAGGACGGAGGGATTCCGATCCATCGCCATCGCGATGGCCTCGTCCAGGCTGATCGCCTGCGGGCTCGGGGCCACCTGGGCACCCAGCGCGCTCGCCTGAAGAAGGGCCAGCGCCAACGCGCCCAGCGCGAGCAGCCCCGGGAGACGCCGTGGGCTCGGGGGCGTCCGGACCCGGGCCGATGGACGGCGTCGGCCCGTTCGGCGCATTCCCGGGGTGAGGCGGCTCCCGGCCAGGGGCTCAAAGGGATGTTCGGTCATTCTCTCTCCGCGGAAGGCTGGGTTCGAAGTTCCTGTCCCTGCCTACGAGAGAAGTACGGGCGGTTCTTCACCACCCCGGGAATTCGGGTCAGGGAAGGGCCTGCCGTACGGCCGTGTATCCCCGGTCCGCCTGCTCCACACGCAGGACCCGGTCCTCGCTGTCGAGCCAGATGTCCCGGGTGCCTCCCTCTCCCTGCAGGCGCAGATGCCTCGCCTGGACGCTCGCCCCACCGATCTGGATGCTTTCGGTGCCGACCTCCGAGACCCGCAGCTCGTACTGGCGGCCCTCGCGCGGCGAGATCACCGGGATCGTCGTGGCGCCCCCCGTGAGCCGCGAGGCCAGGAAGTGGAACTGGTGCGCGACGTCGGAATCGAGCAGCAGGGTTCCGGGGGCGGCGCGGAACTCCCGCTCTCTCTCTCCCCGCTCCGAACGGACCCGCGTGATGTACCTCCGGTCGCCCTCACGCACCGTGAGCTCCTCCTGGTGGCCGCCCGACACCTTGATCTGGTAGGCGTAGACCGCCATGTCCCGTCCCACCGCGTGCAGCGAGGGCCGCAGGTCGGTGAGCCCCTCCGAGAGCTCGAGCTGGATCTCGGCGGTCGCGATGATCTGGGCATCGTCGCCCGAGCCGGACCGCCGGATCGTGAAGCTCTCGGTTCCCACCCGCTGGCCGTTCATCGAGATGACGAAGACCCCCTCGTCGACGGTCACGCTCTGGGCTTCGGCGGGAGAGGGAGACGGCGAGGCGACCGCGAGAAGCAGCAGGCTCGCGGCCAGGGGGATCGGAATGAGAGATCGCATGATCGACTGTCTCCTGCTCAGGAAGGGTGGGGAGCCCGAAACACCATCGTATTCTCCGTTCTACCCTCGGGGTCGGGGGGTGGTCCCCTGTCCCGCCGCCCCCCGGTGACCCATCTTTTCGGGAGTGACCGCGGCCGGCGGCGTGCGCCACGGTCGCAATCTTCCGGCCTTTGTCCCTCTGACGCAACCCGTATCCTCCGGTGACTCTCCGCCCCCTCGCCCCCGCAGCCCTCCTCCACTTCGCCATCGTCCTGACGGCGATGTGGGCGGCGACCCATCATCCCCTCTGGCTCGCGGTCGCGGCGCTGGCGGCGGTTTCGGGCGGATTCCTCCTGGCCGATCGGCATCTGGCGCCCCGCTGGGCGCTGGCCGGACTCCTGGCGGCGATCACCCTGGGCTTCGTCGCCGAGGCGCACCTGCACCGGGTGTCGTCGGGCTGGACCGAGCGGGCGGTGGTCTGGGAGGCTGATGTCCGCGAAACGCTCGCCGGGGAGCTCGACGACCTCCTCCTGGCGGGCGAGGATGCGGCCGCGCGCCTGGTCGCGGAGTTCGAGGGGGAGGGCGATCTCGTGCCCACGACCCTTCCGTCGGAGCTCCGCCCTCCCGGCGTCGACGCCGTCGGCGTCTTCGGCCCCGGGGGCGAGCTGCTGGCCTGGGACGGCAGCCACCAGGGACCGATCCCGCGGACCGTTCGCCTCGGGCTGCGGCCCTACGCCTACGAGGAGGGCGCGCTCTTCGGCTACCTCTACGTGATCCGACCCCTCCCCGAGGGTCGCGGGACCGCGATGGCGGCGACCCTGCTGAGGGCCGATCTGCCCGCCTCGCTCGAAGATGTGACCGGCGACTTCGTCTCCCGCTTCCATCGGCAGACCGGGGCGGCGATCCAGGTGGCCCGCTCCGACCGTGTCCAGGAAGAGAGCGTCTGGGACCTCCGGTGGGCCGGCGACATCCTCTTTTCGGTCACCCTCACGCCCCCATCGGAGGCGGCGGTCCGGGAGCGACTCGAGCGCCGCTGGATCGTCGCCGTCCTCCTCCTGCTCCTCCTCTCGTGGGGACTGATCACCTGGGGCACGCGTGCCCGCCCCCCGGGGCTGGGGCTGGCGGCCGGCGCCCTCCTGCCCACCCTCGCGATCCTCCCGCTCGGCTCGCTCCTGGGAGGCCCCCGCTTCTTCTCTCCCGCCGACTTCCTCCTGCCCGGGCCCTTCACCTTCTCCCTCGGCGGGGTCTTCACCCTGGCGGCCGGCGGGGTGTTCCTGCTCGGGTTCCTGCGTGCGGGGGCGATCCGGCGGGTCCCCCCATGGCTTTCGGCACCGATCGGGATCGGGCTGGGCTTCGGGCTGATCCTTCTGTTCGGGCAGGGCGCCTCGCGCGATCTCCTGGCGGCGCCCGAGGCCATCTGGGTCCTCTTCCAGGGCACGGCGGCGCTGGCACTGTCGGTCCTCCTGCTTCCGGTCCTGATGGCGGGTCGCAGGGAGACGCCGGACCTCCGCGGATGGACCTTCGCGGCCGGGATCACCCTGGCTCTCCTCCTCGGGTTCGGGGGAGCCTGGTGGGTGAGGAACACGGCGTCGTTCCCCCTCGTCGCGGGGCTCGGGTGGGTCGTGCCGCTCGCTCTCGTGACCCACGCCCTGGGATCGGACGAGCGCTGGCGGACCGGGCTCCTGCGCTGGGTGGCGGTGGTAACCGTGTCCGGAACGCTGATCCTGCCCTGGGCCTGGGGTGAACGGGTCGAGGCCCGGATCGCGGTGGCCGAGGAGCGAATCGAGACGCTGGGCACCCGGCCGGACCCCTTCCTTGAATTCCTCCTCCTGCGCACCGGAGAGGAGGCCCGAACCATGGCCCGCACGGGTCGGGATCCCGTCGAGGTCCTCTACTCCGCGTGGACCGAGAGCGGCCTGGCCCGCGAGGGGGTTCCGGTATGGCTCACCTGGTGGTCGCCCGACGGGGTCGCGCGCGAGGAGCTCCGGATCGGGGTCCCCACCCTGCGACCGCGGATCCCCGTGGAGCTGATCCTTCAGGCCCTCACGACGGATCGGGTGACGCTGCAGCGCTTCAATCTCTCCGATGCACACTACATGTCTGCCGCGTCGGTCGGCGACGGAAGCGTGGTGACTGCGGTCATACCTCCGCGCCGCGGGCTCGCCGTGGAGTCTCCCCTCGGGCCGCTGTTCACCCCGGCCCGGACCGAGCCCGACCCCCTCGTCCTGATCCCCATGCTTCCCGGAGAGCGCCCGGTCGAGGAGCTCGGGGTGCGATGGGTGAGCACGCGCGACGGATTCCAGGGCGAGACGCAGGTCGAGTACCCCGGCGAACTCTACCACGGCCACTACATCCTGGAGCTTCCCGGAGGGCTCCTCCTGGTGGCCCGGGGCTCGCTGCTGCTCCTGATGACCTTCGTGCTCATCCTCCTGCTCTGGACCGGGGGACGCCGTCTCTCGACGGGACCGGGAGACGGGCCGAAGCGAGCGGCCGCGGCGCTCACCTCCTTCCGGGGGAGGGTGACCATGGCACTCTTCGCCTTCTTCCTCCTGCCCACCCTCCTGTTCGGCGCGCTTGCCTACCAGACCCTGGCGGGCGTCTCGATGCGCACGGCCGAGGCGCTCGCGGCGCGAGCGGTCGACGACGCCGCCTCGTGGTTCTTCGACGTCGAGGGGGCGCTCGACCTGCTGGCCTCGAGGGTCGGGGCCGACCTCCTCCTCTACGACGGGGGACAGCTCGTGGGGGGCTCGATGCGGGAGCTGGTCGAACTCGGGCTCTACGAGGGATGGCTGCCCCCCGCGATCCAGCAGGACGTCGGGCGCGGCGAGGAGCTCACCGCCACCAGCATGGCGACGCTGGGCGGGTGGGAGTACGTGGTGGCGTACCAGCGGATCCCCGGGGGGCTCGTGCTGGCCGCTCCCTCTCCCCTCCAGGCGGGGGCCACCGCCGTCCGGCAGCGCGAGATCGCCGACCTCCTGGGGTTTGCGCTCCTCCTGGGCGCCGGCCTCTCGGTCCTTCTGGCGCTGGGGGTGGGCCGTGCGCTCACCCGACCCATCCAGACGCTCCAGATCGCCAGTGAGCGCGTGGGGTCCGGGAACATGGGGGTCCACCTTCCCGAGGATCGGACCGACGAGTTCGGAGCGGTCTTCGCGGCCTTCAACCGGATGGTCGACCGGCTTTCGAGGACGCGCGAGGCGCTGGTCGCGAGTTCGCGCAGGACCCGGGCGATCGTGGAGGAGGTCGCGACCGGGGTGGTGGCGCTGGACGCACAGGGCCGCGTGACCCTGGCGAACCCGCGGGCCGAGGACCTGCTCGGGGTGCGCCTCGCCCAGGGGCAGCCGCTTCCCGGTCCGAGCGAGTCCCCACACGCGCTCGTCGGCCTGCGGGAGTGGACGGAGCGGTACCTGCGCGACGGCCTCCTCGAGGCCGGGACCGAGATCCCGATCGACGACCGCAGGATCCGGGTCCGGGCACGCAGGATCTCGAGACAGGGGCCGCCCGGGGGCGTCGTGCTCGCCTTCGAGGACGTGACCGACGAGCTGCGGACCGAGCGGATCCTGGCGTGGGGTGAGATGGCGCAGCAGGTGGCCCACGAAGTGAAGAACCCGCTGACCCCGATCAAGCTCGGGATCCAGCACATCCGGCGCGCCTGGCGCGACGGCTCCGAGGACTACGATCAGATCCTCGACCGCAACGTCGACGCGATCCTCCTCGAGATCGACCGGCTCGCCTCGGTCGCCTCGTCCTTCTCCCGCTATGCGGCCCCCTCTCCGGTGGGAGCGATCCCCCTCACGAGGGTCGAGGTCGAGCGGGTGGTCGGCGAGGTGATCGACCTGTATTCGGCGGGCGAGGGCCCCGTGCGCTTCAGCGCGGAACTCGAGCCGGACCTCCCCCCGGTCCGGGCCCGCCCGGGGGAGCTCAAGGAGGTGCTCGTGAACCTGCTCGAGAACGCCCGGGCGGCGATCGAGGGGGAGGGGAACGTCCACATCGAGGTCGAGGCCGTCGACGGGATGGTCCACCTGCGGGTGCACGACGAGGGGAGCGGGATTCCGCCGGCGGTGCGGCAGAAGGTCTTCGAGCCGCACTTCTCGACCCGCACCTCGGGGTCCGGGCTGGGGCTCGCGATCGTCCGCCGACTGGTGGAGTCGTGGGGCGGGCGGGTCCAGCTCGTGCGGAGCTCCGACGAGGGGACTTCGATGGAGATCCGGCTCGTTCCCTGGACCGACCCGGATCCGGATCCGGATCCGGCACGAAGGGTGCAAGGGGGTGGGACCGAGGCGTCGGCTTGAGTACCTTACATTCGGACTCGCGCCAACCATTCCCCATCGACTCGGTATGCCCATGTCCGAAGTGGACCGAATCACGCTCGACTCGGGTGAATCCTCTCTGCGAGGGGCCCCGAGAACCGGCTCCGGAGGCCTGTCCATGACCCCGAATCAGGTCAGCGACTGGCTCGAGGAACACAGCCCGGCGATCGTGGATCGCTGGCTCCTCGAGGTTCGGGCCCGCAGCCACGAGGTCGACGGGCCCCTCACCGAACTGCTCTCCGAGTTCCTGACGCTGATGGTCAGCTTCCTTCCCCCCGCGATGGGCCCCTGGAAGGACCATGTGAAGCCCCTCTTCCAGCAGTCCGCCGAACTCTACGGGAACCTCGCGGCGGTCCGAGGGCTCGCGGCGGGCGAGGCCGTCGAGGAGATGCAGTTCCTGCGCGAGGTCCTCTTCCGGTTCCTGCACGCCCACCCGCCGCTCGGGACCGACGGTGGGGTGACGGCGAACCTGGAACTCAGGGAACTGCTCCAGCTGAACCGGATCGTCGACGAAGGGGTGACCTTCGCGAGCGTCGGCCACATGGACACCCTCTTCTTCAACCTCCTGCACGGGACCGGGGTCACCCGGGAGCCGCAAGGGGCGGTGCTCGACGAGATCCGCAAGCAGGTGGAGTCGCTGGCCGAGGAGCTCGAGGAGATCCGGCCGCTTGCGGACGTGGGCGATGCCCCACCGTCGAACTGACCGCGGTCAGCTCCACCTGACCGGTGAATTCTGCCCGAACGGATCGCGATTTGCCTGACTCCGGA
>SLBA01000187.1 GCA_007126575.1 Gemmatimonadota bacterium | reverse complement strand
GGTCAGACGAGTCCCACGAGTCAGGCGAGTCAGGCCGATCAGATCCGTCCCCGGTGCCCGGAAAGGCGATCCGATCGATCCCCTGTCTCAGATACTCCCGGGACAGGTCCCGGTAGTGGCTCCCGCTTCGGGTCACCCACTCCGCCGCCGACCCGTCGAGGGTCTTGCGAACTCGGCCCGGGACCCCGGCCACGACACTCCGGTCGGGGATGTCCGCGCCCTCGAGTACGACCGTGCCGGCCGCCAGAAGGCATTCGCGCCCGATGACGGCCTCCTGAAGAATGACGGCGTTCATCCCGACCAGCGTCCCTTCGCCGATCTCGCAGGACTCGAAGATCGCTCCGTGCCCCACGGTCACGAACGGCCCCACGATCGTGGGGCCCCAGTTGCCCACATGGACCACGGCGCCATCCTGGATATTCGCGCCTCGCTGGATCACGATCGGGTTCTCGGGGTCATCGCCCCGCAGGGTCGCACCGAACCAGACACTCGCCTCGGCCTCGACCCGGACGTCGCCGATCAGGACGGCGTTGGGCGCGAGAAAGGCGTCTTCGGCCACCTGCGGCCTCTTGCCGCGAAAGGGAATGAGAAGGGCCACGAGCTACTCGACCTCCTCGAGCTCGTCGGCCGTCGTCGGATGCGTCTTGGTCAGGCGGGCCCGCACGACCTGGGTCTCGGTGGCCTCGATGATCTCGATCTCGATTCCGGGGATCGACAGACGCTCGCCCTCGGCCGGGACGTGCCCGAACTCCTCGAGCAGGTACCCGTTCAGGGAGCGATGCTCCAGGTGGGGGAGCGAGACATTGAAGACGTAGTTCACCTCGCGCAGCTCGATGCCCCCCTCGACGTCGATCTCGTTGCGCGAGATCCTCACGAAGCTCTCTTCGGCGATGTCGGTCTCGTCCTCGATCTCTCCGACCAGCTCCTCGATCACGTCCTCGAGGGTCACGAGCCCATCGGTGCCCCCGAACTCGTCGGCCACGATCCCCATGTGGATCCGCCGGGCCTGAAAGTCCTTGAGGAGGCGGGGCAGGGGAAGGGAGCCCGGAATGAAGAAGGGGTCACGCGAGAGCTTCGACAGCGGAAGATCCTGCCGGCCCGAGGAATAGGCCTCGTAGGCCTCCCGGATGTAGAGGATCCCGGTGATGTCGTCGATCCCGTCCCCGTACACCGGCACTCGGGAGTAGGGGACGTTTCGGATCTGCGGCACGATCTCGGCGAGGGTCAGGGAGTCCGGCCAGCCGAAGATGTCGACGCGCGGCGTCATGATGTCGTACGCGGTCATCTCGTCCATGCGGAAGGCCCGCTCGACGAGCTGATGCTCCTCCTCCTCGACCACGCCCTCGCGCCGCCCCAGATCCGTGAGCTGTCGCAGTTCGCGCTCGTCCGCGCTCGAGAGCCCCTCGCCATTGCGGCGCTGCAGGAGGTCGTCGAGCCGAATGAAGGGCTCGATGAGCGGACGCGTCAGCCCCTCGAGAAAGAGGAGGAGCGGGGCGGTCAGGAGCGCCAGCCGGATGGAACGGCGGGTGGCCAGAAGTCGCGGGATCCCCTCCGAGATGACGAGGAGCCCGAGCACCACGAGCGGGAGCACCCACGCGATCGAGGTCGGGTTGAGGAAGAGCACGCCCCATGCACAGACCAGGCCCGCGACCGCCGCGTTCAGCGTCACGTTCAGCGCAAACATGGAGGCCTTCATCCCCCCCTCCACGTCGCGGGCCCTGCGAAGGGGCTCGGCGCCCCGGAAGCCCTCGTCGAGAAGGGTCCGGAGTCGGGAGGCACTCACCGAAAAGACCGCCGATTCGGCGGCGGAAAGGAGTGCCGACAGGATCAGAAAGAAAGCTGCGAGAGCCAGCAGAAGACCGCTCAATGCGGCCTCCTACTCGGAGGGTGGTCGTCTCCCTCGTTGGCTGACTCCGGATCGGATGTTCGGGACGATCTCGCGTTCATTGCCTCAGGGGTTCCAGTTTCGACTTTCGTCCAGGATCCGGGCGACGACATCGCGCGCGCTGATCCCGTCCGCCTCGGCCTCGAAGCTGGGGACGACCCGGTGGGCCAGGACCGACGGCCCCACCGCACGCACGTCGTCGAAGGTCGGGACGGGTTCTCCGCGCACCGCCGCCCGCGCCTTCGCCCCCAGCACCAGCGCCTGCGAGGCCCGGGGACCCGCGCCCCAGGCCAGGTATCGGGTGGCTACCGAAGAGGCCTCCCCGGTCTCGGGACGGGTGGCTCGGACCAGGCGGACCGCCAGCGCGGCGACCGAGGGGGCCACCGGGATTCGGCGGACCAGCGCCTGGAGTTCGATCAGCCGCTGCGACGAGACCACGGGGTGCACCTCGGGAATGTGGGACCCGGTCGTCTGGAGCGCCACCGCCTCCTCCTCTTCCCTCGAAGGATAACCGATCCTCAGCTCGAACATGAAGCGGTCGAGCTGGGCCTCGGGGAGCGGGTAGGTGCCCTCCTGCTCGATGGGATTCTGGGTCGCCAGCACGAAGAAGGGCGCCGGCAGCTGATAGGTGTGGCCGGCGGCGGTGACCGCGTGCTCCTGCATCGACTGCAGGAGCGCCGCCTGGGTCTTGGGCGGGGTCCGGTTGATCTCGTCGGCCAGGATCACGTTGGCGAAGACCGGACCCTTAACGAAGCGGAACGCGCGAGTGCCCGACGCCCGGTCCTCCTCCATGACCTCGGTTCCGGTGATGTCGGTCGGCATCAGGTCGGGGGTGAACTGGATCCGCGAGAACTCCAGGTCGAGCGCCTCGGCGAGCGTCGAAACCAGAAGGGTCTTCGCCAGCCCCGGCACGCCCACCAGCAGGGCGTGGCCGTTGGCGAGGAGGGCCAGGAGGAGGCCGTCGACGATCTCCCGCTGGCCGATCACCCGTTTGCCGACTTCCCGGCGCACATCGGCGGCCATGCGCGCGGCGTCGGCGAGGAGTTCGAGATCCCGGTCCTGCACAGTCGCTGCTTCGGCCAACGCTCTCTCCCTGAACGGTCGGTGTGTTCGGTTGTCTGAGGTGTGTGCCGCGTACGGAACGGTCTCGGCGCCCGCCGGAGGCGTCCATGTCGGAGCGACCTCTGAAGGTACCCACGGTCGTGCGGGCAGGGTCCTCGAGTGCCGGGCCGGCCGGGTCCTCGGCGGCTGACGGGTCCGGGCCCCCGGGTGTTTCGGACGGGCTCGAGACGCTCCAACGAACGCCGAGAGTATACCGCTTCGAGGGGGATGCGCCACCCCTCCTTCGGGGTCGACGAACGACGGGGTTCGATTACCCCTCCGGACCGCTTGCGAAATTTTTCACAAGCTCGTAGGTTAGCAGGCTGTGAGACGCATGGGAGAGGCCTCGTGACGGACGGCGAGAAGGAGCCGCCGGAAACGGAAGCCACGCTGGTCACGATGGCCCGGTACTCCGGGCACGGACTGACTCTCGCGCTTTCGGTGGGGCTCTTCCTGCTCCTGGGCTGGTGGCTCGATGGCCGGCTCGGGACGACGCCGCTTCTGACGATCGTGGGAGCGATGGTCGGGGCGGCGGCAGGTTTTTACAGTATGCTGCAGCATCTCCTCTTCTTCCCCCGGGAGGCCGAGGAGAAGCGACGGAACGAAGAGGATCGGGAGTGAGGGGCTGGGTTCGCTACGCGATCCCCGCCTCGGGGGTGACGGCGCTGTTCGTGGCCGTCGGATGGCTGGCGCTCGAAGCGGACGCCCAGCGGGGCGTCTTTCTCGCGGCGGGCATCGCGCTCCCCCTGCAGCTCGTGGTCTTCGCGCTCCTCGGGGCGCAACGGACGGGCTCTCTCGGGTTCCTGGCCGTCTGGGTGGGGAGCACGCTCCTTCGCCTGATGGCCGTGGGAGGCCTCGCCTGGTGGGTGGTCGGTCGGGATGATGTGGATCCCATGTGGGCGCTGTTGTCGCTCGCGGGGCTGTTGTTCGTGCTGCTCATGCTGGAGCTCGTCGAGCTTCGGCACACCGGAATCGGTTTGAACGAAGGAAGCGATCGGACATGACCGATAGGACCGCCGATGGAGCGGGCGTCGTCCAGGAAGCGGCGGCGGAGGAGACCTTCGACCTGGGCGCCATGCTCATGGGGAAGGTCTCGGACAGCCGGTACCTGGACTTCGCGGGGTACAGAATCGATCTGCCGCAGTGGGACCCGATCCAGATCGGGGCTCTGGCCATCGACTTCTCGCCGACCAAGAACGTGGTCTTCATGCTCCTGGCGGCCGTGCTCTGCATGATCACCTTCGTGGGTATTGCGCGCGTCTTCGTGCGCATGAAGCCCGACGAGGCTCCTTCGGGCTTCGCGAACGCGGTCGAGTCTCTGGTGGTGTTCTTCCGCGACCAGGTGGTGCGGGCGAACATCGGCCATGGATCGGATGGCTACACGCCCTTCATCCTGACCCTGTTCTTCTTCATCCTGTACATGAACCTCCTGGGGCTCGTGCCCTTCGGGGCGTCGGCGACCGCGTCGCTCTCGGTGACGGCCGCGCTGGCCTTCGTCGCCTTCCTCGTGGTCGAGATCTCGGGGTTCCGTGCGCTCGGACCGGCCGGGTACGCGCGAACGATCTTCTACGCGCCCCCCGGGCTGCACCCGGTGGGCTCCGCGATCATCCTGCTGATCATGACGCCGGTGGAGGCCCTGGGGAAGCTGACCAAGCCCTTCGCCCTCGCGATTCGTCTCTTCGCGAACATGACCGCGGGAAAAGTTCTGATTCTCGCCCTCCTGGGGCTGACCTTCATCTTCGCGGATGCGGTCGCAGTTCAGGCGGGTGTCGCGGGGAGCGCCGTGCTTACGGCTACGGCGATCACCCTGCTGAAGGTGTTCATCTCGTTCCTTCAGGCGTTCATCTTCGCCATGCTCACGGCCGTGTTTATCGGCCTCATCCGTCACGCCCACTGAGGGGCGTGCGGATTGTCGTCACCGGGCCGAACCGGGCCCATGAGGTTGCCGCTCAGCACATGAATACAGCGGTCGACTATATCACACTCCAAGACCAGACGGAGAAACAATGCTGAACTCCACCCTCCTCCTCCTCCAGGACGTCGCTGCGACGATGGACCCGGCGGCCGCGAAGGAATACCTGAGCCTCCTGGGCGCCGGACTCGGCGTCGGACTCACTCTGATCGGGGCGGGCATCGGGATCGGAATGATCGGCTCGTCCGCCATGCAGGGGATCGCCCGTCAGCCCGAGGCCGCGGGTAACATCCAGACCTCCGCCATCATCCTGGCGGCGCTCATCGAGGGTGCGGCCCTCTTCGCGCTGGTGATTGCCCTGCTGTTCAAGCTCATCTGACCCGGGGTCGGACGAGACACAGCACGGGGAGCGCCGGTCCGGCCTCCCCGAGAAAACCGGCGTCGGTGCCGGGCCCCGACCGTTCCGTGGGGGCCCGGCACCGAGGCACCGACCACCGATGGAAGGTGAGACGATGAAGATTCCCGCATTCACAGCGATGGCGGCCCTTCTGACCCCGCTCCCCGTGCTCGCGCAGGGGGGAGGCGGCGGTCTGGTGAGCGTCGATCTCGGGATCGTGATCCTGACGATCGCCGTCTTCGGGCTCGTCCTGTGGGTTCTCGGCAAGTACGCCTGGAAGCCGATCCTGAGTGCGCTCGACGCCCGCGAGGCCGGGGTTCGCAACTCGATCGAACAGGCGGCCGCCATGCGCGAAGAGGCGCAGGCACTGCTCGAGGAGCACCGGACGCAGCTGGCCGCGGCCCGCAAGGAGAGCCAGCAGATCGTGGCCGACGGCCGAGCCGCCGCCGAGCGGATCCGCAACGAGCTCGAGGAGAAGGCACGCGCCGAGGGCGACCGGATCCTGGACCGCGCCCGGCTCGAGATCGAGCGGGAGCGGGATCGTGCACTCGAGACCGTGCGCGAGGAGGCGGTCGACCTGGCGCTCGCCGCCGCATCGAGCATCCTGGGCGAGAAGCTCACCGATGAGCGGGATCGTCAACTGGTCGCCGGGTACCTGAAGGAACTCCGACCCGACCGGGCGGAGGCCTGACGGTGACCGGAGAGACCATCGCCCGTAATTACGCGGACGCGCTCTTCGCGCTCGGGACGAGGGAAGGGGCCGTCGAGGACTTCGGCGCCGCCCTGGACCTCGTGGCCCAGCTCCTCGAATCCGAGCCCCGCTTCCGCACCTTCCTGGATACGCCCCGAGTCGGGGTCGACGCCAAGAAGACGGTGCTGCGGGAGAGCCTGGGCGACCGGGTCCCAGCCCTCGTGCTGAACTTCGTCTTCCTGGTGATGGACCGTAGGAGGCAGCGTCTTCTGCCCCGGATGGCGGTCGAGTACCGCGCGCTCGTCGATGAACAGATGGGACGGGCGCACGTCGAGGTTTCGGTCGCCCGCGAGCTGGGCGACGGGGAGCTCGACCAGATCCGGCAGGAGCTTTCACGCATTCTGAATCGTGAGGCCATCCCCCACGTCCGGGTTCGACCCGAACTCGTGGGCGGGATCGCCTTTCGCAGTGGAGATACGATTTTCGACGGGTCCGTCCGACGCCGATTGCAGCGCATGCGGCGGACGCTCATGACCACCGACGTCTCGACGGACCAAGGATAGAGAACCATGGCCAACTCCGAATCACAGCTCCGAGCGAGCGAGATCAAGGGCGTTCTCCTGAACGCCATCGACCAGTACGACGAGGTGCTCCACGCCGAAGAGGTGGGAGAGGTCCTCGAGGTGAAGGACGGAATCGCCCGGATCTACGGACTCACGAGCGCGATGGCCTCGGAGATGCTCGAGATCACCCCCTCCGGTGGCGGCGACCCGGTCACCGCGCTCGCCCTGAACCTCGAAGAGGACAACATCGGGGCCGTGATCCTGGGGGACTGGACGAGCCTGCACGAGGGCAACGAGGTCCGACGCACCGGCCGCGTGCTCGAGGTTCCGGTCGGAAAGGGCTTTCTCGGGCGGGTGGTGAACCCGCTGGGTGAGCCCCTCGACGGGAAGGGCCCCATCGACGGTGTCGAGGGCTCGCGCATGATCGACATCGTCGCTCCCGGAATCGTGGCGCGCCAGCCGGTGGGTGAGCCGCTGCAGACCGGGATCAAGGCGATCGACGCGATGATCCCGATCGGGCGAGGCCAGCGTGAACTGATCATCGGCGACCGCTCGACGGGGAAGTCGGCGATCGCGGTCGACGCGATCATCAACCAGAAGGACACCGGGGTCCTTTGCGTGTACTGCGCCATCGGACAGCGGGCCGGTAAGGTGGCGTCGGTGGTGGAGACGCTGCGTGAGAACGGCGCCATGGACTACACGATCGTGGTCACCGCCAACGCGGCGGACCCGGCGCCCCTGCAGTACATCGCACCGTACGCCGCCACGGCGCTGGCCGAGCACTTCATGTGGAACGGGCAGGCCGCCCTCGTGGTCTACGACGACCTCACCAAGCAGGCCCAGGCGTACCGTCAGCTCTCGCTGATCCTGCGCCGACCTCCCGGACGTGAGGCCTATCCGGGGGACGTCTTCTACCTGCACTCGCGCCTGCTCGAGCGCGCCGCGAAGCTCTCGGACGAGAACGGGGGTGGATCGCTGACCGCGCTGCCCATCATCGAGACGCAGGCCGGCGACGTGTCGGCCTACATCCCGACGAACGTGATCTCGATCACCGACGGGCAGATCTTCCTCGAGCCGGACCTCTTCTACTCGGGGGTGCGGCCGGCGGTGAACGTCGGGATCTCGGTGTCGCGAGTCGGGGGCGCGGCGCAGATCAAGGCGATGAAGAAGGTGGCCGGACGGCTTCGCCTCGACCTGGCACAGTTCCGGGAGCTCGAGGCCTTCGCGCAGTTCGGCTCCGACCTCGATGCCGCGACGCAGCGTCAGCTGGCTCGAGGGGAGCGCACGGTCGAGGTGCTCAAACAGGCCCAGTACGCCCCGATGCCGGTCGAGCAGCAGGTCGCGGTGATCTATGCCGTGACCAACGGCCACATCGACGAGATCCCGGTCGAGAAGGTCGCCCAGTGGGAGCGGGAGTTCGTGGACTTCCTCGACGCCCAGTACCAGGATCTGCTCGACGGAATCAAGACGCAGAAGGTCCTGACGGATGAGCTGGAAGAGAAGCTGAAGGCGGCGATCGCGGACTTCAACGCCCGCTTCACCGCGGAGCTCGAGGTGGCGACGGCCTGACGGCCCCGCCCCGCAGCGAACCCCGCCACCCAGACCCGAGGAGAGAGCCAGACCCGTGTCGCAATCCAGGGAAGTGAAGCGACGGATCCGCTCCGTTGAAAATACCCGGCAGATCACCCGGACCATGGAGATGGTGGCCACTTCGAAGCTGAAGAAGGCCACTGACCGGGTCTATGCCGCACGGCCCTACGGGGATGCGCTCGACGAGATCGTCCGGAGTCTGCACGACGCCGGGCGGGCCGAACGGTTCCCGATCCTGCGGGTGCCCGAGACCACGAGACGGGCGGCGGTTCTGCTGCTCACGGCGAACCGCGGCCTGGCCGGCGCCTTCAACGTGAACCTGATCCGCGAGGCCCGTCGGAAGCTCGACGAGCTGGAGGAGCAGGGCGTCGATACCGAGCTCCACGTGGTCGGCAAGAAGGGGATCGGGTACTTCCGCTTCCAGGGCCGGGAGATGTCGCTGCAGAAGACGGACCTGTCGGACAAGCCGGCTCCCGAGGATGCGGAATCGCTGGTCGACCCGCTTCGGGTGCGCTTCGAAGCGGGAGAGCTGGATGCCGTGTACGTGGTGGCTTCGGAGTTCCGTTCGGCGCTCTCGACCCCGCCGCGCACGATCCAGCTCCTGCCGATCGAGCCTTCGGAGTCCCGGGTCGACCCCGAGAACTACATTCTCGAGCCGTCACAGGATGAGATCCTGACCCGGCTGCTCCCGCTCTACATCCGAAACAAGGTGTACCGGGCGCTGGTCGAGAACGCGGCGGCGGAGCAGGGCGCCCGCCGCACGGCGATGAAGAACGCGACGGACAACGCCGCGGACATGCTGGAGCAGCTCAAGCGTACGTACAACCGGGCCCGCCAGGCCCAGATTACACAGGAGATCGCGGAGATCGTGGGGGGAGCGGCGGCCTTCGACTGATCGAGGTCGCCCTCCGACCCGTGGCCCTCTGGCCGGGATGGAGAGACGGTTCGGTCCGGACACCAGACGCGTGTTCCGGAAACCCGATGGGAGATATGGAGATCATGGCTGAAAAGAATATCGGAAGACTGGCTCAGGTGATCGGCCCGGTGGTGGACGTGGAGTTCGCCCCGGAGTCCTTGCCCGACATCTACAACGCGCTGCGGATCAAGAAGACCTTCGAAGACGGCCGTGAGGTCGACGTCGTGGTCGAGGTGCAGCAGCACATCGGGCGCGGCCAGGTCCGCGCCGTGGCCATGTCGTCGACCGACGGTCTGGTCCGCGGCATGGATGTCGAGGATACCGGGGCCGCGATCGCGGTGCCCGTCGGGAAGCCGGCGCTGGGCCGGATCCTGAACGTCCTGGGCGATCCCGTCGACGAGGTCGGACCGGTCGGTGGAGAGGACGCCGCCGACGTCGAGCGGTGGCCGATCCACAGGGAGGCGCCGAAGTTCGCCGACCTCGAGCCCAAGACCGAGATCTTCGAGACGGGAATCAAGGTCATCGACCTGCTCGCCCCGTATGTGAAGGGCGGAAAGACCGGGCTCTTCGGAGGCGCCGGGGTCGGAAAGACCGTGATCATCCAGGAGCTCATCAACAACATCGCGATGCAGCATGGTGGCCGCTCGGTCTTCTGCGGGGTGGGAGAGCGGACGCGTGAGGGGAACGACCTCTGGCTCGAGTTCAAGGAGGCCGGGGTGCTCGACTCGACCGCCCTGGTCTACGGCCAGATGAACGAGCCTCCGGGCGCCCGCCTCCGGGTCGGCCTCTCGGGACTCACGATCGCCGAGTACTTCCGCGACATTGAGAAGCAGGACGTGCTCCTGTTCATCGACAACATCTTCCGCTTCACCCAGGCGGGATCCGAGGTGTCGGCACTCCTCGGCCGGATGCCGTCGGCGGTGGGGTATCAGCCCACCCTGGGGACCGAGATGGGTGAGCTGCAGGAGCGGATCACCTCGACCAGGGAAGGCTCGATCACCTCGGTGCAGGCCATTTACGTGCCGGCCGACGACCTGACCGACCCGGCACCCGCCGCGGCCTTCACCCACCTCGATGCGACCACCGTGCTCTCCCGGGCCATCTCGGAGCTGGGGATCTATCCCGCGGTGGACCCGCTCGACTCGACCTCGCGGATCCTCGACCCGCAGTTCCTGGGCGATCGCCACTACCAGGTCGTGATGGACGTGCAGCGGATCCTGCAGCGCTACAAGGACCTGCAGGACATCATCGCGATCCTCGGGCTCGACGAGCTCACCGAGGAGGACAAGATCATCGTGGGTCGTGCCCGCCGCCTCCAGCGCTTCCTCTCGCAGCCCTTCTTCGTGGCGGAGCAGTTCACCGGTCGCCCCGGGGTCTACGTGAAGCTCGAGGACACGATCGAGTCCTTCGAGCGGGTGGCCGCCGGCGAGTTCGACCACCTGCCGGAGCAGGCTTTCTACATGGTGGGTGGCATCGAGGACGTCATCCGTCAGGCGGAAGAGATGGAGAAGGAGAACTGACGTGGCCGCGACGCTGACGCTCCGGGTGGTCTCGCCCCAGGAGATGGTGTTCGAAGGCGAGGCCGTCTCGGTGGTCCTCCCCGCGTGGGACGGCAAGATGGGCATCCTGCCCGGACATGCCCCCATGATCTCCCTTCTCGGAGGGGGTCGGCTGGCTGTGGATCTTCCCGGTGGAGGAAGCAAGCACTTCTTTCTCAACCGTGGGGTGGTGAAGGTCGAAAACAACCAGGTCACGATCCTCTCGGAGTACGCGGGCGCCGACGCGCCTCCGCAGTTCGATCCCGGGAGTGCCTGGCTCGACCCGGCGGACCCCGAGGAGATGAGCTCGGCGGGCAACCCGCTGGTCTGAATGGACCTCGACCTCCACCTCCACTCGCACGCATCGGACGGCACCGTGTCTCCCGGTCAGGTGGTCGAGCACGCGCTCGCCGCCCGCCTGGACGTGATCGCGCTGACCGATCACGACACTGCCTCGGGCGTGGCCGAGGCGCGCGAGAGGGCCTCGGGCGAGTCGCTGCAGGTTCTGGCCGGGATCGAGGTGAGCTGCACCTGGGGAGAGGCCGAGATCCACATCCTTGGATACGGGTTCGACCCCACCGACCGGGCGATACGGGCGCACGAGGGCTGGGCCGGTGACCGCCGCAGGGCCCGAATGGAGGGGATGGTCGACCGCCTCCGCGAGCAGGGCCTCGAGGTCACGATGGAGGCCGTTCGCGCGACCGCGGGCTCCGACGAGACGACCCTCGCCCGCCCTCACCTCGCACGCGCGCTGGAAGAGGCGGGGTACGTGGACTCCTCGTGGGAGGCCTTCGACCGCTACATCGGCAACGAGCACCCGGCCTACATCCCCACGCGCCTGCTTCCCGTCGAGGAGGGCATCGGGCTGATCCACGACGCCGGGGGGCTGGCGGTCTGGGCACACCCTCCGACCGACTACCTCGACGAGCTCCTGCCCGTCATGGTCGATGCCGGGCTCGATGGCCTCGAGGTCTTTCGCCCTCGCACCGCGGCGAAGAAGATCCGGCTCCTCGAGAGCCATGCCCGCTCATCGGGGCTCCTGATGACCGGAGGCTCCGACTGGCACGGACCGGAGCGTGGCGAACTGGGTGAATTCAGGGTCTCGGCTCTCGAAATCGCGCCCTTCCTGGAGGCGATTGGCCTGTAGTCGATCTGTAGCCGATCCACCCCTTGACTCGGGGTGGGTCAGCCCCTACCTTACTTGGCTCCGCTACTTGTCACGGCGAACTGCCGGCAGGAGCGGAGCCAACGTTTTTTGAAAGACCCTCTCCGACGACTCTGGTGGTGGCTGATGCCATGGATCAGGGACACGGATGTGCGTGGTTGGAGGGGACTGGGTTCAGGGTGAAGAGAAGCACCGAAAGGTGAAAGCC
>SLBA01000084.1 GCA_007126575.1 Gemmatimonadota bacterium | reverse complement strand
CCCGGTGGCACGAAGAAGCATCGCCGCCCTGCGGCGCAGCGTACTTGAAGAACTCTTCGCTCAGGTCATCCACAGCGTCATCCAAGCACGAGCAGGGCCATAAATAACAAAGCAGTACTAGTCGCTGACGACCTCGATGACGCGCTCGCGGGCGTCGCGACCGAAGATGTGCCGGGCGTCGAGGCGATGGATCCCCCGCACGTGTCGGACGGATCCGGATCCCGCCCGAATCACCAGGCTCTCGGTGCTCACGCCGAGTGCGCGGTCGTAGCGGACGCCCTCGAGAAAGGGGCTGCCGGTGATGGCGGTCGCGGCGAAGAAGGCGTCGTCGCTGCGGACCAGGTCATCGGCGGCCAGGATCTGCCGCAGCTCGTCGGGGTCGAGCTCCGAGCGCAGTCGACTGCGTTCCTCGCTCAGCTGCGGGGCGAGACGCCCCTGCATCACCCCACCCAGCGCCTTGACCGCCACGGCGGCGATGACCCCCTCGGGCGTGCCCCCGATCCCCATCAGAAGATCGACCCCCGTCCCCGGATAGGCCGCCAGGATGGCGCCCATGACGTCGCCGTCGGTATGAAGCGACACGCGCGCTCCGGCGGTCCGCAGCTCGGCCACAAGCTCGCGGTGCCGGGGCTTCTCCAGCACGAAGACGGTGAGCTGCTCCACCGGCCGCCCGGTCGCTTCGGCGGCCCGCTCCAGGTTCTCGGTGGGCGACAGGCTCATGTCGATCACGCCCTTCAGTTCGGAGCCTCCCACCAGCTTGTCCATGTAGTACGAGGATCCCGGCTTCCACATCGATCCTCCGGGCGCAGCCGCGATCACGGCGATCGCATTGTCTCGCCCGAGCGCCAGAAGCCGGGTGCCTTCCACCGGATCGACCGCCAGGTCCAGCTCGGGTGCGTCGCCCGTGCCGACCTGCTCCCCGTTGAAGAGCATGGGGGCGTCGTCCTTCTCGCCCTCTCCGATCACGATCGTCCCGGACATCCGGATCGTCCCCAGCACCGCCCGCATCGCCGCCACGGCGGCTCCGTCGCCGGCCTTCCCGTCACCCCGCCCCATGTAGGGCGCGGACGAGAGGGCGGCGGCCTCGGTGACGCGCACGAGCTCCATACCTAGATTGCGATCGATTGCGGGAGACGGCTCTGATGAATCGGGCATGCGGAGATACTCCGTGAAGTGCGATGGGACCCTGGACCCGTTCAAGGTAGTATGAGGTCGACGTGTCCACCGACCCCTCCCCCGAAACCGACTCTCCCGCGATCCGCTGTCGAGGCCTGATCAAGAGCTTCGGTGCGGTGCAGGCGGTGCGTGGTCTCGACCTCGAGATCCCGCGTGGGGAGTGCTATGGTCTCCTGGGCCCGAACGGTGCCGGGAAGACCACGACCGTCGAGATCCTGGAAGGCCTCCAGGAACCGGACCGCGGCGAGGTCGAGATCCTGGGGATGCGCTGGGCCGATCAGGGCAGGGCGATCCGCCGCCGACTCGGAGTCCAGCTCCAGGAGGTCCGGCTCACCGACAAGCTCCAGGTCCGCGAAGTGGTGCGCCTCTTCCGCTCCTTCTACCCCAGGGGGCCAACGGTGCCCGAGCTGCTCGAGCGGGTGCACCTGACCGAAAAGCGGAGCGCGTACGTGCGTGACCTTTCGGGCGGACAACGTCAGCGGCTCTCGGTGGCCTGCGCGCTGGCCGGCGACCCCGACCTGCTCTTTCTCGACGAGCCCACCACGGGGCTGGACCCCCAGGCCCGACGGGCACTGTGGGAGATCATCGAGTCGTTTCGCGACGAAGGGGGGACGATCCTGCTGACCACCCATTTCATGGACGAGGCCGAGCGCCTGGCGGACCGCGTGGCGATCATGGACCACGGCGCCATCCTGGTCGAGGGCACCCCGCAGCAGCTCATCGCCACCCTGGGCGGAGCGCACGTGATCGAATTCGAGCCCACCGTCCGGGTCGAGGTGCTGGAGCTGGGAGAGCTGCCCAGCGTGAAATCGGTCCGGGAACGAGGCCCCCTGCGATTTCTGACCTGCGACGAGTTGCACGAGACCCTCCCCGCCCTGGTCGACCTGGTCAAGAGCCGGGGCGGCCACCTCGCCTCGCTGACCACCCATCGGGCCACCCTCGACGACGTCTTCCTGGCCCGCACCGGTCGGCAGCTGCGCGATGGGTGACCTGAGGTCGCTCGGCCAGCTCACCCTCAGTCGCCTTCGGGTGATGCTTCGCGAACCCGAGATCATCTTCTGGGTCTTCGCGTTCCCCCTGCTCCTGGCAATCGGGCTGGGGGTGGCCTTCTCGGATCCCATGCCCGACACCCCCCGCGTGGCGATCGAGTCTGGCTCCGGCGGCGAGCGCTTCATCGAGGCCCTGCGGGCGGACCCCGAGATCGAGGTCCGGATCCTGGGAGTCGAGGAGGCCTCTGACGCCCTTCGAAGAGGCGAGGTCTCGCTCGTGATCGCGGGCGATGAATCCACCCTGGAGTTCCGCTACGACCCCACGCGGGCCGAGGCCCGAACGGCGCGCCTCGCCGCGGAGCGCAGCATTCAGCGCGAGGCCGGAGGCCCGGCACCGGTCACGATACGCCCGCAGGAGATCGAGCAGCGCGGGCATCGCTACATCGACTGGCTGATCCCGGGCATCATCGGGTTCAACCTGATGAGCACGGGACTCTGGGGCATCGGCTTCTACATCACGCAGAGCCGGCAGAACCGCCAGCTCAAGCGGCTGATCGCCACGCCGATGCCACGCGGCCACTTCCTTCTGGCGCAGATCCTGGCCCGCTTCGTCTTCCTGATCGGCGAGATCCCGCTCCTTATCCTGGCCGCCTGGCTCTTCTTCGACGTCCCGATGGCGGGCGGGCTCCTCTCCCTCACCATGGTCGTGCTGATCGGGGCCGCGTCCTTCTGCGGCCTGGGCCTCCTGGCGAGTTCGCGGACCCGCACCACCGAGGGCGCCAGCGGGATCATCAACGCCATCGTGATGCCGATGGTGGTGCTCTGCGGCGTGTTCTTCTCGACCGCCCGCTTTCCCGACGCCATGCAGCCTCTGATCCGGGTCCTCCCCCTCACCGCGCTCAACGATGCGCTCCGGGCGGTCTACAACGACGGCCTGGCCTTCACCGCCGTAGCCGGCGAACTCGTGCTCTTGGCGACCTGGGGCATCGTGGCCTTCATCCTGGCGCTCCGCTGGTTCCGCTGGCAGTGATCGGACCGCCTATCTCAGCGGTACGGTCAGACCCAACCCGAGCGCCTCGAGCCCCGGATTTCGAACGCCGAGCCCGCCGTTCGAGAGGTGGTAGACGAACATCGACAGGGCCAGGTTTCGGGTGAGCGCGGCCTCGATTGAGAGCGCCGAACGGAACTCGAGCCGACTGCCGAGCTCCGGCCCGGCTCCCCGGGAATAGTACCCCGCCGCGACCGACGGTCGAATCTCGATCCGTTCGTTCATGGCAAGGGTCAGGCCGAGTCCCCCGTAGGCGAATCCCTGGCCGATCGTCGATACCACCACCCCTCCCAGGGGTTGCAGCCTCCAGAAGAGGGGGCGGTCGCGCACGAAAGAGAATTCGCTGCCGATGCTCGACCCCTTCCTCGGGTCCAGCTCGAGCCACGAGATCGCGGCTCGAAATTCCCAGTGCTCCGGAGTGTCGGAAGCGGAGGGCACCGACTGAGCGTGCAGCGCGGGCTGGAGCGGTGAAGACAGCCATCCGAGCAGGGCGGCCCCGACGACAAGCCGCAGGAGGGGGGACCAACCAGTCCGAGTCATGCAGTCGCCACCTTCAGCACGTCGGAGTCGATCGAGTAGTCGATCGGGGCGTCGATCAGGTCGATCCCCGATCGGCCGAGGCACGTCTCCAGAAGCGGCTCGAGACCGTCGGCCGACTCGACCCGGTGCCCCCTCGCCCCGTAGGCCTCGGCGTAGCGTACCAGGTCGGGATTGCCGTACCCGAGCCCGTACTCGGGGAACCCCATGTCTCGCTGCTTCCAGCGGATCATCCCGTAGGCATCGTCGCGGACCACCAGCACCACGAGGTTCACGCCCAGCCGGACCGCGGTCTCGAGCTCCTGCGAGTTCATCATGAATCCCCCGTCTCCGCACACGGCGAGCACCGGACGGTCGGGATGGATCATCGCGGCCGCGATCGCCGAGGGGAGCCCGGCTCCCATCGTGGCGAGGGCGTTGTCGAGCAGGAGCGAGTTCGGGTGGTACGTCGGGTAGTCTCGTGCGAACCAGATCTTGTACATGCCGTTGTCCAGGGTGACGATCCCGTCATCGGGAACCGCGCGCCGCACGTCGCGGACCAGGCGGAGCGGACGGATCGGGAAGGCCGAGTCCGCCTCGAACCGCTCCCGATGCTCGGCGGCGGCGGAGCGGATGCGGGCGGCGTGACCGAAGTCCCAGTGGCTCGGGGCGTCGAAGGCCTCCATGATCCGGCCAAAGGAGTCCGCGATGTCGCCCACCACCTCGACCTGCGGGAAGTAAACGGGATCCACCTGGGCGGAGTCGAAGCCGACGTGCAGGACGGGCACCCCGTTGTCCTGCATGATGAAGGGGGGCTTCTCGACGACGGTGTGGCCCACGTTGATCAGCAGGTCGGCCTCGTCGACGGCGCGGTGGGCGAAGTCGTCGCTGCTCAGCGCGGCGGTGCCCAGATATGCCGGACTCCGCTCGTCGACCACCCCCTTGCCCATCTGCGTCGTGATGAAGGGCACGTCGTGCTCGTCGACGAACTGGCGGATGCGCACGCAGGTGCGGGTCCGGTTGGCGCCGGCCGCGATCACGAGCAGGGGCCGGCGAGCCTCGGTCAGCATCTCGACGGCCCGTTCGATCGAGAGGTCGTCGGCCACCGGGCGGCGGACGTGGCTGGGAGCGATCGGGGTCCGGTCGACCTCCTCCTGGAGGATGTCTTCGGGGATCTCGAGGTGCGTGGCGCCCGGCCGTTCCTCGGCGGCGAGTCGGAAGGCCTCGCGGATGCGCGACGGGATGTAGGCGGGGCCCACGACCTGCCTTGTGTACTTGGTGATCGGGGCCATCATGTCGACCACGTCGATGATCTGAAAGGCTCCCTGCTTGCTGGAGCGGATCGGCTTCTGGCCCGTGATCATGACCATCGGCATCGCTCCGAGCGTGGCGTAGGCCGCGGCGGTGACGAGGTTGGTCGCCCCCGGGCCGAGCGTCGAGAGGCAGACACCGGGGCGGCCCGTCAGCCGACCCCATGTGGCGGCCATGAACCCGGCCCCCTGCTCGTGCCGGGTCACGATCAGTTCGATCGAAGACTCGCGGAGCGCTTCGAGGACATCGATGTTCTCTTCCCCCGGCACCGCGAAGATGTGCTCCACGCCCTCGGCCTCGAGGCATTCGACGAACAGTCTGGCAGCTTTCATGACGGCGGCTCCGGTGGCGGACGGGAGGGTCGGGGCGGACTGGGTCCGCATCATGAACCCCCGGGTGCGGTCGTTGAGTTCCGCTCCCCCCCGGCCGGGCTGCCCGATCACTCGATGCGGATCCCGCTCAGGTCGCCCTCGGGCTCGGGATACGTCATCTCGAGGCCCTCGAGCGTCTCGACGAGGATCCGGGCGGTCACCAGGTTTCGGTACCACTTGGAGTTGGCCGGGATCACGTACCAGGGAGCCCGCTCGGTGCTCGTCCGGTTCAGGGCCACCTCGAAGGCCTCCTGGTAGGCATCCCAGTGCTTGCGTTCCTCCAGGTCCGCGGCACTGAACTTCCAGCGCTTGTGAGGCGTGTCGAGCCGGGACTGAAGCCGCTCCGCCTGCTCCTCGCGGGAGATGTGAAGAAAGAACTTGAGGATCGTCGTGCCCTCGTCCGCCAGCATCCGCTCGAAGTCCCGGATGTGGTCGTAGCGCCGCTCCCATACCGATGCGGGAACCAGGTCGTGCACGCGCACCACCAGCACGTCCTCGTAGTGGCTCCGGTTGAAGATCCGGATCTCGCCGGTGGCGGGGGTCTCGCGATGCACTCGCCAGAGGTAGTCGTGCGCCCGCTCCCGCGACGAGGGGACCTTGAAGCTCGTCACCTTCACCCCCTGAGGATTCACGCTCCGGAAGACGTGCCGGATCACGCCGTCCTTGCCCCCGGAGTCCATGGCCTGAAGGACCACCAGGAGCCGGTGCTTCCCCTGCGCGTACAGGAGCTCCTGGAGCTCGCGGAGCCGCAGCGTCAGCTCTTCCAGGTACTCGTTGCCCAGGCTCTTTCCCTCTTCATGGGTCAGTCGCTCCGAGGGATCCACCTCGGCCAGACGGAACTCGCCGTTCGGCTTCACTCGATATCGATCCATCCCCTTCTCCTCGTGTTGGCTCGCACCCTGCGCGTCCCCGAAGTGGGACCCTGCTCAGGTTCCGAAAGCGGCACTCCTCGGCCTTCCAATATCGATCCTTGCACTCCCACCGCGCGATTCCCACCTTGTTCCGTACATTCGTTGAAGTCTGTTTCGATTCCAACTCCGGCCGGAGGGTGACGGTCCCATTCGGGGGGAGTAGCGCCGTCATCGAACCTCAACGCCGAAGGAGACCCCTCATGCCCCACGCGAACCGCGACCGGAGCGTTGATCCGCCCCTCGGCGACCTGCAGAGATTTCCCCTCATGCAGGCTCTCTTCGGTCGACGTGCCCGACGCTTCGGATTCGGAATGGAGATTCCGTCGGGTCCCCTGGCCTTCCGCTCCCGGCAAGATCCCCTGCCCCTGTCGGAGCTGGAGACGGCCGTCCTGATCGCCGCCGGCACCGGTGTTTCGGGCTGGAATTTCGGCGTACCCTTCGGGCCCCGCCGGCCTTCGGAGCACGGCCACTTCACTCATCGGTACACCGGGCGCACCACGCCCACGGCCGCCGGAATCGGCACCCCCGTCCTCTTTCACACCGACGACCGCGGGATCCATCTGACCTACACCCGCGACGTCGAGCCCTCGCGCATCCGGGAGCTGGAGGCGATCGACGACGACGTCGAGCGGATCCTGGCCGTGTGCCGGGAGCATACCCGGCAGCTCGACGATCGCAGGCTCGACCTGCCCTCGGAGCCGGGGCACATGCTCGAGCCGAATCTCTGGATGGCGAACGCGCCGGGCTCGACCCTCTTCATGCCGATGGGGGACGCCAGCGAACAGCTGCTGGGGCTCATGGCCATCTTCGTGGGCAACGGCTACACGATCATGGACGATCGCTCCGGTCGGCCCGCCGGGTCGCTCGCACCCTTCCATCGATCCGGTCTGCTCGACGAAGCCAAACCGTTTCCCCTCACCGTGCTCGAACAGAGCGCCTACGAGGCCAACTGCATGGAGCTCGCCTTCATGGGCCACAACATCGTGCTCACCATGCAGGCCATGGGGCTGGGCGGGCTCTTCTACAACGGGCTCAACCGCTGGAGCGTGCTCGGCGCGGGAGCCGATCAGGGCGTCCAGGGCCTCGGGTTCCGCTTCGTGCGCGACGAGCGCTGGACCGTTCCCGAGCCGGTGGGCCTTGACGGACACTACGAGGGACTGTGTCCTCCCTATCACCCCGACATGCGTTCGGCCGTGGAGGCCTTCGTGGAGCGAAAGTTCGGGCCCGAGGGCGCATACGACCCCGGGCGCCCCGGACCCTGGAAGGAGAGCCGGCGGGTGAAGGGCGGCGTCACACCGTACACCGATGAATTCATCGATTGCATGACCGAGGTCGCCCAGTACGTGCTCGACACCTTCGGCAAGTTCCCCGGCACCGTGCCCACCATGGTGCTGACCGGATTCGTGCAGGCGCAGCACATCGACACCGACTACTACGACACCCACTTCGAGCCGGGCGCCTACCTCGAGACCCACGCCCGCCACATGGAGCGGTGGCATGGGCCCGAGGCGGAGCCTCCGGCGCCGGAGAGACCCACGCCACCCTGACCCAAAAGGTGCCGGAATGAACGAACCCGATCCCCATGCGACCCGTATCCGCGCCTCAGTGGATCGGATCCACGCCGCGCTCGAGCGGATGGACTCGTTCGGCCGCGGCACCGCATCGACCCGTGCACGCATTCGAGAGGGCCTGACCTGTCAGGTTGAGGACGGTGCCTGGAGCTTCACGGCCGACATGCCCTCGAAGGCCGGCGGCTCCGCCGAGGGACCGGACCCGGGGGTATTCGGACGCGCCTCGCTCGCGAGCTGTCTTGCGATCGGGTATTCGTTGTGGGCCGCCCACGCGGGGGTCCCGATCACCGAGCTCGAGGTCGAGGTGCAGGCCGACTACGACACCCGCGCCCAGTTCGGCATCGGAGACGATTCACCGGCTTATCGGACGATCCGATGGATCGTGCACGTCCAGAGTCCGGCGCCCGAGGCCGAGGTGCGCGAAGTGCTGGACCTGGCCGAAGTCCGCAGTCCCTATCTGACACTCTTCCGCGAACCACAGGAGCTTCGCAGAGAGGTGCGGATCCGGAAGCCCGGTACCGAGACCCCCCTGCGCTCCGCCTCGTCCCCCTCCAATCACCCCGACGCCAGGGAGCCCTGAGTATGGATGCCAGACTTCAACTTCGAGTGCAGCGGTACGGATGGGACCGGGCGTCGGAGGTCTACGATCGAGCCTGGAGCCAGCCACTCGAGCCGGCGCAGAACGCGCTTCTGGAGATGGCGGCGCTGCGGCCCGGTGACGAGGTGCTCGAGGTCGCATGCGGATCGGGGCTGGTGACCGTGCGTGCGGCCGAGGCCGTGGGCCCATCCGGACGTGTCGTCGCAACCGATCTCTCGGAGGGCATGATCGAGAGGGCGCGCGAGGCCCTCCCGGCAGAGATGGCGGACCGGGTCACCTTCGAACGCAGGGACGCCGAAGCGCTGGGGCTGGACGACGAGGACTTCGACGTCGCCATCGCGTCACTGGGGCTCATGTACGTGCCGGACCCCGACGCGGCGCTGCGCGAGATGGCGAGGGTCCTGCGTCCCGGGGGCCGGGCGGTCGCAAGTGTCTGGGGTGAACGAAGCGCCTGCGGGTGGGCCGAGGTCTTTCCGATCGTCGACGCGCGCGTCCGGACCGAGGTCTGCCCACTCTTTTTCCAGCTCGGTACCGGAGAGGCCCTGCGGGACGTGATGGCCCGGGCCGGGTTCGACGATCTGGCGGAGCGGCGGATCGACACCACCCTTCACTTCCCCACGGCCGAGGCCGCGCTCGAGGCGGCCTTCGTCGGCGGTCCGGTCGCCATGGCCTACAGTCGGTTCGAGCCGGAGATCCGCGAGGCCGTCCAGCGCGAATATCTGCAGTCGATCGAGCCCTTCCACGCGACGGACGGATACCGGATCCCGGGGACCTTCGTAGTCGCACATGGAAGACGGGCGACTCCCTGAGTCGGAACCGTCTTGACGAACGACACGCCCTCCATCACCGTCGCTTTGCCATGTACGGCCATGCCTGCTAGTATCGGCGGGTCGCATGCGGCCGGGCCTACCCGACAAGCCCTCCGCTACTTCGAGCCCGACTTCCAGGAGTGAGGATCGATGCTGAACGAGTTCAAGGAGTTCGCGGTCAAGGGCAACGTCCTGGACATGGCGGTGGGAATCATCATCGGTGCCGCCTTCGGAACCGTGGTGCAGTCGCTGGTCAACGACGTGATCATGCCCCCGGTCGGCCTCCTGCTCGGCGGGGTGGATTTTGCCGACATCGCGATCCAGGTGGGCACCAGTCCGGAGGGCGAGGCCGTCACGATCGGGATCGGACTGTTCATCAACGCGCTGATCTCATTTCTGATCGTGGCCTTCGCGGTCTTCATGCTCGTCCGCAGCTTCAACCGGATGAAGCGGAAGGAAGAGGCCAAGGAGGAAGCCGCACCGGCGCCCCCTGAGCCTTCGGCCGAAGAGAAGCTCCTGACCGAGATCCGGGATCTCCTGCAGAGCCGCGCGGGCTGATGGGTCAGAGCATCGCGCCCATCATCCCGAGTCCCCCAAGTAAGATCGCGGCCCCGAAGCTGACCCCGAAGATGATCAGGAACCAGATCAGCGAGGCTTGACAGAAGCGCTTGCGGTTGATGTTTCCGGAGTCCGAGATCGCCCAGAACAGGTACATGGCGATGTTGACCAGGGGGATGGCCAGGACCAGAAGGGTCAGCATCCAGTCGCCGACCGTCAGCGGGCGTGTATCGAGTTCCATCGGATCCTCCGGACCAGGTGAGCGTGAATCGGGATTCGCCGCGCAACCTGAAGGTCGGAGGGGTCTACGTCAACGTCGTGACCGCCCGCCCGCCGTCAGCAGGCCCGACCGCCGACGCCCCTGGGGTGGCGGAAGGCGAAGCCCTCGCCCATCCCGGGCGTGTCCACATAGTCGACCATCAGCCCGTCGAGCGACCACGAACTCCGGGTGTCGATGAAGAGCCGAATCCCGTTGCCCTCGAGGACCTCGTCGCCGGGGCCGGGCTCGAATTCGAGGATCATCCCGAACTGAAGCGGAGCCGAGCAGCCGGCACCGTGCCGGGCGGTGAGGCGGAGCCCACCCGTTTCGAGAAGGTCCTCCTCTTCGAGCATTTCGCGCACTTTCTCGATCGCGGCGGGGGTCAGGCGGATCGTCGGGCTCGAAGGGGCCTCATCGATCGCGGGCTGGGCGGTTTCGGGACTGGACATGTCAGCTCGGGGCGCGGGGGATCGAAGCCGTCTCGGTTGGAAAACACGTGTGGGGGCTGCGGCGTTCCCACCCGGAACCTATCTTGGCCCCGGGTGCCCTGTCACCCCGCACTTCGAGCCACGGTCCTTCCGCTGCCCCCGTACCCCTCTTTCCGGTGCCCCGCATATGCCGACTCTTCGCTCCGTCCTCCGGCTCCTCCCGGTCGCCGTCCTCGTGGGATCGATCACCCTGCCCGCGTCGATCCAGTCCCAGGAACCGGGAGTCGTGCCCCACGAGTCCGAGGCCCCCGCCCGTTACCACACCTTTCCCCCGCTGCGCGAACTCGCCGCCGAACAGCAGGCGTGGGTCGAGGAGCGAGTGACCGAAGTCATTCCCCGGCTGATGCGCGAGTACGGTGTCTCGATGTGGGTTATCTCCCAGCGCGAGTACGCCGAGGACCCGGTCTTCTTCTCGATCACCTCTCCCACGACCTTCGCGGCCCGACGACGCTCGATCTACGTCTTCCATGACCGCGGTCGGGACGAGGGGGTGGAGCGGATCGCACTCGGGGGAACCGGCCAGGGCGGCATCTATACCATCTACCGTTCGGAGCGGCCCGCGCCCACAGGGGGAGACGCCGAGCTGTGGGGCGATGAGCAGTGGCGCCTCTTTCGGGAACTGGTCGAGGAGCGCGACCCCGACAACATCGTCCTGAACATCGACGAGGAGCATGCCTTCGCCGACGGTCTGCACGCCGGGGAGCGCGAGGCGCTCGAGCGCGCCCTCGGGCCGTACGTGGATCGGGTGGAGCGGGAGCCTCGCCTGGCGATCGACTACATCGCGCACCGGATCCCCGCCATGATGCCGCGATACCGACAGATGATGGAGACCGTCCACGCGATGATCTCCGAGGCCTTCTCGAACGCCGTCATCGAACCGGGGGTCACGACGACCGACGACGTGGTCTGGTGGTTTCGCGAGAAGATCCGCGAGATGGGAATGACCACCTGGTTCCAGCCCTCGGTCTCGGTGCAGCGGGCCGGCGACCTGCCGGCGTCCGGCCCGGTGGTGATCGAGCGCGGCGACCTGATCTGGACCGATGTGGGCCTCGACTTCATGGGGCTCACGACCGATACCCAGCACAACGGCTATGTCCTGCGCGAGGGCGAAACCGGGGTCCCGGCAGGGCTCCAGGCCTGCCTGGCTGTCTCGAACCGGATGCAGGACCTGCTCCTCGAGGAAATGGAGCCGGGTCGGACCGGAAACGAGATCCTCACCTCGACGCTGGCGCGGATGGAAGACGAGGGGATCGACGGCACGGTCTACACGCATCCGATCGGCGACCACGGACACGGCGCCGGCCCGCTCATCGGGCGCTGGGACGCCCAGGAGGGGGTGCCGGTGCGCGGCGACGTGGTGCTGCGCCCGTCCACCTGGCACTCCATCGAGCTGCAGGCCACGGTCCCGATCCCCGAGTGGGACGACAAGGCGGTGAGCTGCCGCCAGGAAGAAGAGGCCTACCTCGACGAGGCCGGCGAGCGCCACTGGGTCTTCCGACGCCAGGAGCAGTTCCACCTGGTCTGGTAGCGGAGTCCTCTACCGCAGCGACGCCCGGTCGTCGCCCGGGATCAGGACCTGGCGGGCGAGCGCCACGGGAAGCCCGATCTGCAGGAACCGGTCGTGGAATTCCTGGAGCGAGAAGGTCTCTCCCTGTTCCTCGAGATGCGCCCGGTAGTCCTCGCGGAGCTGCAGGATCTGCATGCGGCCGAGCGCATAGTAGAGGTAGGTCGGGTTCCGGGTGCCCCGTTCCACCTCCTGGAGCGCCGGGAAGTAGGCGAAGTACGCGATCTCCCGGTAGCGCTCGGTGGCCCCCTCGACGGTCTCCCCGAAGGCGTGCATCTCGAGCCCGGCATACCAGCGGGCATGCCGCTGCACGGCCCGACGCAGCTGCCCGAGTCGGATCGCGGGATCCCCGTCGCCGAGGCCCTCGTCGACCATCATCTGCTCGGCGTAGTGGGCCCAGCCCTCGGAGAGCGAGCCCCAGTTGAAGACCTTTCGGACCCTCGACTCGATCATGGGCCGGTAGAGGAAGTCCACGAAGTGCCCGGGAAAAGACTCGTGCACCGTGATCCCCAGCAGTCCGGGGTAGTTGAAGTAGGTCAGGTGCTCGCGCTTCTGCTCGTCGGTCCAGCCGGGGAGCACGTTGGTGATGTTGTAGTAGGCCTCGGTCGCCTCGGTCTCGAAGGGTCCCGGCATGCTCATCGAGGCGAAGCCCCCCCGGGCGTAGTCCGGGGTCTCGCGGACGGTGGGCTGATCGTCGGACGGGAGGGTCACGATCTCGTTCGTGCGGATGAACTCCTGGAGCTCGTCCTGGTAGCGCTCCGCCGTCTCCACGAGCTCGTCTTCCGACGGGAACTCCGAAGTGATCTCGGCCATGACGTCGGTCGGATCGCGATCGGGGTCGATCTCGGCCGCCACCTCGGCGATCCACTCGTGGTAGCGCTCGATCTCGCGCTCGTTGATCTCGCGGAGTTCGTCGACCGTCAGCTCCACGTGCTCGTCCAGCCACAGCTTGCGCTCGAAAAGCTCCGTCCCGAGCCGGAAGTCGCCGTCGGCCCGCGGCAGCAGGTCGCTCTCGAGCCAGTCGGCGAAGGCGTCGATCGAGTCCGCCACCGCCTGGCTGTTTCGCTGCAGCTGGGACCGAAGCTCCAGAGAGGCCTCCTCGAGCCCCTGATCGTCGAGGGCCCGGACGAGGTCCTCCCTGAGATACCGCGCCGTTCCCCGTGCCTGCGAGACCGCCGACTCCGCCCAGAGCCGGGGCACCTCGCCCAGGTTCTCGCGGGCCGCCGCCAGGATCCTGCCCACCTGGCCCTGCCGGGTCAGGATGTGGCGCGCACGCTCCTCGATGGGAGCGAAGCTGCGATCCGCCATGACCGAGATCCCACCCGAAATCGTCCCGATGTAGATCGAGGGCTGCTTTGTCCACCAGCGGATCTCCTCGATCTCGAGGAGCTCGGCACGGATCGCATGATCGAGCACCTGAAAATCGAGCCGGTCGTCGAGCTCCAGCATCTCGGGGTCGATCGCACCGAAGCTGCGGAGCCACTGGTTCAGGTCCGCCGCCCGACGCTCGTGCGCCTCGCGGCTCATGTCCGGAAGCGCGTGGTTGTGGTCGTGAATGCCCAGCCGGGTGGCGCGCACCGGATTGTCGGCGAAGTGCCAGGCGAGAAAGTCATCGACCAGGGTGTGATACGCCTGGCGATGGGCCTCTTCTTCGGTCAACCCTCCACAGGCCGCGAGCAGCGGAAGGGTCAGCAGGCCAAACAGTACGACGAGGAGCGCTGGACGCCGCATGGGCGGATCTCCGGATTCTGGGTATGCGGGAAGAGGTCACGTTGTGGTTCGGGGACGCGCCAACCTACAGGAGATGCGGCCCGAGCGCCAAGCCCCACACGATCGGCGGGAACCGGTGACCGCGGGGTCAGCGCGCGATGGCGGTGCCCAGAAGATGGACCAGGTCGAAGAAGTCCTGGGCTCGACAGTCCTCGCAGAGCACCTGGCGGCCGCTGATCGCCTCGCCTGTCTCGGTGTCGAGGATGCGGGCGCTGAGGGTGTGGCTCGTGCCGAAGGCGCCGATGCTTCCCAGGACGATCAGGTCGGCATTGAGGATCTGGCCGAGCCGGATGCCGTTGGCCTCGGTTAGGCCCTGACGCTGAAGCTCCTGCTCCTCCAGAATCGCATCGATCCGGAGCCGCTCCACCAGGCGGACATGCTCGGAGTTGGCCAGCTGCGTGACCAGAAGCTCGGCGACCATGGCGGGCATGTTCTCGTCTCCCTGACGGTCGTCGAAGGGGAAGACGGCCACGACCACGGGCACCTCCATCGCCTCGGGGCGGATCGCCGGCGTGTCATCGCCCAGGATCCGAAGTCGGCCCGAGAGGCCGGGAACGACCTCGTCGAGCTCGTCGGCGGCGACCGGCTGGCGGTACGCCATCTCCCAGAGGCCGACCTGGCCGTCGGCGGTCCCCACCGCGAGCCGCCCATCGTCGGGAGAGACCGCGAGGCGGGTGACCGGTCCGGGCGCCGTCAGCTGCGCCCCCCGCTCCGCCGCTCTCAGGTCCATCACACTCACCCGGTCGCGGTAGCTCACCACGGCGTGATCGTTCCCGGGGCCCACGGCGAGGTGTTCGATCACCCCGTCGGGGACCGGCACACCCTTGATCCCCGCCCCGCTGTGCCAGTCGTACACGATCAGCTGATCCCGCCGCTCCAGGTCTCCCGGGCGCGCGGGACCTCGGAGCCCGCCCCTGGGCAGCGCGACCTCCTCGAGTGCGACCACGATCACGTTCGCGCTCCGATCCGCGCCGACCGAGTGCACCAGCGAGCGCGATCCGTAGAGCTCTTCGCCCCGCAGCGTCACCCGCCGCAGGACCTGCAGCGTCGAGGGGTTCCAGGCGGTGACGGATCCCCGCTGCGTGACCGCCTGGAGCTGCCGGCCGAGTCGGTCGAAGCCCAGGTGCAGGAGGTCATCGAGATCGCCCCGCGCGTCGATGACCCCGATTCGCTGCCGCGTCGGCAGGTCGAAGATCTCGATCGTCGAGGCCGTCGTCGCGACCGCCAGGTATCGACGCCCCGTATCGAGGGCCACCCGGGTGGGTCGGTCCCCGGTGTTCAGCCGGGCCGGAGGCTCGTCCCCCTCGACGCCGAAGTGCAGGATCGAACCGTCTTCGTGGACACTCACCAGCGCCGTATCACCGGTGGTGAAGCCCGCGAAGCGGAGGGGTCCCGCGTCGGTTCTCAGTTCTCGGAGGGCCTCCCCGGAACCCGGATCGAAGAGGGCCAGATCGCCCTCCTCGGAGCCGACCAGGAGGAGGGCACCGTCGGACGAGAAATCGAGGCTGGCGACCGCACTCTCCCGCTCCAGGGTCCGCTCGGGGCTGAGGGTCAGTGCCTGGGCGTGGGCGTTCAACGGGGCGAGCGCGACTGCGGCAAGGGCCAGCGCCGTGGGCGCTCCGAGCGAACGGATCTCGGTCGTCATGGCGCTACAGGAGGAAGCTGAGGCCGACCTGGAAAAGGACGAGCGCACCGCCCCCGTCCCCCAGCCCGATCAGGTAGTTGCCCCCGACATCGAAGGCCGTCGATCGATTGAGGTAGAACTTCACGCCGGCGTTCGCTCCGAGCCATCCGGTCTCGTCGTCGTCGGTCAGATCCATCTTGTAGAACTGGGCCCCGAGATAGGGGACGGTCATGGCGTCGTCCGAGAGAAACGAATAGCTCGAGAAGACGCCCATACCCAGCTTCGACTCACTGACCGTCTGCCATTGACCCGCGATCTCTACCCTACCGCGCGCGTAGACGAGACTCGGGAAGGCCCCGATCTCGACCCGGTCGGTCAGGAAATAGCCGCCCTTGGCCTGGACCAGCGCCGACGTCACCGAAACCCCTTCCTGCCCCATCGTCGAGAGGAACGACGCAGAGAACTGGAGCTCCTTGTCTCCCTGCTGCTGCTGCGCATGGAGGGGGGTCAGCGATGAAACGAAGACGAGCGGAAGGAAGAGAAGGAGTGCGGTTCGGATCGATGCCGTCATGCTCGACTCCCGGTAGGTGAGAGGTCGGATCGCGGCGGGGCTCGCGTGGGAGGCCCGGAGGCCGCTCGGTTTGAAGCTACGGAGCGGTTCCGCCCGGTGCAAGCGGGCGGGACCCCGGTTCCATCGGGCCCCATGGGGTGTCGCCTTGCGAAACGAGCCGCCGTGGCGTCAACTTGCAGAGACGTACGTGGATGTAATCCGATCCCGTGAACCGAGGTTCCGCTTCCGATCCGTCGCCCGTACCGGAAGCGGTCGACTCCGTGGGGCGAAGGGGGGTGGACCTGGAGGGTGATCGATCTCGTCACCTTGGGCCGCGCCGAAGCGTTTCGGAATGGGCTCCCCCTTTCCCTTCCCCCGGAGAGCCCGGGCTTTCTACTGCTGGTGATCCTGGCCCTTGACGGCCCCCGCTCGGCGACGAGCCTCGCGAACCTCCTCTGGCCGGACCATCCTCCCGAGGAGCGGAAGGCCGAGCTGAAGGCGGTGGTCGACAAGCTGCAGAAGGTTCTCGGCCCGGGCGTCTTCATGCTGGAAGAGGAACGACTCAGGGTCGACCCGGGACGGGTCACGATCGATGTGGAACGCTTTCGCGAAGCCGTCGCGGGCCGCCGCGCCGCGGACGCACTCGCCATCTATCGGGGACCCTTTCTCGAAGAGCTGGACGCCTCGGTCTTTCCCGAGATCGAGCACTGGGTCGAGGACCAGCGGCGTACCCTCGTCGAGATGGCCCAGTGGGCGCGCGAGTACGAACCCTGGGAGGCCCAGCCGGGGCCGAGCGGAGTGCAGGGGCTGGTCCGAAAGATCCGATCGCGCCGCATCGTCCAGGTCGGGCTCCTCTATATCGGGTTTGCCGTGGGCTCCCTCGAGCTCACGAATGTCCTCGTCGAACGAGCCGTGCTCCCCCACGCGGCGTTCCTCGGCCTCCTCGCCTTCCATTTCGTGGGCCTCCCACTCGCGGTCGCGATCACCTGGGTCCTCGGCGGCGGAGGCGAGGGCGGAGGGCTCCGGGACCGCCTGGCCGGAAGCCGACTCCGGGCCACTCACCTGATCGTGATCTTCGGGGTCCTCGCCCTGGGATCGGCCGCGGGATGGTTCGTGCTGCAGCAGGACCGGGTCGAGGTGGCCGGTCCCGGCAATGGCTCGACCACCCTCCCCGCGGACAAGCGCATCGCGGTGATCCCCTTCCGTGCGATCGGGGGCGACGCCCAGACCGCCGACTTCGCACGCGGCCTCGCCGCGAACCTCTCCGACCGGCTCAGCCAGTTCGAGGGGCTCCGGGGGACCCTCTCGGTCATCCCGCAGGTCGAGATCCGCGAGGCCGGAGTGTCCGCACCCTCTCAGGCCCACCAGCAGTTCGGCGCCAACCTGGCGATCACCGGCACGCTTCGCTTCAACGGCGATTCGATCTGGGTCGAGGCCGAGCTGGTCGACGCCCAACGGGTGGAGCTGCGCCGGCGGTGGGCCCTCGACGAACCCCTCTCGGACCCGATGGCGATCCAGAACGGGATCCTGGGCGCCTTCCAGGACCTGCTCGATGTCGAGCTCGAAGACTGGGAGCGGGAGGCGCTCACGGCCGGAGCGACCCAGAACCCCGAGGCGTACGCCGACCAGGTGAGCGCCTCTGGGCACCTCCAGCGGTTCGAGCGGCTCGAGAACGTGGAAGAGGCGATCCGGCTCTTCGAACGAGCGCTGGACCGGGACCCCGAGTACCTCCTGGCACTCTCGGGACTCGGCAAGGCGCACCTCAGACGGTACCAGCTGACCCTCGACCCCCGGGAGCTGGAGCTCGGCCGCGAGGCGGTCGAACGTGCCCTGGCACTCGATGATCGCCTGGCCGTGGCCCACCTCACGCTGGGGCTCACCCTGGCGGCCACCGGTCGGCACGAGGAAGCACTGGAACCGCTGGAGCGCGCGGTGGAACTCGAACCCTTCTCCGGAGAGGCCCTCACTGCGCTGGGTCAGACCTGGGGGGATCTCGGCGAGCCGTCGCGTGCCGAAGAGAAGCTGAAGCTCGCCATCGAGCTGAACCCCGACCTCTGGATCGGCTACAACGCGCTGGGCACCTTCTATAATCGGAGGGCCCGGCACGAGGAGGCGCTCGAGCAGTTCCAGAAGGTGCTCGAGGTGACCCCCGACAATGCCAGGGGCTGGACGAACCTGGGAGCGACCCACTTCTTCCTGGGTCGTCTGGAGGAGGCCGAGATCGCCTTCGACCGCTCCCTCGAGATCGGCCCCACCGATGTGGGGTTCTCGAACCTGGGGACCCTCCACTACCACCAGGGCCGGCTCGAGGAGGCCGCCCGGGCCTTCGAATCCGCGCTCGAGCTGAACGAGCGCAACTTCGCCCTGTGGGGACACCTGGCGTCGACCTACCGGCAGATTCCCGACGAGGAGTCCCGGGCCCTCGACGCCTTCCGGCGAGTCCTGGAGCTCGGCGGGTCCGCGCTCGAGGTGAATCCCAGGAACCCCGACATCATGATCTACCTGGCGTCCGCCCACGCCAACCTGGACGAGCCGTCCCGAAGCCGGGCGCTCCTCGCCGACGCCCTCGAGGTCGCGAGCGGGCACGTCGAGGTCCTCTTTCGAGCCGGAGAGATCTACGAGCAGATCGGAGACCGCGAAGACGCCATCCGCTGGATCGGAGAAGCCCTCCGAAACGGATACCCCCCTCAGCTGTTCGAGCAGTCGGGGGCACTCGAGGAACTGCGCGAAGACCCGCGCATGCAGGACGAGCTGGCGAATTGACCCTTCCCTTCCCAACCACCTGAGGAGTCGCACCCATGGAGAAGCTTCCCGAATCCGAAACCATCACCGTCTACATCTACGAGTACCACGATGGCCACGCCCGCGTCGAACCCGGGCGGGTGGTTGTCCCACGCGGCGGGACCATGATCTGGGAGAACCTTACCGATGACGAGGTACAGATCCATTTCCCCGAGCCCGAGCTCTTCGACCCACCCACGAAAAGCCTTTCGTTTTCAGACATGGGGGAGCAGAAATCGCTGAGGGTTGCAGCCGGCGCAGCGCGCGGAGGGCACCCCTACGGTGGGGTCCGCCACGGGACCGGTCGGCTCCCCGAGCTCCTGGTGGGCGGCTCGACTCCCGTGATGATCGTCCGCTGAGGGGGGGGCCGTTCCCGCGGGCACAGCGGTTCCACACCGGCGAAGGGTGAAGTGGCGCCGTGGGGGGTCGCGACATACCTTGACCGGCGGGTAGCCGTCTCTGTCCACCCCTGAAGTACGCCATGTGCATCAAGGAGCAACGCCGACCATGCCCATTCGTTTTCGAGTCAACGGTCGAGAGACCACGGTCGAGGTTCAGCCGAACACTCCCCTGCTCTGGGTCCTCCGGGACGTCCTCGACCTCAAGGGGACCAAGTTCGGGTGTGGAATCGCCCAGTGCGGCGCCTGCACGGTGCACCTGAATGGCGCCCCAGCCCGCTCCTGCTCGACTCCCGTCGGATCGGTCGAAGATGGAGAGGTGCTCACGATCGAGGGACTCTCTCCCGATGGCACCCATCCCCTTCAGGAGGCGTGGAAGGAGCTCGACGTGCCGCAGTGCGGGTACTGCCAGGCCGGGCAGATCATGTCGGCGGCCGCGCTCCTGCAGGACAATCCCCGCCCCACCGACGAGGACATCGATGCGGCGATGGCTGGCAACCTCTGCCGATGCGGAACCTACCTGAGGATCCGACGGGCGATCCACCAGGCATCGGGCACGACCGCAGCCGATGTCGAAGACGTCGAGGAGGCCCGATGACGCCGCCCACCTCCGGCATGACCCGCCGGCACTTCCTGCGCGTCTCGGCGATCACCGGGGGCGGCCTGCTCATCGCCGCCCACCTCGACGCCTCGGGGCTCGTTGCGCTCTCGGACCCCGGAACCCCCGGATCCACCGTGGAACTGAACGTCTTCATCCGCATCGACCCCGACGGCTCGGTCACGATCCAGGCAAAGAACCCCGAGATCGGCCAGGGGGTGAAGACGATGCTCCCCATGCTGATCGCCGAGGAACTCGATGTGAGCTGGGAGCAGGTCACGGTCGAGCAGGCCTCCTTCGATCCCTCGGCCTTCCAGGGCCAGTTCGCGGGCGGGAGCAATGCGACCCCTCAGAACTGGCTTCCCATGCGACAGGTCGGTGCGGCGGGTCGCGCCATGCTCGTCGCGGCCGCCGCCCGCAGCTGGGGGGTTTCCGCGGAAACGTGCCGCACCCAGGCGGGAGTGGTCCATCATGACCCCAGCGACCGTGCCCTCCCGTACGGGGACCTGGCCGGGCAGGCCGCCTCGATGCCCGCGCCGGAGTTGGACGAGGTCCCGCTCAAGGAACCCGCGGACTTCCGGATCATCGGCACCACGGTCAAGGGGGTCGACAACCACGCGATCGTGACGGGGCTCCCGCAGTACGGGATCGACTTCACCCTGCCGGGCATGCTCTACGCGCACTTCCAGAAGTGTCCGGTCTTCGGCGGCCGGGTCGTCGACGCCAACCTCGACGAGGTCCGCGCCATGCCCGGGGTCCGCTACGCCTTCGTCGTCGAGGGTGGAGAGGCCCTGAACGGGCTTCTGGACGGGGTGGCGATCGTGGCCGAGAGTTGGTGGGAGGCGCGCACGGCCAGAAACGCCCTGCAGGTGACCTGGGACGAGGGCGACACGGCCTCGCAGAGCAGCGAGGGGTTCAGGGAGGCCTCGCGGGAGCTCCTCGGGCAGCCGGCCGAACGAGAGCTTCGCGGCGATGGCGATGTCGAGGGCGCCCTGGCATCGGCGGCGGCGGTGGTCGAGGCCGACTACGAGTACCCCTTCCTGGCGCACGCCCCCCTCGAACCCCAGAACTGCACGGCCCACTTCCGCAACGGACACCTCGAGATCTGGGCCCCGACGCAGACGCCGCAGAACGGGGCGAACCTGGTCGCGAGCACCCTCGACCTCGACCCCGACGACATCACGATCCACCTCTTCCGGATCGGGGGAGGATTCGGACGGCGCCTCTCGAACGACTACATGGTCGAGGCTGCCCGGATCGCCGTCGAGATCGAGGAGCCGGTCAAGCTCCTTTGGACCCGAGAAGACGACATGCGGCACGACTTCTATCGTCCCGCAGGATTCCATCGCATGCGTGGAGGCGTCGACTCCGAGGGTCGACTGACCGCATGGCACAACCACTTCGTCTCCTTCGGCTCCGACGGACGGTTCGCCCCGAGCGCCGGTGTCTCCCCGAACGAGTTCCCGGCGGGCTTCGTTCCGAACTTCCGGCTCGAGAGCTCGCTGATCCCCTTCGGCATCCCGACCGGAGCGCTTCGGGCGCCCGGCAGCAACGGGCTCGCCTTCGTCTACCAGTGCTTCGTCGACGAACTCGCCGAGGCCGCGGGGGCGGACCCCCTGCAGTTCCGACTCGACATGCTCGCCCACGAGGGCGAGGACCCGGGCCAGGATCCCGTGCGGGCCCGCCGGGTGCTCGAGCGGGTCGCCGAAGTCTCCGGATGGCACGACCAAGGCCTCCCCGAAGGGACCGGAAAGGGACTCGCCTTCCACTTCAGTCACCGGGGCTACTTCGCCGAGGTCGTGCAGGTGACCGTGAGCCGTGCCGGGGACCTGCGGATCGACCGGGTCTGGGCCGTGGGAGACGTGGGAAGCCAGATCATCAACCCCGGCTTCGCGGAGCATCAGTCGCAGGGGGGCGTGCTCGAAGGGCTGTCGCAGGCCCTGGCCCAGGAGATCACGATCCAGGAGGGCCGCGCCCTTCAGGGGAATTTCCACAACTTCCCCCTCCTGCGGATCCAGGAGGCGCCCCCGGTCGAGGTCCATTTCGTCACGACCGAGCACCCCCCGACCGGGCTGGGGGAGCCTCCGCTGCCCCCCGTGATCCCAGCCCTCTGCAACGCGATCCACGCGGCCACGGGCCACCGGATCCGATCGCTCCCGATCTCGAAGCATGACCTGAGCTGGGGGTGACGCGCTACCCTCTTCAGGCCTCCAGGACCTTCGCGAGTGCGGCTCCGGTTTCGGCGATCGTCGCGGGCTTGCGGAGGACCAGGCGGACGCCGGCGGCCCGTATGGTGTCATTCTCGATATTGTCGATGAATCCGGTCAGCATGACGATCGGCAGCTCCGGTTCGATTCGGGTCAGGGCCTCGGCCAGTTCCAGCCCGTTCATCTTCGGCATCAGGTAGTCGCTGACCACCGCATCGAAGCCTCGCGGATCGGACCGGAAGATCCCGAGAGCCTCGTCGCCGTCCCGGCCGACGACCACCGTGTAGCCGAGCTGCTCGAGCTGCCGTTTTCCGATCTTCACCAGCCCCGGCTCATCGTCGACCAGCAGGATCCGCCGTCCATCGCCCCTCGGAACGTCGTCCCCCGCGGCCGGGGGCTCCCCCCCATCGGTGAGCACGGCGGGCAGCAGGACCCGGACGCTCGTCCCCTCCCCCACAGCGCTCTCGAGCTCGATGGCCCCCCCGTGTTCGCGGACGATCCTGTGCACGATCGAAAGGCCGAGACCGGTCCCCTGACCCGGGGGCTTCGTCGTGAAGAACGGTTCGAAGATCCGGTCCTGGATCTCGGCCTCGATCCCGGATCCGGTATCCCGAACCGAAACCATGGCATGAGGACCCTCGACGAGACTGGGGTGCGCCCGAGCGCGGCTGTCCGTCACGTAGAGAGGGGTGAGCTCCAGGCTGATGGTGCCTCGCTCGCTGATCGATTGCGCCGCATTCATCCCCAGGTTCATCAGGACCTGATGCATCGCCGAGGGGTCCGCAAGTATTCGGGGGGTCCGAGGCGCGACCGATGTCCGGATCTCGATACTCGGAGGCAGACTCGACCGAAGGAAGCTTCCCACCTCGCCCACGAGGCCGTCGAGCGCCATGGGCCTCCGCTCCCCCTCCTGGCGCCGGCCGAAGGCCTGGACCTTCTGAATCAGGCTCTTTCCTCGCTGGGTGAAGGCCACGAGCTCCTCGAGATCCTGCCGGGCCTGGTCCCCCTCCACCGCGTCCTCCAGGAGTTCGGCGAAGCCCAGGATCGCCCCCAGGATATTGTTGAAGTCATGGGCGATCCCACCCGCAAGGGTTCCGACTGCATCCATCTTCTGGGCGTGGCGGAGCTGCCGCTCGAGCTCCTCGCGCTCCGCCTCCTCGCGCTTCCTCTGGCTGATGTCGACGATCGACGACAGGACGAAGGCCCCCTCCTCGGATTCGATCGGGTTGAGCCCGATCTCGACGGGAATCTCGCTCCCGTCCCGATGGAGCCCGTAGAGGTCTCGCCCCGCTCCCATGGGTCGGGTATCCGGACTTTCGAAGAACCCGGACCGGAAGCCGGGATGGTGCGACCGGAAACGCTCCGGAACCAGAACCTCGAGCTTCCGACCCAGGAGCTCCTCCCGATCCCACCCGAACATCCGTTCCACCTCGCGATTCACCAGGACGATGCTTCCGGTCTTGTCGACCATGACCATACCGGCCGGAGAGGACTCCACCGCGGCCTGGAAGCGAGCCTGGGCCCGCTGACGGGCGGTGATGTCCACGACGGACGCCAGAACGAAGAGCCCTTCCTCGGTGTCCACGGGAGTGAGTCCGATCTCGACGGGAACGCGAGCGCCGTCCTTACGCCGTCCATGAAGTTCCCGGCCCGCTCCCATCGCGCGGACCTGGGGATTCTCGAAGAACTCGCTGCGGAACCCGTGGTGACCTCCCCGCAGGGCCTCCGGCACGAGGAGGTCCACGGACTGGCCCAGCAACTCTTCGCGGGGATACCCGAAAAGTCGCTCTATTTCGCGGTTGACCAGCACGATCCGCCCCGTCGATTCCACCATCAGGAGTCCGCTGGGAGCCGACTCGACGGCGGCACGAAGGCGAATCACGCTGGTGGGGGATTCCTCCTCAGACATCGAACCTCCTGGAACACCGGGGAGTCGGAGCCTTCTCGGGAATCGTGCACTGCGTGGAAGAGGGAGCCCGAACAAAAGACGGGTGGTCCGACGAAGACCATCCCCTCGCCTCAACCTGCGATGCGACATTCCGTCCCGCAAGGGAGGAGGTCATCAACCCCCGGCCCGCGCAGGGCCCGATTCGGCGGCCCACTGGCATCATTTCCGTCATCGCATCACTATGCAGGTGCGTGACCCGCAAGGGTCACGTCACGTCGTAACCCCGACCCGTCCAGGTTCCTGTTCATCCAGCGCACAGCCCCGCGATGCCGTCATACCCGATCCGCCTCGAACTCCTCGGCCCACCGAAGATCGTCGACAGCGATGGAGTCGAGCTTTCGATACCGATCGGAAAACCCCTGGCGCTCCTGGCGTACCTCCACCTCGAGGACGAGCCGGTCTCCCGTGCGACGCTGGCCGAGTTCTTCTGGCCCGACACTACCCCGAAAAAGGCCCGTGCGTCGCTCCGGCAGGCACTCTGGCTCCTCAGAAAGCACCTCGGAGAGGAGCTCTTCCTCTCCGACGACCCGGTCCAGCTGGCCTCCGATCGGATCTCGTCGGACCTGCGCACCCTGACCCGCAATCCCTCCCGGCCGGCATCACCCGAGGCACTGGAGGCGATCTGGCGTGAGCCGCCCTTCCACTATCTCGTGCTCCCGGAGCTTCCGGAATGGCAGCGATGGACTGATCGCGTCCGAACCGAAGCGGAGCAGATCGTGGCCTCTTCCCTCTTCGAGTGGGCGCATCAGACCTCGGACCTCGCGGACCGGATGCTCCTCCTCGAGGCCGCGGCCCGGGTCCAGCCCTACCGCGCCTCGATCCGTCTGGCCCTGATCGACCAGATCATCGTGGAGCGAGACTTCGAGCGGGCCGACATCGAGATCCTGAGGGTCAGGGAGGACTTCTCCGAGGACCGATCGACCCTCGAAGAGGCCGATCGGCGGGCCTTCAACCTCCGTCAGCTGCGCAGGAGGCCCTACGAGGGCGCCGACGACCCGCATACCGTGACGCTGGAGTTCGTCGGGCGAACCTCGGAGTACACGGCACTCGTACAGGCCTGGCGCGTGGCCCGGACGGGGAAGGCACAGCGGGCGCTCATCACTGGTGAGGCCGGGATCGGCAAGTCCCGACTGGCCGAGCAGGTCACCACGTACGCTGCGGCAGATGGCGCCCGGACGGTCCGGGTCAAGGCGCAGAATGGCGAAGAGACCCTCGACTGGAGTTTCCTGAACGACGTGCTCCGTCAGCTTCTCAAGCTTTCGGGCGCCGCCGGCATCGGCCGGGACTCGGACCGAATTCTTCGGACGCTCCTCCCGGGACTCGGAATGAATGGTACCGGGGGAAGCGCGCCCCCCGACCCGGGGCCCGTGATCCTGGGGGAGCCCACCGGGGCCGCGATCTCCGAGGCCCTGCACGACCTGCTCGCCGCGGTCACCGATGACGCCCCACTCGTCCTCTCGCTCGACGACCTGCAGTGGGCGGACGCCAAGAGCCGTTCGGTGATCCTCAGGACCGTTCGGAGACTCCACCGAGAGTCCGTGCTGACGCTCCTCACCTGCCGGTCGGAGGGGCACGATGTCCCGCTCGAGCGTGCGGTCCGCCTCCTCTCCGAAGGGGACGGGCTGCTCCGGATCGACCTGAGCCCGCTCTCCGAAGCCGATGTGCGGGAAGCGGTGAGCCTGCTGGCCGAGTTCAACCCGGAATCCGGTGTGGGCGGAATCCTGCACCGCATCTACCTGCTGTCGCGAGGCAATCCCCTCTTCCTGGTCGAGGTGCTCCAGACGCTTCACGAGCGCGCGGTCCTCGAGCCGGACGAAGAGGGGGAGTGGGTCCTGCACGTGGATCGCTTCCCCGACGACCTCCCCCTTCCGAGCTCGGTTCGGGGACTCCTGGATCTGAAGCTCCAGGGCCTGACCGACGATTCGATCCGGATCCTCGAGGTGCTCGTCGATGCGCATCGCCCCCTGCCTCCCCGGGTGCTCCAGGAGCGTTCGGGCCTTGATTCGGCCACCTTCTCGGCCTCGCTGCATGCCCTGCTCGAACGAGGGGTCCTGAGCTGGACGCGCGACGACACGCTGGGATTCAGCCACGACGAGATCCGGGCCACGGCCCGGGACCGATTCGTACCCGTGGGGAGCCCCGACTCGAAGCCCGAAACCAGAAGAGTCCTCTGGTGGATCGGGTCGGCCGCATCGGTGCTTCTCGTGATGGCCGCCGCCGCGACGCTCGGAGGACCGCTGGCCCGGGGCGAGAACCCCGAACCGGTGGGCGGGGGTGGATCTATCTTCCTGGTCTACGAGGACCAGGCGCTGGCGGTGCATCCCGACGCCGGCCCCCCCTCGGAATGGACGGTCGAGACGGTGGTGGAGCCGGGGCTTCGGGAGTCGACCGTCGAGGGAGTCCACCGGCTCCCCGATGGCGAGCTTGCATGGTTCAAGCGGGGCACCACGGTCGAGGATCCACCCTGGATCGTCATGAGCACGGGTGCCGACTCCCTTCGTACAGTCGTCCGAACCGAAGGCGACGACTACTTCGCCGATGTCTTCCCGGACGGACGGTCAATCCTCTACAGCTCCGAGGACCGGAATTCACCCGTGTACACGCGCGATCTGTATCGCATGGACCTCGAGACCGGCGAGCCCACCCTCCTCCTGTCCCGGTTCGGCATCCGAAGCACCGCGAGCGTCTCCCCCGACGGTCGACGGATCGCCGCCTCGACTGCTGACAGCCTGTTCGTCATGAGCCCCGACGGCACCCTCCTCCGGTCGGCGCCACACGCGGGAACCGGTGCCCTGCAGTGGTGCGGCAGCGGGCACGAACTCCTGCACCTGACCCTCGATCCCGAGGGGACGGGGCTCGAGGTCCTGAACGTCGAGACCGGCGAGTCCGAGACCCTCGTAACCGCCGGACTTCCCGGCCCACGCTTCGGCTGCTCACCGGACGGTCGCTTCATTGCGTACACCTCGATCTCGGACATGGGGATGGCTCACGTGGTCCTCGATCGAGAGAGCGGAGCGACCGAGTTCCTCCCGGTCCCCCTGGACCGGAGTGCGAAGATCTACTGGCGCGGCCAGGAGCCCTCGGCGATTCCCCATCGGCTCCACGTTCTCGATGCGGCGGACGAGCCGGTGATCCTCTCCTGGGGAGAGATCCTCCCGCTGAGCGCACGTCTCGAGCAGACGGACGGATCCACGCGGGAGGTCATGGCGACCTTCGAGTCGGACCGCCCGGCCGTGGCTTCGGTCGCCGACGACGGGAGGGTCTTTGCGAACAGCCCCGGGCAGGCGACGATTCGCGCGACCTGGGATGGATGGATGACCGCCGGGTTCGAGATCGAGGTACGAGGGGAGGAGCGCTCGGGCACGGTTCTGGAGGATCGGTTCGAACGAATCGACCCCGACCGGTGGCAGCGGGTGGGATACCCCACGCCGATGCCCGCGACGCTCGACGGGAATCCGGTCCTCCGGCTCCGGGGGGACGGGCGCTATACCGACGGCCTGGTCCAGCGCGAGGCCCGAAGCCTGATCGAGGGCGGAACCGCCGAAATCGAGTTCCTGCTTCCGCTCACCCGCATCGACCGTCAGGACGTCCGCTTCTGCCTAATGGATTCGGAGATCTCCTCGGAGACCGACGAGACGATCGAGTGGTTCGACCTGGCCCTTCGGCAGTTCGTCTGTTTCCGCTATCCGGGAGGAGATCTGGCACAGTTCGACCCCGGGAAGGCCGGCTGGATCAACCACCTCATGGGCGGAATCCCCATCGACGTCGGAGAGCACCTTCCCTCGGACGACTGGGTCCACCTGGCCATCCAGCTTCGCGCCGACGGGGAGCTCTCCACCTTCCTCAATGGGGAATTCGTCAGCCGGTTCCCGGTGCGCGTGCGAAACGACGCAGAGGTTCGTTGGCGGCTGGGAATCTTCGGCCACTCGGTCGACACCGAGGTCCATGTGAGGAACCTGGCCCTCTGGCCGGGAATGCGGTACGACTGAAACCCTACCCGGCCCGCAGGGATCGGTCGGGGGCCATGCAGACGATGAGCGGATGCAGGACCTCGAGGACCTCGACCGTCGGCCCCTGGCGCTCGAGGACCTCGTCGAGCCGCTTGTACGCCTGCGGCGCCTCGTCCAGGCCTCCCCCGCGGAGCACGACCCCGGCCTCGCGGATCCGCTCCACGACGTCGGCCGGCGCGAGCGTCCGCTTGGCGTGCCGACGCCCCATCACCCGCCCCGCACCGTGCACCGTCGAGTAGAGCGCCTCGCGCTGGAGACGCCGGGCATCGGAGCCCTCGGGCGCCTCGACCCCCTCCAGGATCACCGAGGGCTCCGTCATCGTCGAGCCCACGAAGGACCTCTGGCCCGGCCATGCCGGAGTGGCGCCCTTTCGGACCACAACGTACTCCTGCCCGTCGTGCTCCTCCCTCCAGGCGAAGTTGTGGTGATTGTGGACCAGCTCCTCCTCCTGCCCGCCCAGGACCCGGACCACCTTGCGCGCCGCCCACTCGCGACCGGCGTAGGCGTACTCGCCCGCGAGCGTCATGAGCTCCCAGTAGTCGTGCCCCAGCTCGCTGTCGAGTTCGAGCATCCCTTCGTGCTGCTTCACACGGGAGCCCCACGACTCGCCCTTCGAAAGCGCAAGAAACCCCGAGGCCACCGTGTGTCCGAAGCCCCGTGAGCCGAAGTGGACGCCGACCCAGACCTGCTCCCGCTCGTCGGCGAACACGTCGACGTAATGGTTTCCGCTCCCGACCGTGCCCAGCTGCTCGCGCGCCCTGGCCCGGAGTTGGCTCCGGTGCTGTCGGGGGACGGCGGCCCACGCCTCGTCTTCGAAGAGCGGATGGTCCCGCGGGGCGTCGGAGGCCTCATTCGACTTCCCCACACCGAAGGCCAGGGAGGCCTCGATCGCGTCCGCCACCGTCTCGAGGTCGGGAAGGGATGTCACCCGAAGATCCGTCCGGATGGCGGCGTTTCCGCAGGCGATGTCGAAACCCACGCCGGAGACCGGTACCCGATCACGGTACGCCGCCACACCTCCGATCGGCATGATGTAGCCCAGGTGCCCGTCCGCCATGAGCGCCACCCGCTCCGCCCGGGACGCGACGTCGTCGAGCTGCGCGAGGGTTTCGTCGTCGTGCTCTCCGAAGATCTTGATGGCGCCTCCCCTGGGTGCGTTCATGGTGCGTGGCTCCCGGGGAATCGTACTCTCGAGCCCGGATCACGATCCCCGATCGGCCGGGTGGCCGAATCCCTCCCGACCCCGCATCATGATCGACGTCTCCCCTCACCCCACAGGCTTCCACCGTGACCTCCCGACGCTCCTTTCTTCGCACCGCCGCGGCCGCCGGCGCCCTCGCCGCGCTCGGCGACGCCCGCGCCCGGTATGCCGAGTCGCTGGCGGGCGGCGGAGCGGCTGGGCTACGGAGCCGACGAGGTGGCGCTGACCCACAACACCACCGAGGGCTTCAACCTGCTCGCGGCCGGGAGCGTCCGGCGCTTCGAGGACTACGGAACCCGCAACCGGCCCTAGGTGATGGCACTCGGAGATGCCCTGGCGTTCCAGGCGCAGATCCCGATGTAGGCGAGGGTGCGGCACCACGAGGCGGTGTGGCGCCGGGCGCGGGAACGGGTCGATGCCACGCCCGGCCTGCGCTGGCGGTCGCCCACGTCCTGGGAGCTGTCGGGGGCGCTCTTCACGGTCGAGGCCGAGGGACACCCCAGCCCCGAGCTCTCGCGTCGTCTCTACGACGAGGCCGGGCTCGTCTTTCGACCGATCCCCACCCTCGGGATCGACGGTGCGCGGCTCTCGCCGAACCTTCAGGCGCCCTTCGAGGAGCTCGAGACCTTTTTCCGGCTGGCCGAGGGCTGAACCCCGCTCACGGGGAGTCGTTCGCGACCACCGCCGAGACGGGCAGGAAGCGCTCGACCGCGTCCGCGATCCCACGGGCCGACCGGTCGGGTGCGTTCAGGAGGATCTCGCGGTCCACGGGACTCGTCAGGAATCCCGTCTCGATGATCACCCCCACCGTCGAGGGATCGAGCGCGTGGTGGTACCTGCGGGAATTGAAGGCGTAGTAGCCCTGCATACGCCGGGTCGCGACCCGATGCCGGAGCTCGGTCGCCTCGCGATAGCTCCCGGCCAGGACCTCGGCGAAGGCTCCCGCACGGCCCGTGGCGTCCCGCCGGGGCGGAGCGACCGAAAAGCCCGAGGCCGCCGGACTGTGGAAGCCGTCGGCGTGGATCGCGATGAACAGGTCGGCGCGATACCCGGGGGGCACCGTCGCCGGCAGGATCTCGACCTCGTACCCGCGAGCCCGGAGCAGCTCCGCGGCACGCTCGGCGATGTCGAGGGTGACCTCCCACTCCTCCTTCCCGCCGCCCCGGGTCCCGTTCGAGCGGATCCGCGCCAGCTCGTCCGGTGCCTCGATCGAGCGCCAGTGACCCGCCTGCAGGCCAATGCGGATCACCCCCTCGTCCGCGGACTGCGCCGTGACACCGGGCGCGCCGAGGAAGAGGGTGCAGAACAGGGCGAATGCCGAACGCTGGATTGTCTTCATGATCGGGATCGGGGTGAGCGCGGGACTTCACTCCGCGTGTAGACACCCTACAACCTTGAACGATCCCGACCCGGTCGTCAGTGCTCGGCGATCACCGCCTCGACCGCGCGGGGGAAGCAGGCGGTGGCCATGAAGGGAATGTACGCCAGGGTGCCAGCGGCGATCCCGGCCCACATCGCGGGCTCACCCACGTTGGTGAGCGCGACCGCCCAGCCGGGGGCAGAGAAGATCAGGCCGAACGCGAGGATAGCAAGGGAGTAGAGCATTTATCGAAACTCGTTCTTTCGGTTCTGGTTGACGGGAGCACCGGGCTCGCCGGGGACTCAGGTGCCGGATCAGAGCCGACACAGCCGGATAAGATGGCCAAAGAGGCGCGGCGGGTCCATGGGTGAACTGAATGAAGAACAGGAGAGGCACGTGGTCGGCGTCGACGGCTGCCGAAGCGGGTGGTTTGCCGTCTCGCTGGGGCGGAGCGGGGCGTGGGAAACGCACGTCTACCCCGACTTCGCCGAGCTGTGGGCGGCACACCGCACGGCCTCGATGATCCTCGTCGACATCCCGATCGGGCTTCGCGACGACGGGCCGGGTGAACGGAGCTGCGACCGCGAGGCGCGGCGGCTTCTGGGTCATCCCCGGGGTTCGAGCGTCTTTCCCGCCCCCTGTCGCGCGGCGCTCTCGGCCTCGAGCCACGCCGAAGCCAGTCGGATCAACCGGGAGCGATCCGGGCGGGGGCTGTCGATCCAGTCCTGGGGCATCGCACCGAAGATCCGCCAGGTCGACCGCCTGATGCTCGCCTCGACCGCGGACAGGGGCGCGATCCGAAGGATCGTTCGCGAGGTCCACCCCGAGGTCCTCTTCCGGGCCCTGAACGGGGCACGTCCCCTCCGGCATGGAAAGAAGCACCGCGAGGGTGCTCGGGAACGCCTCGACATCCTCCGGCGCACCTACCCCCGCACCGACGCGATCGTCGACGACGCCCTCCAGCGGTGGCTACGCCGCGAGGTGGCGCGCGACGACATCCTCGACGCCCTCGCCGCGGCCCTCACGGCGCAGGGGGATCCGGCCGGGCTCGCGACGCTGCCCGTCACGCCCCCGGTGGATGCAGCCGGCCTCCGAATGGAGATCGTCTACCGTCCGGACGCCGGCGGGTGAAGACTCAGCCCCCCAGCACGTCCCGAAGAAACGAGATCGCACGGTGCCAGGCCGACTCCGACGCGGCGAGGTTGGCCCCGTCGCGACCGTCCTGCTGGCGCAGGAAACCGTGCCCCGCGCCCGGGTAGATCTCGAACTCGAAGCGCTGCCCGCGGGCCTCGAGCGCCTCGGCGGCGGGCTCGATCGTCACGTTGACCCGCGCGTCGTCCTCGCCGTACAGCCCCAGGATGGGGATCTCGACCCGGCCCAGCGCCTCCTCCTCGGACGAGGTACCGTAGAACACGACCGACGCCCCGAGCGCCTCCCAGCCGAGGGTAGCCATGTCGAAGCTCGCCGTCCCCCCCCAGCAGAAGCCGAGGCTGGCCACCGTCGACGACGCGCCCGGGAGTTCCATGGCGAAGGCACCGGCCGCCTGCAGCCTGCGCATCGCGTGCGGCTGCTCCAGGGTCCGGATCAGCGCCACCGCACCCTGCTGGTCGACCGACTCGGTCCCCCCGCCATCGGGACCCATCCCCGACAGCAGGTCGGGAGCGATCGCCACGTACCCGTCGGCCGCAAGCTGATCCGCCACCGCACGAATCCAGTCCGTGAGGCCGAAGATCTCGTGGATCACCACCACGACGGGGGCGGGATCCGCCCGCTCCGGATAGACGACCCAGGCCCGGATCTCGTCACCGTCTCCCGCCGGCACCGTCACCCACTCCCCGTGTCGCGGAGAGTGGTCGAGACGCTCCGCGGCCTCGTCGGCCCCTGCCGGAATCGCGGCCTGCTGACCGGTCAGCGGGGCCGAAAGGAGCAGGGTGACCGCGGTCATAACCACGAATCCGATGAGCAACCGAGTCCGAAGGCCAGTCCGCGGGCGGGCGGGAGAGGGAGAAACGGCGCGAGGCGTCATGGTCTGACTCCGGATCGTGGGAACAGCCGACCTTCAGGTGCACTCCGGTACCGCCGGAGCCAAGGATCGGTTCCCGCGATCGT
>SLBA01000133.1 GCA_007126575.1 Gemmatimonadota bacterium | reverse complement strand
GCGCCCCCCCGACTCAATCATCGCGGTTCCGATCATCGTTCGGTGTCCTCACCCACTCCGGGTGCGGACCCACTCCAGGAGCAGCCGGGTCGGGAAGCCGAAGCCCCCCTTCCGCTGGTAGGGTGCCCGCGGCTCGCCGTAGGCGGTGCCCGCGATGTCGAGGTGAGCCCAGGGCACGTCGCCCTTGAACTCCGACAGGAAGAGTGCGGCGGTGATCGATCCCGCCGGACGCCCCCCCACATTCTTCAGGTCGGCCACCGGGCTCTCGAGCTGGGATCGGTAGGCGTCCCACAGCGGCAGGGGCCAGCACCGTTCTCCGGAGCGGTCTCCTGCCCCGCGCAGCTCCTCGACCAGGTCGTCGTCGCTGCCCAGCAGCGCCGCCGCCTGATGCCCGAGGGCGATCACGCACGCCCCGGTCAGCGTCGCGCAGTCCACCATGGCGGCGGGCTTGAAGTGGTCGGCGGTGTACGAGAGCGCGTCGGCCAGGATCAGACGCCCCTCGGCGTCCGTGTTGATGACCTCCACGGTCTTGCCCTGGCGTGTCCGGATCACGTCTCCCGGCTTCGTGGCCTTCCCGTTCACCATGTTCTCGGACGAGGGCACCACACCCACCACGTTCACCCCCGGCCGGAGCATCCCGATCGCCTTCATCGCCCCGAGCACTGCGGCCCCCCCGGACATGTCGAACTTCATGTCCTCCATCCCCTTCGGCGGCTTGAGCGAGATCCCGCCGGTGTCGAAGGTGAGCCCCTTGCCCACCAGCGCCAGCGGCGCCTCACCCTCGTCGCCGCCCCGATGCTCGAGCACGATCATCCTGGGCTCCTCGTCGGAGCCGGCGGCGACGCTGAGCAGCGCTCCCATCCCCTCGGCCTCCATCTCGTCGGGGCCGAGCACCGTGATCTCGAGGCCGAGATCGGCCGCCATCGCCTCGGCGACCTCGGCCAGGTGCGAGGGGGTGGCCACGTTGCCGGGGCGAAACTGCAGCACCCGCGCCAGGTTCTCTCCGGCCCCGAAGGCCGACCCCACCCGGATCGCCTCGTCGAGCCCCGAACCGGCATCCCCGTCCACCGAGAGGAGGGCCCGGTCCACCAGGGGTTTCGGCGCGTCATCGCCCTCCCCGGGTGTCTTGAGCTCGCGGAAGTCGAAGGCGGCCAGGTGAATCCCCTCGGCCCCCGCCCGCACGGCCTCGAAGGCCCCATCCTCTTCGCCGACCAGCGCCGGCACCACCAGGTGGAGTTCGGTGACCGAAAGTGCCTCGGCCCGTCGCACCGCCCGGCCGGCCAGCTTCCGCACGGTCTCGCGATCGGCCTTCTCCACCTTCCCCATCCCGACGAAGAGCACCCGCTGCGGCCCATCCCCGTCCCGATGGAAGAGCGCGAAATCGTCGTCGCTGTCCCGCCCCCTGAAGTCGCCACGGTCGCGTGCCCGCGTCAGCCCCCCACCGACGAGTTCGTCGAGCGCCTCCTGCGAAGCCGTGAGCGTCTCGGTATCCTGGAAGACACCGATCGCCACCAGTGCGACGGGTTCCTCGGACGCTCCCGCGGAGGCCGGAGTGATTTCGACGAGATCCTCGGTACGGACGTAGCTCATGCAGCGGTTCCCCTCATGTGACGAATGATCTGCGCCCCGAACTCCGACGTCGCGACCTTGGTCGCCCCTTCCATCTGCCGCTCCAGATCGTAGGTGACGGTACCGGCCCCGATGGCGGCCTCCATCCCCCGGTCGATCAGCCGCGCCGCCTCGTTCCACCCCATGTGCTCGAGCATCATGACGGCCGAGAGGATCAGCGAGCCGGGGTTCACTTTGTCGAGCCCCGTGTACTTGGGGGCGGTCCCGTGCGTCGCCTCGAAGAGCGCGACCTCGTCGCCGATGTTCGCCCCGGGCGCCATCCCCAGCCCTCCGACCTGCGCGGCGCAGGCATCCGACAGGTAGTCCCCGTTCAGATTCGGCGTCGCCAGGATATCGTACTCGTCGGGCCGCAGGAGCACCTGCTGGAACATCGCGTCGGCGATCCGGTCCCCGATCACGATCCGGCCGGCCGGGTCCTCTCCCTCCCACACCGCCGACTCCGGGAGGGTCCGCTCGGGGAAGCGCTCCTTCGCCACCTCGTACCCCCAGTCCGAGAAGGCCCCCTCGGTGAACTTCATGATGTTCCCCTTGTGGACCAGCGTGACCATGCGCCGATCCCTCTCCAGAGCGTACTCGATCGCGGCCGCCACATGGCGCTTCGTGCCGAAGGGGCTGATCGGCTTGATCCCGATCCCGCTCTCCTCGCGGATCGAAGCCCCCATCTCGTCGACCAGGAAGCGCCGCACCTTCTCGGCCTCGGGCGTGCCGGAGGCCCACTCGATCCCGGCGTACACGTCCTCGGTGTTCTCACGGTAGATCACCACGTCGAGCCGCTCCGGCTCCTTCATCGGCGAGGGCACCCCCTTGATCCAGCGGACCGGGCGCACGCACGAATACAGGTCGAGCACCTGCCTCAGAGTCACGTTCAGCGAGCGGATCCCGCCCCCGACGGGCGTCGTCAGCGGCCCCTTGATCCCGACCTTGAACTCGCGGAGCGCCTCGAAGGTCTCTTCCGGAAGCCACTCTCCGCTCTTCTCGTGCGCCTTCTCGCCCGCGTAGATCTCCATCCACGAGATCTCGCGATCCCCGCCGAAGGCCTCCTCGACCGCGGCGTCGACCACGGCCCGGGTGGCCTTCCAGATGTCGGGCCCGATCCCGTCGCCCTCGATGAAGGGCACGATCGGTCGATCGGGCACCCGGAGCGTTCCGGCCTCGACGGTGATGGGATCTCCGGTCTCCGGAATGACGGCGTGACGATACGAGGTCATGGGTCGGGGCCTCCTGGGGATGTGTTGGGGGATGGCAAACCGGGCGCCGCACGATCCCGGGGGAGCCTCCCCCGTGAACCCTCGACGCCCGCTGCTCATCGATGGACACGCTGCGCGGTCAAAGCCTCCGAAGTTAGGGGCGATCATGGGCGGTGGGCAAGGTGTTCCGCCCTCTCCCGCGAGTCCGCCCCCCCGACTGCGGCTGCCGATGTCACCCGCATCCGGGCGCGGCACACCAGCCCCCGGTTCGGGTAGGCGCCTGTCGGAGAGCGAGGCCGTGCAGGCTCGCTGCCCGCGGGGCGGCCCGCTCACAATCGATGCTGGACACAACCGGGGAGGGTGGACAGGTGAGTGAACGCGCGATGGCGGACTGGACCGGTGCTCTGACGGGACGGGTGACGCTGGTGACCGGAGGCTCCGGGGGCCTTGGCCGGGGGGTGGTGAAGGTCCTCCTCGAGGCGGGGGCCCGCCTGCACGTCCCGATCTACTCCGACGACGAGATCCCCGCCCTCGAAGCCTTTCTGGGCGACGGGTTCTCGGCGCTGCACCTCCACTCCGACATCGACCTGACCGACGAGGCCGACGTCACCGCCCTTTTCGATGCGATTCGCGAGGCCGAGGGGGACGGCCCCGAGGCGGTCGTCAACCTCGCGGGGGGCTTCGTGATGAGCCCCGTCGACGAGACCGACCCCGGGGCATGGGAGCGGATGTGGCGGATGAATGCGACCACGGCCTTCCTGGTGTCCCGGGCCGCCTTCCCCGGGATGAAGGCGCGGGGTCGTGGACGGATCGTGAACGTCTCCGCCCTACCCGCCCTGAATCGCGGGCAGTCGGGACTCAGCGCCTACGGAGCGGCCAAGGCCGCCGTCCTGAACCTCACCCACACCCTCTCGCTGGAGGGGGTCGAGCACGGGATCACGGTCAACGCAGTGCTCCCCTCGATCATCGACACCCCGGGCAACCGCAAGGCGATGCCCGACGCGGACCGGGCGGGCTGGCTCGACCCGGTCGAGATCGGTCGGGTGATCCGTAGCCTCCTCTCCGATGAAGCGCAGATCGTGAACGGGGCTGCGATCCCGCTGACGCTCGGGCCGAGCTGAGCTTCCCAGCCGAATTCCCCCGCCTGCCCTTTCCGTTCGAGATCCCACCCTTTAGCTTGGGGGCCGGTCGAGTTGAGAATCGTTCTCAACCGAATTCGTCGCCCAGCCCCAGCCCGCTCATGCCTGTCACCTCTTCGCTTCCTGTCTGCCCGGCTCTCTCCCACCGCGGCCGGACGCCCCTGCACACGATCGCCGGCCTCCTTTTCTGCCTCGCCCTTCTGCCGATCCTGGCAGGGTGCGGAGACGCCGATGCCGAGGTCGTCAACGTCTACAGCCACCGGCACTACGACACCGACGAGGCGCTCTTCCAGCAGTTCACCGCCGAGACCGGGATCGCGGTGCGCGTCGTGAGTGCGTCGGCCGACGAACTCATCGCCCGCCTCGAACGGGAGGGCGAGGCCTCGCCGGCCGACCTGCTGATCACCGTCGATGCCGGCCGCCTGCACCGGGCCAAGGAGCGAGGGCTGCTCCAGCCGATCCGGTCGGAGACGCTGGAGGAGGCCGTGCCGGCACACCTTCGCGACCCCGACAACCATTGGTTCGGTCTCACCACCCGAGCCCGGATCCTCGCGTATGCCCGCGACCGGGTGGATCCCGCGGAGCTCTCGACATACGAGGCTCTGACCGACCCCACCTGGGAGGGTCGGATCCTCGTGCGCAGCTCCGAGAACATCTACAACATCTCGATGATGGCCTCGATCGTGGCGGCGCACGGTACCGAGGCGTCCGAGGAGTGGGCCCGTGGGATGGTGGCAAACTTCGCCCGCCCTCCGCAGGGCAACGACACCGACCAGATTCGCGACGTGGCTGCGGGAGTCGGGGACGTGGCGATCGTGAACACGTATTACGTGGGTCGCCTCCTGAACCACGAGGACGCGGAGTCCCGCGAACTCGGACGGGCCGTCGGACTCTTCTTCCCGAATCAGGACGATCGCGGCACCCACGTGAACGTGAGCGGAGCCGGGGTGACGGCCCACGCCCCCAACGTCGACCACGCGGTCCGTCTTCTGGAGTTCCTGGTCGGAGTCGAGGCCCAGACCGCCTTCGCCGAGGCCAACTTCGAGTACCCCGTCCGTGAAGGGGTCGAATGGGCCTCCACCCTCCTCGAATGGGGTGAGTACCGGCCCGACCCGCTTCCCCTCTCGCGGCTGGGTGAGTTGAACAACGAAGCGGTGCAGATCTTCGACCGGGCCGGATGGCGCTGACTCTCCTCGGCCGACTTCGCAGTTTCGCCCACCGGGCGCGGGAGCAGCTTCGGCCCCGCTTCCGCGTCACGCTGACCCCGTGGACCGTCGCGACGCTGGTGGTCGTGGCGCTCGTCCTCCTCCCTCTGGCCTCGATCCTGATCGGGGTCCTGCAGGGGGGAAGCGAGACCTGGGACCACCTGGCTTCGAACGTCCTCGGGCTGTACATCCGGAACTCGGTGATCCTCGTCTTCTGGGTGGGGGGCCTGACCCTGCTGCTGGGGATTTCGACCGCCTGGCTCGTCACCACCTGCCGGTTTCCGGGCCAGCGGATCTTCGCGTGGGCGCTGATCCTCCCCCTGGCGATCCCCACCTACATCATCGCCTTCACCTACGCCGAGATCCTCTCGCACACGGGGCCGGTCCAGCAGCTCCTCCAGCTCGTGTTCGCACAGGAGCAGACGGTCCGACTCCGGACCGGCCTCATGTCGGTCGGCGGCGCCGGCGTCATGATGGCGCTCGTGCTATACCCGTACGTCTACCTGATCACCCGGACCTCCTTCCACAAGCAGTCCGGGGGGATCCTCGAGAGCTCGAGGATCCTGGGAAAGTCCCCCTGGCAGACCTTCCTGCAGGTCGCCCTTCCCATGGCACGGCCAGCGGTGGTCGCCGGGGTGACCCTCGTCCTGATGGAGGTGCTCAACGAGTACGGGGCGGTCAAGTACTTCGGGGTGTCGACCTTCACGACCGGAATCTTCCGCGCCTGGTTCTCGCTCGGTGACGGGCCGGCCGCGATTCGCCTGTCCGCCTGCCTGCTCGTTCTCGTCTTCATGCTGATCCTTGCGGAGCGGGCACAGCGGGGGCGAGCACGGTTCGATGGGGGCTCCCGGACCTTTCGGCCGGTGGTACCCTACGAGCTTTCGGGGTGGAAGGCCGCCGGCGCGTTCGGCGTCTGCCTGGTCCCGGTCACCCTCGGCTTCATCCTTCCGATTCTGCAGCTCCTGGCCTGGGCCTGGCAGGTCGCGCCCGAGGCGCTCGACCGCCGCTTCCTGACCCTCGCCCTCAACTCCTTCGGTCTCGCCAGCGGCGCCGCCCTCCTGGCGGTGGTCGTGGCCGTCCTGATCGCGTACTCGGTTCGACTGACGCCGACCCCCCTGCTCTCCCTGGCCTCGCGGGCCTCCTCGCTCGGCTACAGCATCCCGGGAGCGGTCATCGCGGTCGGCGTCATGGTGCCCTTCCTCTGGGTCGATCGACGGCTCGCGCCCCTCCTTTCCGGGCTGACCGGCTCTCCGGTCGGGCTCCTCCTGACGGGTACCGTGGCCGCCCTGGTCTTCGCGTACGTGGTGCGCTTCCTGGCCGTCGCCCTCAATCCGGTCGACTCGGGCTTCACCCGGGTCTGCGGCAACCTCGACGAAACCTCCCGCTCGCTCGGCGCACCGCCGATGAAAACCCTCTTTCGCGTGGATCTTCCGCTCCTGAAGGGGACGCTGGTCTCGGCCGGTCTCCTCGTCTTCGTCGACGTCCTCAAGGAGCTGCCCCTGACCCTCATCCTGCGGCCCTTCGACTTCGACACCCTCGCGACCCGGGCCTTCCAGCTCGCCTCCGACGAACAGGTCGCCCGCTCCGCCCTCCCTGCGCTCCTGATCGTTGCGGTCGGGGTGATCCCGGTCATTCTCCTGAGCCGCATCATCGCCCGCCAGCGCGTCTGAGGACCGGGCGAGAGACTGCGTCCCATATCCGGTCATTTCATCCCAATCCTGAGAAGACCGCTCCCACCGTGTCCGGTCCGTCCCCCGCTCGCAAGCCCGGTGGAAACGCCGGCTCCATCCGCTTTTTCCGGGTCACCGTGTCGTGGGTCACCCTCGTCCCTTCTGGCACACTCCTTCCTTCCCTGATACCGTACATGCCAGATACCGGCACCCCATCACCGCATCAGGAGGAGTTTGATGTTCGATCGAGTACTCGTGGCAATGGACCTGACCCCGGCCAGTGAAGCACTGGTTTCGATTCTTCCCGAGTTGAAGGACTTCGGGACGGGGGAGCTTCACCTCGTCCATGTCGCCCGACCCGTGGCCTACCCGGTCTCGGCGTCGATCTCCGCACTCGACGGCATCCGCGAACGTCTCGGCAACCTCCAACGGACCCTCGAGGGCAAGGGGTTCGACGTACAGGTCACCGTCACGACGGGAGCCCCGGCCGTGAAGCTGTGCGAGCTCGCCGAGGAGCGGGGGGTCGACGCGATCCTGGTCGGTTCCCGGAGCCGCAACCGGGTCCAGGAAGCCTTCGTCGGCAGCGTGGCCTGGGAGATCGTCCGTCGCACCCAGACCCCGGTCCTCCTGCAGCGAATCGAGCCCTCCCGCCCCGATCCGGAATCGGCCCTCGAGGTGCGCGGCTCCGGGCTGCCGAACCGCATCCTCCACCCGACCGACTTCTCGGACCTGGCCGAGCGGGCCTTTCACTGGGTCGAGGGGATGGTCGACGCAGGCGTCAAGGAGGTGACCCTCCTCCACGTGCACCCCGTGGGCGACGACGTGGCCCGCAGCGAGGCGAGAGTCCTCCTCGAAGCCCGGGCCGAGCGGCTCAAGCGCAAGGGAGCGACCGAGGTGGAAGTGAAGATCCGGGGGGGCGACCCCGCCGAAGAGATCCTGCTTTCCGGCGCGACCAACCCGGACTACATCGTCATCATGGGAACCCACGGCCGGGGATTCCTCCCCGAGATCGTCCTGGGGAGCGAAAGCCGGCAGGTCGTGCGCCGCGCCGTCGCTCGGGTCCTGCTCATTCCGTCGGCTCGTTCGAGCGCCTGAGAATTCAGCGGACCGTCACCCGACGTCAGTGAACCGGGTCCGCCCCCTCTGCATCCGCTCCGAGCTCATCGGTATCGAGCCCGGACGCAGAAGGGGCGGACCCGTCGTCGTCTCCCGCATCGGGTCGGCCGGATCGGGCGAGCCTCCGGGCCAGCGCCAGTAGGTCCCCGGGCTCGAAGGGGGGAGTCAGGAGGGGAAGATCGTCGGGAATCCCCTCGTCCACCCGGATCTCCGCATGGGCCTGCTCGTGGCTCGCCCCCGGTCGGGACCGTCGATCGACCACGACCGCCGGCAGGTCTGGAGACAGCGCCCGCGCCCTGCGGACCAGCTCCATTCCCCGTTCACCGGCCAGGAGTCGACGCTCGACCACCAGCAGCGAGAGCGTCCGGCCCATACGGTGCAGGATGCGCTGCGCGCCCGAGAACCCCTCGGCACGCTGCACATCGAACCCTCCCCGGTCCAGAACGCGTTCGAGGAGACGGGCGAGGAACGGGTCGTCTTCGACCACGAGCGCCCGGGGCCGCCCTTCCTCGTCTCCACGGCGAAGACCGGGGCGGTCCGGCAGTTCCTCCATCGAATCCAGAGGCTCCGCGAGCGGCATATGGACCGTGAACCGGGTCCCCTCTCCGGGCGTCGAGAGCACGTCGACCCAGCCCCCATGCCCCTCGATCACCGCCTGAACGAGGGGCAGGCCGAGCCCCTCGCCTCCCGCAGCTCTTCGAGTGGTGAACCACGGCTCGAAGATCCAGGGAAGGTCCCCTCCCCGGATCCCTTCCCCCCGGTCCTCCACGACGATCCGAGCCGTCGGTGATGGATGAGCCCCCTCCCCGCGAAGCAGCCTCACGCGAACTCGATCACCCTCCGCCGACGCCTCTCTGGCGTTGCGCACCAGCTGTTCGATCGCTCGCTGGAGCATCACCTCGTGCCCTCGAATCAAGAGAGGCTCGGGAGACGGTCCGATCAGGAGGGGGACACGGTCACCGGTCAGTTTGCCCAGTCGCACCGCCAGTGAGCCGAGCAGGCCGTTGAGTTCAAGCGCACGATGGGCCGAGCGGCCTTCATGGCCCCAGCGCAGGAACTGCTCGACGCGTTCGCGCGCACCATGGCTCGCATGCCGGGCGTCGCGCAGCAGACCCGGTTCGACGCCCGACTCACGGAGGAGGTCCTCGAGGAGCGAGAGGTAGCCATCCTGGACCTCGAGCAGGTGACGAAGATCCCCCGCGAGATCGAGACCCAGGATCCCGACGGCCTCCATCGACCGGAGCCGACGCAACCGGACTTCGAGGTTCCGGTTCGGCAGCGCCCGAAGGGTCGAGCCTCCCTGCGTCTCGGAGATCGGGGGTCGGGACCCGGCGTCGTCCGTCGGGACCCCGGGCTCGCCGGAGCGCCGGGCTCGCCCCGGAGCCGATGGTTCGACGACCGCTCCCCGGGCACTCGGCACCTCGGAAGGGGCGGGCGGCATCGACGCCCATAGCTGTTCGACCTGAAGCGCCAACGAGACCGCATGATCCCGGTCACCGGGGTCCCACTGCCTGGGGTCGGTCGTGCTCTCGAAAGCGAAGAATCCCCGTACGCTGCGCTCCCGACGGATCGGAACGGCCAGAATCGATCGCACGCCCTCGTCTTCGAGATACCGGCGAAGGGGGGGCGCGGGCGGCGCGGACTTCGCGACGTCTTCCATCGAGAGGAAGGCGATTCTCTCCAGAAGCTCGAGAGTATGCCGTCCCATGGCATCCGGATACTCCAGCCCGGATTCGTGCCGGGCCGCACCGGAATGGTACCGGACGACGCAGAGGGGAGAGCCCCCGTCCGGGTCGAAGGTCCAGATACCGGCGCGATCACAGCGAAGGATCCGGGTCGCATCACGCGTGAGCCGGCGCATCAGGGAACGGGCGCTCGAATTGGGCGACGGACGACTGAGCCCTCCTCCGGCCCGCTCCACGACCACGGGTGACGACGGGCCCTTCCCCTCGAGGCGGTATCGGCTGGGAGTCATGCCGGGACGCTCCTCTGGGCTGGGCGTGGGCTTGCGTTCGGCGTCATGATCCCGGAGATGAGAGAGCTGTCATGTGCGGCACGGTTCGTCGGACCCACAAGAATACGGAGTCCAGGACGCGATTCACAAGGGCCACTCAGGCCGCTCACGACCCCTCGGCCGGGGTGTTCGAGGCCGCTGCCTCGAGGAAGCGTCGGTCGGCCGGCGCCAGCGGCATCGCGAGCGCCTCACGGATTCGACAGAACCGAAGGGCGTCATGCTCGAGCGCCACCGCCTCCCCCATGATCTCGACCTCCCAGAATCGAATCTCGAACTCGGATCCGGGGTCCCGCATCGAAAACAGATGTCGTCCCATTCGGATCCCGGACACGCCCAGTTCCTCGTGCAGTTCGCGTGCCAGCGCCTCGGGTTCGGTCTCTCCGGGCCCTACCTTCCCTCCGGGAAATTCCCAGAGTCCCCCGTGACGCTTGGCTTCTGGGCGCAGTGCGAGGAGAAACCGGTCGCCGCTGCGGACCACCGCGGCGACGACCGGAACCACACGCTCCCCCGCAGGATCTCGGCTCAGCGGTAGATCGCGGGCTCACCCGCGGGCGGAATCGACGCCTCGATGAACTCCCGAATGTGCTGGTTCGAACTCTCCAGGTCCTCCTGCCGCAGATACATCATGTGTCCGCTGCGGTAGGTCTCGAAGCGGAATCGATCCTGTAGCCGCCCGGACGGGTCCATGTTCCACATGGTGTACTTGGCCGAGAAGTAGTCGGTCCCGCCATCGTAGTATCCGGCCTGGATCATCACGTTCAGGAAGGGATTCTGCGCCATGGCGCTCCTGAGGTTCTCTCCGGTGTTGTCCGGCGACCGGGGCCACGGCGAGGTGGGCCCGAAGATGTAGTACCGCAGGTCCGTCTGCACCCCGAGTTCGTCGCGCAGATACATGTTGATCGCGGGGGTGAAGGAATGGTTCCAGGCAGTGAGTGCCGGATCGTAGTCGTACGAGGTCCCCGCATCGGAACGGTCGATCCCCTTGTAGCGCGCGTCGAGGCGGCCGACGGTCTGACCGCGGTCGCGCAGCAGCTCCTTTCGCCAGGCTCCGACCCCGGGAGCCAGATTGTTCTGCAGGACGAATTCGACACTCGTGCCCGAGTACCGGGCAACCTGCTCCGCGATCCGCTGTCGCTCGGCCCCGGGCAGGAATCCGCCTCGGACCAGTGCCGGAATGTACTCGTCGATGGTGAAGGTCTCGACCTCGTCGAGCCATTCTTCCAGGTCCCGGTTCTGGAGCGACGGCTCCAGTGCGTCATGATACCACGCGGTCGCCGCGTAGTGCGGCAGGTAGAGTCCGGCGCTGACGGGTCCCCCCGCGCTGACCCCCATCCCGGTCGGCGACACGAGGATCACTCCGTTCAGGTACATCCAGTGACTTCCCTGCAGCCGCCCGGCCAGTCCGGCCACTCGATTCGTTCCGTAGCTCTCGCCCTTCAGGAACTTGGGACTGTCCCACCGCGACTGACGAGTCACGAAGGTCTCGATCCAGCCGGCGAGGTAGTTGATGTCGTCGTAGACACCGAAGAACCGCGAGGGGTCGACGCCGGGCAGCGGTCGGGAGAACCCCGTGTTCACCGGGTCCACGTAGACGATGTCGGCCACGTCGAGGATCGAATGGGGATTGTCGCTGAACCCATAGGGCTGAACGGGGAAGCCCTCGTCATCGATCGCCAGGAAGCGCGGGCCGGTATACCCGATGTGCATCCAGACCGACGCCGATCCCGGCCCCCCGTTGAACGAGACCACGAGGGGCCGTCGGCTCCGGTCCTCGATGTCGCTCCTCTCGTAGTAGGTGTAGAACACCGATGCGATCGCCTCGCCGTTCTGGTCCCAGACCGGCTGGAACCCCGCGGTCGCCGTGTAGGGCACCGACGATCCCTGGATCATCACCGAATGCTCGGTGGTGATCGCCGTGTCGATCGGGATCTCGACATCCTGCGCCGCCATCTCCGGCGGGGCCGTAACCGGGAGCACGAGAAGGGCCGTGACCACGGCCTTCGACAACAGGGCGAGCGGAATCCGACCGGACATGGGGCGGAATGCGGGCATGCGGAAAACCTCCTCAGGTGTGGAGCCGAAAACGATGGTTCGGCCAGGAGAATGGCGTCCGCAGAGGGTCGAAGCAACCCCGGGCGTTGGCCCACCGAAGAAAAAAAGACTGGACGAACGGCCCCCTCCCGTTGCATTGTGGACACTCGCCCATTCGCCCAGCCGGTCGAAGCGTTCCGTCCGGCGCTCCCATACCCCGCGGTCTCCGTGCCACCGATCCGACCGACCCTCCCCGCGTGTCTTCTCACCATCGCACTTCTGGCTCTCGTCGGTTGCGAGGGATCGAACCTGTTCGAGGGCTCCGAGGTCATCCCCCCGGACACCGCGGCTCCCGCAGATGAAGCGGAACCCGTACTCCGTTTCGTCGAGGAGGGCACCCTTCTCCAGGCCCCCTCCGATCGTCTGCGGTTCCGTTGGGAAGCCGAGGGACCCATCCGATTCCAGTTCGACCCCTCGACCCCGGCCCAGGAGCGCGCCGCCTTCACGCGGGCCCTCGAGCTGCTGGCGGATACCGGGGTCCCCGCCTTCCTTCCGGTCCAGACCGGGGGAGAGATCATCGTCCGTGCCCTCCCGCCCGAAGCGTATCGCGAACGCGACTCCACCCGCCCCTGGTCCTTCAGCCGCACCTTCGTGACCGCAGCCGAGGACGAGGGGATCACCGAGGTCGAGATCCTCGTCTCCCTCGGGCTCTCTCTTCCCGTGCTCGAACGGGCCGCCCTGCACGCGATGGGACACGCCATGGGCATCATGGGACATCCGGCCTTTCCGGGCGACCGGTACGTGATGGCGGCGCGCGCCGAGGAGGGGGGTCCCATCCCGACCACCCTCTCGGCGGTCGAGCGGGACGCCCTTCGCTTTCTCTATTCGCCGGACGTCCGGGCCGGCATGACGCTCGAAGAGATCCGCGAGGCGTTCAGGGCATGGAGCCCGTGATGTGGACTCTACCGAGACCGAAGCAGGTGGAACCCGTCGATCGTCGACGGGTTGCAGCTGCCCTTCCCTGGCCAAAGGACCGACCATGAACGTGTCGCACCCCTCCGTTCTCGCAGCCGCGGCGATCTCGGCCCTGCTCCTCATGGTCGGGTGCGGAGACGATCACAGTCCGACCGGCAACGAGCACCTGCAGGAAGCGGCGGTCGAGTTTCCCGCCTACGTCCCCGGCGAAATCCATCTCAGGATCCGTGGGGACGCCGAAGGGGATTATTCGCAGAGTGGATACTTCTTCCTCGACGAGCGACGCGGGTCAGGCCCCGCCGCCGAACGATGGGGTGGGTTCTACAGCAACGAGGACCGCAGGGATGTCGCCGTCGACACCCTGGTCCAGCTTCTGGGCTGGGGCCCCCTGCCCGAGGGACGGCGGACCATCCAGCCGGTTCGTCCCGGCAACTCCACCGAAGGGTTCGTGTTCGCCGCACTCTCCCCCTACCTCTACGAACACCCGCTCAGCTTCACCCTCCTTCCATTCAACTTCCACGCGCCCGATGCACCGCTCGTCTACCTCACGACCGACGGGTCGTACATCGAGTTTCACCGGGTCGAACTCCCGGAGATCGAGCCGGCGCTGAGCCGGGGGTTCGGGGGAAAGGTCCAGGCCCGTCTGCGGCTTCGCATGCGCGGGTACCGGCCGATGCGCACCGACACCGGAACGGAGTTCCTCGCCACCTCGTCGTACATCGTGGTCCTCGGGTCCCTCGACTTCCCCGTCGTCCGGCAGGACTTCGGCGCGGGGGATCCGGGCGGCTGAGCCCTTCGTCAACGCCTCGGCCGGCCGGCGCCCCCGATCGAGGTCAGCCGAGCCGTCATCGCCCTCCGGCACCCGAGAGGGGAACCTCTGTCTGGCGCCCACGTACTGAAGGTGTTACCTCGACGCCAGAGCCTCGGCCGTCGACGAAGGTCCCTTCCCGGGAAGGAATCCATTCGGTTCGCTCGCCCTTCCGCTCTCACGTCCTCCTCCGGCACCCATCCAACCTTCGATCGGACCCGTGCTCATGCCCCATCCCAGTCAGATTCATGCCTCGCTTCGACGGCTCTCGGTCGTCCTGATGCTGCCCGCCCTCGTGGCGCTGGCTGCAGCGCCGCTGGCAGCCCAGCAGCCCGATGCTTCAGGATCGGGTCCCGGCTTCCAGGCGGCTCTCGTCGGAGGTCAGGCGGGAATGAGTGGAGGCGCGCATCGATTCTTCGGCGCGCACGCCGGCTTCTCCGGTGAGCGTTGGGGCGGATCGGCTCACGCACTGCTGGGGAGTGGTAACGGGTTCGGGTCGACCCTCGTCAGCGCGGGTCCGACGGTGCGCTTCCCCCTCCACCCCCGCGTGGAGCTGGAGCTGATGCTGGGTGCCGCCTATTACGGTGAGTCGCTGGATACCACGGGGCGCGCCGGATCCGTCTTCGGCCCCTCGGGTGCCGTGCTCGCCCGGGTGCCGGTCGGTCCGGTCCACCTGGCGGCAGGGTTCACCGGATGGTACGCCTCGTACACCGACGAGATCGCGGTCAACCCGGTGCCCGCGCAAGGTCTCCGTCTGATGCTGGGAGTCGGCCGATGAATGGCTCGCACCGCTTTCGTTTCGCCTGGATTCCCCTCCTGCTCCTGCTCGTCACCTCCTGCGACGACGGAAGTTCGATCCTCTTCCCCCCCCCGAGTCTCCTCGAGGCCACGCTCATGGCCGAGGGACCGACCGAGGGGCAGGCCGGCCAGCTCCTGCCGTCGCCGGTCCGGGTCGAGGTCCAGGACGAATACGGCAACCCGATTCCGAATGTCGAGGTGACCGCCAGCGTCGCGGGGGGAGGCGGCTCGATCCAGAGCACCACCTACACCACGAATGACAGCGGCCACTTCTTCTTGAGCAGCTGGCGGATGGGACAGAGGCCCGGAGCGAACGCGCTTTCCTTCGAGGCCGAGGGCGTGGATCCGGTTCTGGTCGAAGTCGCGTCGGGACCCGGGCCTCCGGCGAGGCTGCGGGTTCTGGGCGACGACCCGGACGGCGCACAGGTGACCTCGACGCTGACCGGTCTTCCCCGCATCGAGCTCACCGACGAGTTCGAGAACCCGATCCCGGGACGGACGATCAACTTCTCGGCCACGCAGGGTGGGACTCCGGCGCAGAACCAGGCGACGACGGACAGCGCCGGACAGGTGCAGACTCCCGACTGGACGCTCGGGGCCCGAGCGGGCAACCAGATCCTGACGGCCCGGCTGGGCGGCCAGCTGACGGCCGTGCTCCGGGCCGATGCCCGCCCCGGCCCTCTGCACGAGGCGGTCTGGCTGAGTGAGCCCGGGATTCAGGCCGAGGCCGGACTCCTCCTCCCCCTCGAGCCCACGGTCAGGGTTCAGGACGAATGGGAGAACGGTCTCGAGGGTGTCACCGTCCAGTTTCGGGTGGTGGAGGGACAGGGATCGATCTCGGCGACCGAGGTGGTGAGCGATCAGAACGGACTCGCCCGGCTCGAACGGTGGACCCTCGGCGCCACTCCCGGGGTGAATCGGATCGAGGCCAGCGTCTCGGGTGTCACCGCGGTCTCGCTCGAAGCCGAGGGGATGGATGCGAGCTGGGAACCGGTGGGCCGGTACTTCACGGTGCACACGGCGCACATCAACCAGGCAACCCAGCGGATGGACGCAGGAGTGCGCCTGATCGAAGGGCGGCCCGGACTGCTGCGGGTCTTCGTCGAGGCGACGGAGTCGAACGCCCCTCCCCCTCCCGCGGAACTGATCGTGTACGACAACGGGGTCGAGATCCTCCGTGAGCGGGTGCAGCCCACCGTCGGTTCCGTCCCGACCACGCTCGCGCCCGACGGCTCGTCGTTGACCTGGAACCTGGAGCTCGACGGAGACCTCGTCCGACCGGGGATCGGAGTCCGGGTCGAGATCGACCCCGATGGGGACGTCGGCGTGGTCACCCGCCGGTTCAGCTCCTTTCCCTCCGATGGCTCGATCTACGAGTTCGACCACTTCGTCGATCTCCCCCTCCTTCATGTCCGCTTCATGGCGATGCGTGACGGCGAGACGGGGAACACCGCGGATCTGACCGAGCAGAACCTGGACGAGTTCATGGACTTCACCCGCCGCGCCATGCCGGTGGGCCGGGATTCTTCCTACATCGGAGGCACCTTCACCACCAATCTCTACAACAACCAGGGCCAGGTTCACACAGCCGCACTCGGCGCCCTGCTGAGTCACTTCATCTCGACCCGGGACTCGATCGGTGATCACTACCTGCACGGGATCTTTCCGGGGGATGGCCCCCTGATCTTCGCGGGCGTAGCGTACCTGCCTCCCAGCATCAACAACACCACTCGCCAGGTCGGCATGACCTATGATCGCCTTCCCCAGGCCTCGGCAACGGTCGCGCACGAGCTGGGCCACAACCTGAGCCTTCCCCACGCCCCCTGCGGAAACCCGTCCGGAGTGGATACGAACTACCCGTACGCCAACGCCCAGCTGGGGCATGCCGGCTACGATCGGGGAGCGGAACAACCCATCCAGTCTCCGGTGGCCATGAGAGATCTCATGAGCTACTGCGGACCGCGCTGGATCAGTGACTACAACTACGAGATCGTTCTCGACTGGCGGGACCGGAAGCCGGTGTTCGACCCGGCTTCCTACGCCACCATGTCCCGCGGTGCCGACTCGCGAATCCTCGTGAGCGGGACGGTCTCCTCGTCGGGCGCCGAACTGCACCCGGTGATCTCCACGAGCGCCACCCCAAGCCCGCCCGAGAGTTCGGGCCCCTACCGTCTGGTCGGTCTGACCGCCGACGGGCAGGAGCTCTTCAACTACGGGTTCTCGCCGGCCAGGGTCACGCATGCTCCCGATGAAACCGAGCACCACTTCGCGTACGTGCTGCCGATCAGCACCATCGATCACGAGCGACTGCACGAGATCGAGGTGCGTGCTCCGGAGGCGGGATTCCGCGGCGATGTGCAGCGCCGCACCGGGGCGCCCCTGGATCCGGTCTCGGCGCAGCGCAGCCGCGTCGACGAGCTCCCCGAGGGGCTGGAGAGCGCGGAGGCGCTGGTCCGACGCACCGCGGCGGCCGGCGCGCCCGGGGAGCGACTCGAATGGAATTCCGAGATCTTCCCCACGGTCACCGTCTGGGACCGCGACACCGGTGAGATGGTCGGCCTCCTGCGTGGTGGCACGCTCCGCCTCGATCTCTGGGAGGGCCAGAACGTGCGCTTCCAGTTCTCGGACGGGCTGCGTTCCTTCGAGCTCGAGGAAGGCAGACTGGAGCCCCTGCGCTGACCGCGGTCATGACCGACTTGACCCCCGGCTGTGACCGGGGTCATCATTCGGCATGACTTCTACACGACCACCCCGGACGCGCCATGGAAAAAAGAGGGCCGGGCGCACTCGCATGTCTCCCGAAGAAATCCGGGAGAGCTTGTTCGATTGCGCCTTGGCCCTCTTCCACAGCGAAGGGTATGACGAGACGTCGATCTCTCGTCTTACCCGAGAGACCGGCGTCGCCAAGGGCACCTTCTTCAACCACTTCCCCACCAAGGACCACATTCTCGCCGACTTCATGGCCGAGGTGTGGGCCGAATCGGTGGTCGAGTCCGACGGCGAGGGCTACCGGGGTACCGACGCAATCATCCACGTACTCGACGGGGTAGCCCGTCGACTCGAGGCGAACCCCTCGATCGCGCAGATCGTATCGACCCGACTCCCCGCACTCCCCCTGCCCGACCGCATGGCAGACGAAGCCGATACCGCGCCCGGGGACTCCACGGCTAGGCCGGCCCTCGTCGACACATGGGCCCGATGGGTCCGGGACCGCCTCGACGAGAGTCTTCCGATGTCGGTCCCCCTGCAGGAGGTCGACGCGGCCGACCTGGCGTCGCTGGTCACCGGTGCCCTGGGCGAGAGTCTTCGCGCATCCGGACCGGGCCGCCGCACCGCTCCGACGCCTCCCACGGCACAGGAGAGCACCGGAGTCTCCGAGCACCTGCCCCTGACCCTCGGGCGACGGGCCGTCTTCCTGCTTCGCTCCGCGGGATTCGTGGCACCCGATCCCCCGAGCCTGAACCGCTCCTGACCGGGTCCCCGGACCCCGCCCCTTCTCTTCCCGGTACCTGAATCCATGCGAATCTTCGATTTTCCGGCCTTCACCCGCTCGGACGTCCCATCGCTGCATGCCATCGGGATCCCGATCCTCATGGTCTCGCTGGCCCTGAGTTCCGGCTCCGCGCATTCGGCGCCCTCGACCCCTGACAACGACTCGGTCACCCGCTGGGGTGCCGATGGCCACCGGATGGCCGCTCGCGCCGCGGTCCGGAGCCTTCCCGCCGAGATCCCCGACTTCTTCGTCGAGTCCGAGGATCAGCTGATCTGGCTGAACCCGGAGCCCGACCAGTGGCGGGACGGGGATTTCCACGAAATGGACCAGGGCTTCCGCTACGACCACTACATCGACCTCGAGAACATCCCGGGGGACATCCTCGAGGAGTCCCGCGATCGATGGGACTTCCACGCGCGGCTCGTGCGGGCGGGGCTCGAGAACCCGCAGCGCGACGTGGGCTTCCTGCCCTTCGCGATCCTGGAGTTGCAGCAGCGCCTGGTCAACGGCTTCGCACGCTGGCGCAACGCCGAGGACCCGGCCGTCCGCCGGTACCTCGAGGCGCGCATCATCAACGATGCCGGAATCCTCGGGCACTTCGTGACCGACGCATCGCAACCCCACCACACCACGATCCACTTCAACGGATGGGACGAGGCCCAGGTCCCGAACCCCGAGGGCTACACCACCGATCGGCAGTTCCATTCCCGCTTCGAAACGCAGTTCGTCCGGGCGCACGTCACCCAGGAGCATATCACCCCGAGGGTGGAGCCCGAGAGTCCGGTCACCATGGCGGGCCCCGACACCCGAACGGCAGTCTTCGCCTACATCCGGCAGATCAACGGGTACGTCGAGGAACTCTACCGAATCGACCGCGACCATGGCTTCGCGCCGGACCGGGATCCCGATTCCGTCTCGCTCGCCTTCGCGGTCGACCGGATCGCCGATGGAGCCGTGATGCTGCGGGACCTGTGGTGGAGCGCCTGGGTCGAGAGCGAAGCGGTCGCCGCCCGATGATGGGCCCCGTCCCCCTTCGGCCGCTCCTCTCATGATCCCCGAAGGTCTCATCACCTTCGGGCTCCTCAGCCTGACCTCGCTTCTCGCGATCACGAACCCGCTCACCGCTGCGCCCGTCTACCTGGCACTCACCGAGGGGCAGGCCCCCAAGAACCGGGCCCGTACCCTTCGGATCGCGGTCCTTACCGGACTCGTGGTCCTCGTCACCTTCACACTCCTGGGTGGAGCGATCTTCCAGGTGTTCGGGATCACGATCGACGCTTTCCGGATCGCCGGAGGCGTCATCATCTTCGGGATCGCGATGGACATGCTCCAGGTGAAGCGCTCCCGGGTCAAGTCGACCCAGGAGGAGGAGGACGAGGGGATGGGCAAGGAGGAGGTGGGGATCACCCCTCTGGGCATTCCGATGATCGTGGGCCCGGGGGCGATCACCACGGTGATGGTGCTGGCCGGCGATGCCCTCACTCCGGCCTACTTCGCGGTCCTCTTTCTCGCCATCCTCCTGGTCCTGGGGAGCATATACGGGGTCCTGAGCGCCGCACCGTACCTGACCCGGCTCCTGGGGACGAGCGGCGTCAACGTCCTGACGCGCATCATGGGTCTGCTCCTGGCGGTGATCGCCGTGCAGTTCATGGTCGACGGCATCCGGGCGATCGCGGTCGACATCCTCACGACGACCGGCTGACCTCCTCCCAGTCGACCCAGCGAATCCGCGCCGGCCCTCGATCCCATGCCACCGCCATGGCGAGGGGTTCCTCGTCTCCCATGGGATCGGGGGGCGAGGCGACCCACCAGCCCGAGCGATCCGGATCGCCGTGGCGCGTCCACTTCGCGTCGAGACGGATGAGGGTATTCCCCTCCTTCGGCGTCAGTCGGACGGCGAAGGACTTGAGGGGTACCGTGAGCCCTCCTCCCACCGCTTTGACGAACGCCTCCTTGCGGGTCCAGATGCGGAAGAATGCCGAAACCCGCTCCTCGGGAGGCAGGGCCAGGAGCGCGCTGGACTCCTCGGGGGCGAAGGTGCGCTCGGCCAGCGCCTCGAGATCGGAGAGGGCGCGCTCGACTTCGAGGTCCACACCCACCCGGCCCTCGCGGGCCCACCCGACCAGCAGGTACGGACCGGAGTGCGAGAGGTTGAAGCTGGGGCCCGGGTCGGCCAGTCGCGGCTTGCCCTTCTCGTTGTGGGTGAAGCGGAGGGCTTCGGGGGCGATCCCTGTGACACGGGCCAGGATCAGGCGCAGAAGGCCCCAGCTCACGATGTGCCGCCGGCGCAGGTGTTCGAAGCGGAAGCGATCGGCGCGAGCGAGCTCGTCGGGTGCCAGGAGGGACTCGAGCCGTGCGAGGGCGACGGGCGGCGTGTCGAGGCGGGCCCGGGTGAGGTGGATCGTGCTCTCGTCGGACGGATCGGATGGAGTGGGAGTCACGGAGGCACGGGGCGGAAGGATACGAGATCGGGCCACTGGCCCTGAAAAGTCTCGCTCCGGGACCTTCGGGGAAAGGGTGAACGACCGGAAGACGCATGGGGAACGCCTTGATTTCGGTCTTTGTTCGGTATACCCTTTGATTTCGGCTTTCATTCGGTTTCTCTCTCTGCCTGCCCATGACTTCCTCTCGCGGTACCCGAAGCTCGCTCATCGCCCTCTGCCTCCGCCTCCCGACCTTCGAGCTTCGGCTGGAGCTCGTGCGCTCCCCCGGCCTGGACGCGACCTCGGCCGCGCTCCTGCGCCCCGGAGAGGGGAGTTCGGCCCAGCAGGTGATCTGGCAGGTGTCGGAGCGGGCCGCAACGGCCGGAGTGCGTCCCGGCATGCGGGTGTCGGAGGCGGTCTCGCTCTGCCCCGCCCTCACCCTGCTGGAGCCGGATCCGGCGCACTACGCGGCGGCGACCGAAGAGATCCTGGAGTGTCTCGGTGCCATGAGTCCGATCCTGGAGCCGGTGGAGCCGGGCGTGATCCTCGTGGGAATGGATGGGCTCGAGCGGCTGTACGGTTCACCACGCGAACAGGTGGACCGGATGCTCCACGCCCTCCTGCGGGTGCTTCCCCGCCCTCTGGTCGCGGCGGTCCGGGCGGGGCGGGCGCCGGGGACCTTCGCGGCGAGGGTGGCGGCGGTGGCGGCGCGCCCCGGGGAACCCGTGCTCGTCGGAGAGGCGGGGCTCGCCTCCTTCCTGGCGGACCAGCCGATCGAGAGCCTGCCCCTTCCGGTCGACGCGGTGGCCCGGCTGCACCGGCTCGACATCCACACCCTGGGCATACTGGGGAGTCTGCCGGTCGCCGCGCTCCTGCGTCACTTCGGGGCGGATGGACGCGAGGCCCATGCGCTGGCCCGGGGAGAGCGCATCGACCCCGTGCGGGCGCGGCACCGCCCCCGCCCCGTGCGCGTCTCGCTGGAGCTCCCGGCGGCGGTCGGAGACAGAGACACCCTGCATCGGGCGCTGGATCGGGTTCTCGCACGACTTCTGGCCCATCCGGGTCGGCGGGATCGGGCGCTCAAGGGGCTCCGGGTCGGTGGCCACCTCGAGGAGGGCGGATCCTGGCAGATCGAGGTCACCCTGCGCGAGGCCGCCGCCCGTCGTGAGACGCTGGCCTTCCCGATCCGGAGTCGGATGGAGCTGTATCCCCCACCCCGCGCACTCGAGACCCTCTTCGTCGAAGCCTTCGAGTTCGGGGCGCCGGCCACCCAGACATCGCTCTTCAGTCGCCGGGAGCTGGGCGCGGGGGGGCGTCGTGCTCCGGCCGAGGACGATCCTCTCACCACGGGCCCGGTGGGCGAGGCGCTGCGCAGGGCGGTGCGTGAGCTGCACCTCCGGTTGGGGGACGCCCCGCTGTACCGGGTGGTCGAGGTCGACCCATGGTCACGGATCCCCGAGCGCAGGCATGCCCTCCTTCCGCTGGACGGAGGGTGAGCCCATGCGAGCCCCCGGCCCGTCCCTTCGTCCCGTCCAGCGGCTTCGCCCCCTGCAGGTGCGGACCGACCCCGAGGGTCGACCCGTGGCGGTACGGGGCCGGCGGGGATTCGTGGCCATCGCCGGGATTCGAGAGAGCTGGCGGATCGACGACGAGTGGTGGCGGCGCCCCATTTCGCGCAGCTACTACGCCGTCGTGCTCGAATCCGGACGGATGATCGTCCTCTATCGGGACCGGACCGAGGGTCGATGGTTCCTGCAGGGGTGAAGGAACGGAGCGGTCCGGATCCCGAATCGGCCTCCCGGGTACCCCGAGCCCGCACCACCACGGCGTCGTACGCGCCGACCTTTCGAGCCTCCGCCAGGGAGACCTCTATGACGATGGACCTGCTCTCCAGACACTGCCAGCCCATGGGTGATGACGCCCAGCCGCTCAAGGGAGATGCGCTGAAGCACTACAGCGACGCGATTTCCGATCGGTGGACGGTGGTCGACGACCACCACCTCGAGGGCACCTTCGAGTTCGAGAATTTCGTCGAGGCCCTCGAGTTCACCAACGATGTCGGTGTGATCGCCGAAAAGGAGGGGCACCACCCCGAGATCACCCTGACCTGGGGAAAGACCACGATCCGCATCTGGACCCATGACATCGGTGGATTGAGCGAGAACGACTTCATTCTGGCCGCTCGGATCGAAGCCCAGGCCCGCTGAGAGCGGAGACCACCCGGTGCGCATCGCATTCCTCAACTCCTGGCCCGAAGCCCGACATCAGGGATCGGGAACGGCGGTCAGCATCGCCAACCTCGCCCGGGGGCTCACGGTTCGGGGGCACCAGGTCGTACTCCTTTCGCCCGAGCGGGTGCGAAGCGCGGACCGTCCACTCCCTCTCCTGGTCCAGCGCCTCCGGTTCAATCGCTCGATCGCTCGGCGGATCCACGACTCCGGACCCCTGGACCTGGTGGTCGGGTTCGACCTCGACGGGTTCCTGTGGGCGACCCGGGATCGCGAGCGGGCGGGTCACAATGGACGCCCCTCCCCTCCCTTTGCGCTCTGGCTCAAGGGAGTCGCGGCCGACGAGGCTCGCTTCGCGCGGGGCCCGGACTCCCTCCTCCTCTCCTTCGTGGCACGGCTGGAATCGATGAATGCACGGGCTGCCGACCGGGTGCTCGTGCCCAGTCGGTACTCGGCCGGGATCGCCTCGTCGAGCTACGGGCTCCCCCCGCGCGTCCTCCGTGTGGTGCCCGAGGCGATCGACCTCGAGGAGTGGAGCCTTCCGGAAGACAACGGCCGGGGTCTGAACGGCTCGAAGGCAGATCGCAGCGCGACGCTTCCCTCCCCCGCGGCTCCCCTCGAGATCCTCTCGGTGGCCCGCCAGTATCAGCGCAAGGACACGGCCACCCTGCTGCGCGCCCTTCCGGTGCTCGAGCGAGCCGGAGTACCCGCCCGGCTCCGGGTGATCGGGGGCGGCCCGGAACTCGCCCGGCTCGAGAAGCTCGCTCGCGGACTCGACCTGAGTCGGCCCGTCCAGTTTCTGGGTCCGGTCGAGGATTCGGCCCGGGTACGGGCCGCCTATCGGGATGCACACCTCTTCTGTCTCCCTTCCCTCCAGGAAGGATTCGGACTCGTATTTCTAGAGGCGATGGCCTCGGGGCTTCCGATCGTGGCGGCGCGGGCGGGCGCCACCCCCGAGGTCGTGGGAAGTGGCGCGGGGGGCCGCCTCTTCGCGCCCGGAGACCACGAGGAGCTCGGACACGCCCTGGTCGAGCTCGCCCGGAATCCGGAATTGAGGGAACGGATGACCGAGGCGGGGTACCGGAGAGTCCGGACGTTTTCGCTGTCCCACCTGGCCGATCGATTTGTCGAGGCGAGTCTGTGAAGATCGGAGTTCTGTCGGACACCCATGGGCTCCTGCGCCCCGAAGTCTTTCCTCTCCTCGAGGGTGTGGAGCACATCCTTCACGCCGGAGATGTGGGAGACCCCGAGATCCTGGTGGCGCTGGAGGCCGTGGCACCGGTGACCGCGGTCTGGGGCAACACCGACGGCTTTCCGATCCGCCACCGCCTCGCGGAAAGCGAGGAATTCGAGCTCCGGGGGATCCTGATCGCGCTCACCCACGGGCACACCCTGGGATCGCTCACCCCTGTCCGGCTGGCGGAACGATTTCCCCGGGCCGACCTGGTGGTTTACGGGCACACCCACCGCCCGAAGGAGGATCGAGTCGAGGAACAGCTGGTCCTGAACCCCGGCAGCTGTGGCCCCCGACGCTTCGACCTTCCCGTCTCCATGGCCACGGTCGAGATCGAAAGTTCCGGAATTTCCGTGTCGTTTCAGACCCTGTCCTGAGCAGTTACGACCGCGTTACGCCAGCCCCTTGGTGGGGACGCTCCCCTTCGTATAGCTTCCTTTATGTAAGATTCTTTCGACATGCTCTCCCCGGCGACCCCACCTCCCGGTTGCCACCCTTCCCTGTCCGGGCCCACGTCGGCGCCCACAACGTGTGAGAGTCCTCTAGATGAAATCCTTTCGCAGTTTGATACGCATAGCGGCGGCGGTGGCCGCACTCAGCCTGGTCACCGCCGGCCCGCTCGTCGCCCAGGCGGTCACCACCTCGGCGATCACCGGTCGGGTCACCACGGCGGCCGGCAACCCGCTGCAGAGTGTGCAGATCGTCGTGATCAGCCTGAACACGGGCACCCAACAGACCACGCTCACCCGCGAGGACGGTCGCTTCAACTTCCCCGGACTGCGCCCCGGGGGCCCCTACCGCATCGAGGCTCGCGGACTCGGGTACGGCACCGAGCAGGTCGACCAGCTCTTCCTGGCGCTGGGGCAGACCGAGCGCATCGACTTCGTCCTTGCCCAGCAGGCGATCCAGCTCGAAGGCATCGACGTGATGGGTGAGCGCGCCGGCGCCGTCATCTCGCGGGGACGCACCGGCACGGGTTCGGTCATCACCGAGCGCGAGGTCACCAACTCCCCCACCATCTCGCGAAACTTCACCGACTTCGTGCGCCTCACCCCGCAGGTCTCCGCCTCCACCCCCGGCACCTCGGCCGCCGGCCGCAACAACCGCTACAACAACATCCAGATCGACGGGGCCGTGAACAACGACCTCTTCGGACTCGCCGCATCGGGTACCCCGGGAGGCCAGGCCGACGCCCGCCCGATCACCCTCGAGGCGATTCAGGAGTTTCAGGTCAACATCGCTCCCTTCGACGTACGTCAGGGAGGCTTCACCGGAGCGAACATCAACGCCGTGACCCGCGGGGGCACGAACGAGCTGCGCGCGACCGCCGCCTACTTCGGCCGCAACGACTCCTTCATCGGGCGCTTCAACGACTTCGCCGGCGAACGTTCGGGCTCCGTCGGAGAATTCGAACAGAGTGATCTGGCCTTCTCGGTGGGAGGCCCGATCATCCGGGACCAGGCCCACTTCTTCGTGGCCGGTGAACTCTCCCGACGCACGAACCCCTACCCCGCCGTGGTCGGCCAGAACACCGGAAACCCAGCGGGAGCGATCACCTCGGAGCAGATCCAGGAGATCGAAGGGATCGTCCAGGAACGATACGGCTACGACGTGGGCACCGCCGGTCAGTTCCCCCGCGCGACCGACTCGAACAATCTGTTTGCCCGTCTGGATTTCCAGCTCACACCCGAGCATCGCCTGACCCTCCGCCACAACTGGGTGGACGCGGTCCAGGAGAATTCCTTCGGGGGAGCGGGGCAGAACTTCGGCTGGTCCAACTCGGGCTACCGGTTCGACTCGCAGACCAACTCGACAGTCGCACAGCTCAACTCGAACTTCGGCGACGGGCTCTTCAACGAATTCCGCCTGGGTCTCACCTTCGTTCGCGACAGCCGGGACATCGGCCAGCCCTTCCCCCGCATGCGGGTGGACCTGGGGGGCCCCAACAATGCCCAGTTCGGCCCCGACAACTTCTCGGGAGCGAACGCGCTGGACCAGGACGTCATCGAGATCACGAACGACCTGAACTTCGCCCGGGGCAACCACAACTTCACGGTCGGAACCTCGAACGAGTTCTTCCGGTTCTCGAACCTCTTCGTCCGCAACTTCTACGGAAGCTGGCGTTTCGGTTCCATGGAGGCCCTCCGGAACCAGACCCCGAACACCTACGAGTACTCCTACCTGCTGCCGGGCGGTGACGAGCGGGCGGAGTTCCCGGTCCGCCGCTGGTCGCTCTACGCGCAGGACCGCTGGGAGGCCACTCCCGAGCTGACCCTGACCTACGGAGCCCGCGTGGACCTGACGCAGCTCCCCCAGGATCCCAGCTCCAACGAGCTGGTCGCGCAGGCGGACATCGGCCGGCGCACCGACGAGGTCCCCTCGAGCGCGCTGCAGTTCAACCCCCGCGTGGGAGTCAACTGGGACGTCTACGGAGACCGCAGCATGCAGGTGCGGGGTGGACTCGGGCTTTTCTCGGGACGGACGCCCTTCGTCTGGATCTCGAACGCCTACGGCAACACGGGAACCGACTACGTGCGCTTCACCTGTCGGGGAGCCGAGGTCCCCAGCTTCACGGCCGACCCGAACAACCAGCCGTCGGCCTGCGCGGGTGGCAGCGCGGCGTTCGCGCCCAACGAGATCAACACGGTCGATCCCGACTACAAGTTCCCGCAGGTCTTCCGCATGTCGGCGGCCGTCGACCGGGAGCTCGGCTACGCGGGTCTGATCGGAACGATCGAAGGCCTCTACACCAGCACCCTGCAGGACATCAAGTACCAGAACCTCCTGATCGGGCGGGACGATGCGGCCGCGGAGCGCGAAGGCCGCGAACAGTATCGGGTCAACCGGATCACGGCGGGCGCCGGCGAGATCCCGGTGGGTGAGGTGATCGACATCACCAACACTTCCGAGGGGCACGCCTGGAACCTGACGGCCCAGCTCCAGCGGCCGGTCATCGATGGCTGGGGGCTGAATGCCGCGTACACCTTCTCGGACGCGTGGGACGTCAACCGGGGTGGCTCCAGCCAGGCGATCTCGAACTGGCGCTTCAACCCCACTGCGGGCGATCCCAACGACCTTCCGGCCGCGCGCTCCAACTTCCTGATCCGGCATCGGATCCTGGCCGCGTCGACCGTCGAGCTCGACCTGATCCCGAACTCGCCGACCCTTCTCTCGCTCGTCTACGTGGGAGAGAGCGGACAGCGCTACAGCTACGTGTACGACGGAGACGTGAATGGCGACGGGCAGACGTCGAACGACCTGATCTGGGTTCCGGCGAACGAAAGCGAGATCCGCTTCGCGTCTTCGAGTGACCTGTCGGCTGCGCAGTCATGGCAGAACCTGAATGCGTACATCGAGCAGACGGAGTGCCTGCGCCAGGCCCGCGGTACGATCATCGAGCGGGGCGCCTGCGACGAGCCCTGGCACAACCAGTTCGACCTGCGGGTGAGCCAGCAGTTCCAGACCTTCGGCACCCAGCGGGCCGAAGTGACCCTCGACGTCCTGAACCTGGGCAACCTGCTGAACAGTGACTGGGGTCGAAAGGAGTTCGTCGCCAACGAGACCTTCAACCTGCTTTCGGTCGAAGACGGCGATGACGTGGTGGGCGGACGGGTCCTGATGGAGCCGTTCCAGCAGCGTCAGACGGTCAACCAGATCTCGGACCTGGTCTCGCGCTACCAGATCCAACTGGGGGTGCGCTACTCCTTCTGAGCCTGCCTCGAGGGTCGCATCTCGATGTGATCGAAGCACGTGTGGGCCCGGGGGGGCAGTCCCCTCGGGCCCATTCGTGTCAGGAGCCTCCGCCCGTCGAGGGCACGGGCTCGGAGCGATTCTGGCGCGTCCCGTCACCCAGCTGCCCCTCGACATTGTATCCCCAGCAGTAGATCTCCCCCCCCGGGGTGCGCCCGCAGTTGTGCGAGCCCAGCGCGGCCAGGTCCGCGAACCGGATCCCGCCCGCGACCGAGGTGGGAAGCGCACGGTCGTTCGTGGTCCCGTCTCCGATCTGCCCGTAGAGATTCCGCCCCCAGCAGAACGCCGCTCCACCCTCTGCGACCCCGCAGGTATGCACCCCACCGGCCGTCACCCGCGTGAAGGTTTCGTCGCTCTCGCTCGGAGTCGGAACGGGGGTGTTTCCCGGATCCTCGGTCCCCAGCTGACCGAACTGGTTCGATCCCCAGCAGAGGATCCGGCCGTTCGGCGTTCTCCCGCAGGTGTGGGCATTTCCCGCGGCGAGCTGGGTGAACCGATGACCTCCGCCGACGGCCCGGGGCGAGGAGCTGCCCGATGTGCCCCCATGCCCCAGCTGCCCGGACGACCCGTCTCCCCAGCAGTGGGCATTTCCCTGCCCGTCGAGCGCGCAGCTGTGGCGCCACCCCGAGGTGATCTGCGTGAAGCGCAAGTCCCCGGCCACACGTCCCGGGCTGGAGCGCGTCGTGGTGGTCCCGTCGCCCAGCTGACCGTTTCCGTTCTGCCCCCAGCAGTACACGGCGCCCTCGCGAGACAGTGCGCAGCTGTGGCCGAGTCCCGCCGCGACCCGGGTGAAGGTCTCGGCGCCCGAGATCGGAGACGGGGTGGTCGAACCCCCTCCGGTGCGCCCCAGCTGTCCCTGGTCATTCGCGCCCCAGCAGTAGGCTTGGCCTTCGCGTGTGAGTGCGCAACTGTGCGAGACGCCCGCCGCGAGTTCCGCAAACGGACCCCCCTGCGCCGGTGCCGAGGGCGCCAGGCGTCGGGCTCCGGAGCCGTCGCCGAGCTGGCCGCTGTCATTCGCCCCCCAGCAGAGGGCGGTACCATCGCCACCGAGGACACAGCTGTGACTGCCACCGACCACGATCCCGGAACGTATGGGCAAGGTGAACGCCTCGACCTCGGCCTCGAACCGAGCCTCTACCTCGGGCCGGTCCTCGACCCGCGTCAGCAGCACCTGGACCTGGGTCCCCGCATCGGAACCGAGGGTCCACTCCGCCCGAGCCACCCCATCCGGGCCCGTGGAGACCGAAGCCTGGCTCACCGACCCTCCTCCCGACTCGACCACGAACTGCACGGTCTGCCCGGGCAGTGGCCGTCCCTGATCGTCCACCAGTCGGACTTCGATCGGATCCGAGAGGGGTTGGCCCGGCTGCCCCGCGACCGACGTCCCGCCGAGCGGCTCGAGCGCGGTGGGGACGGGGTCGCGGAGGCTGGCCTCGAAGACCGCCTGAACACCGTCGACACCCACCGCCCGAGCCTCGACCCGCTGCTCCCCCGATTCACCGAGCGTCCACCGCGCCAGGGAGCTCCCATCCGGCCGGGTCACGTCGAGCGACGGATCGATCGATCCCCCTCCGGCGACGACCTCGAATTCGACCTCGGCTCCGCCAATCCCAGCGCCGGATTCATCCACGAGCAGGAGGATCAGGGGCGAGCCGAGCGGGGCACCCGGCGGGCCTGTCTGCCCATCTCCCTGCAGGACCGAAAGCGCCCCGGACGGCCCCAGCCCCTCACCCACCGCCGCATCCACGTCGAACGCATCCAGATCCAGCGCGTCCAGATCGGCGACGTCAAAGTCGGTGTCCTCGCCGATCGGCTCGGCTGGGGGCTCCCCCTCGGACGGGGACTGCGCATCCTCGGACCTGCGTATGAACTCGCTGTCGTCGAAGAAGGCCGTGGTGCGATCGGCCCAAGGATTCAATCCGTCGACGAACGCCCGGACCTCACCTTCGGGCTCCATGAAGGCGAGTCCCAGGATCATGAAGAGGACGACCCCGACGAGCCCCGCTGCGATCTTCCAGGCGGTGGGCGCTCCACCCTCTTCCCCGCGGTCCGGATCCGGCACCTGAGCCTCCCACGGGGGTGGCGCTTCAGCGACGGGTGGGCCCGCCGGCTGCCGGAACGGAGCGGATGGTGCGTTTCTCTCCACCCAGGGCGCCGGGATCGGTTTCGCAACGGACTGCGGCGTCCGCCCCACCGGTAGCGAGTCCGACTCACCTTCGGGCTCGCTCTCCAGAACCCCCAGAAAGGCGTCGGCGCTCTTCCATCGGTCGTCGGGGCTCTTCCTGGTGGCGCCTTCGATCGCGCGAACCAGCCGATCGGGCACACCGGGCCGGATTTCTCTGACCGACGGCAGGTCCTCGTTCTTCTGCTTCGCGATCACCGAGTAGAGGCTCTCGCCCTCCCACGGCTGCGATCCGGTGAGCATCTCCCACCCCAGGAGGCCGAGACTGTAGATATCGCTTCGACCGTCGAGATCCCGACCGTCGACCTGCTCGGGCGACATGTAGGACGGGGTTCCGATCGCCGTGCCCGGCAGGGTCAGTCCCGAATCGCTGTCCCAGGCCCGAGCGATTCCGAAATCGGCGAGGCGGGCCATCCCCACCGCCTCGTCCAGATAGACGTTTTCGGGCTTGATGTCGCGATGCACGATGCGCGAGTGATGGGCGTACGAGAGTGCCCTCGCGAGGTCGGAGAGGATCCGTTCGGCGTCCTCGAAGGGGAGCGGGCCCTCTTCGCGAATCCGGTCCTTGAGGGAGCGGCCCGGAACGTACTGAAGGATCAGCGCGAGCCCCCCGTCCGACAGCCTCCGGGTCCCCAGGAGCATGACGATGTTCGGATGCTGGAGCTTTCCGACTGTCCGGGCCTCGCGAACCAGGCGGGCGACCGCATCCTCATCCTTCACATACGTTGGACGGATGAGCTTGATCGCCACATCACGCCCCAGGTCTCGATCGCGCGCCAGGTAGACGACCGCGGTCCCCCCGCGCCCGAGTTCGCGAACGAGCTCATAATCTGCCGCGATCTCGGGAATCTGAGGCAGGGGACCCGTCGGTTGTTCGCCGGACATCATCCGCGATGGTTCGAGGAAGGGCGACCACCGGAGTGATCATTCGGCGCCGACCGGACTCCGGAGCCCGCTCCGAACGCCATCGCGGCCACGGCCACGTTGTCCTCCCCGCCCTTGATGAGTGCCTCTTCCGAGAGGGCGCGAGACAGGTCCCGAATGTCGCCGGAGTTTCGGTAGACCTCGACGATCTGATCCTCCGACAGGACCCCGTGGACCCCGTCGGTGCACAGAATGACGATGTGGTCCTGCGTGGCGTCGAAGCCCCGAAACAGATCCACGTCGAGATCCCGGTCCGCACCCAGGTTCCGGGTGACCGCGTTCCGCCATGGAGAGCGCGCCGCCTCCTCCATCGACATCCGGCCATCCTGCACTGCCTCGGCCATGAAGGAGTGATCGCGGGTCAGCTGCTGGATCCCGTCGGATCCGATCCGGTAGGCGCGACTGTCCCCGACATTCGCGACATCGTAGTGATCGCCATCCCGAAGGAGGGCCACGAGCGTGGTGCCCATCCCCTCGCGGTCCTCCTCCTCTTCGGCCGCCGCCAGGACCGAGGCATTCGAACGCTGGACGGCCTCCTCGAGTTCGATCCCTTCGGAGAGGGCTTTCACGAGCCCCTCGAGCGCCCGGTGGCTGGCGACCCCTCCCGCGTGATGGGATCCCATGCCGTCACAGACCGCCGCCAGCTCTCGTCCTCCGGGAAGGGTCCGGACCACGACCGCGTCCTGATTGGTCGGCCGCCGCCCCTGATCCGTGTGCCATGAACTCCGGAAGGGGAGGCGGTCCGTTGAGCCCTCGTGCCGGAACCGGAAGGTGATCTCCCCGATCTCGATCCGGTCTCCATCGGCGAGGGGCACTTCTTCGATCTCCGACGACAGGGTGTGACCGTTCACGCTGGTGGGATTGGTGCTCGACTCGTTTCGGACCGACCAGCCCGAGCCATCGAATCGGAGGCGGGCATGCTGGCGACTCACCGTCGGCGAATGCAGCTGTACATGCCGAAACTCCGGCCCCTCGGCTCGACCGAAGGTGACCTCCGCCGGGGAGCCCGGCACCCGAACGAACCGGATCTCCTGGCCCACCCCTGGACCCCGCTCGACCTCGAGGCGGCCCGGCAGAAGTTGGAGGGTGCCATCAGGGGGACGCTGGTACTCAACGATCTCGTCGGAGGGGGTCGTACGGTTTTCGGGAGTACCGGGGGCGTCGACTCCCGCCTCGAGCGGAACCTTCAGCATGGTGCGCCGGGACGGATCGGACGCCTCCCCATCGGGTGGCTGCGAGGTACCACCGGCACCCTCGGAGGTGGGGGCCCGAGGGGTTGGATCCGGACTCGACCCCGGGCGTGGCGGATCCGGTTCGGTGCTCGGGTCCGAGGTAACGGTCCTGGGCCTCCGCTCCGGCACCCCCTGCCGTCCGGAGCCTGAGGGCCCAGCGCCCGCCGAGCGTCCAAGGGGAAACACCAGCATGGGAGGCTCCGCGCGTTTCTGGTCATCCGAACGGCGTCGAAGCCAGATGCTGAATCCCACGGCCGCTGCGACAAGGACGAGAATCGGGATCTCCCACGTGGCCACGAAGCAGAGGGCACCCTGAACCATCCCCGATGGATCCGCCGGGCAGAGGCCACCCAGAAGTCCCATATTCATCCCGTTCTCCATCCGCCTCCCGCCGTATCCGTATGAACGTGTATGTGATGCGGACATCACTCAAGGCTCCGATCGGGGCGGATATCACCCCCGACGGACCTCCTTACTCTACCCTCGAATCGCCGGGTTAAGGTCCGTCTGGTGAGCTTTCGCCCACGACGTCCGCAGAGATCACCGTGAGCGTCACGGTCCCGATCTCAGGGAACGACGCATTCGAACCAAGATATGCGGTCACCCTCGCAGAGCCGATCGACCCCGCCGTGAACGTTGCAACGAACTGACCGCGCTCGTCGGTCTCACCTCGATTCGGCGACACATCTCCGCCGGACGCGGTGAGGAAGATAACGTGCCCGGCCTGCTCGAGTCTCTCGCCGTCGCTGTTCCGGAGTTGAACCGTGATCACCGAAGTATTGGCAAGTACGAGTATGGTTGGATTCGCTCCGATGGTGGACGCCGCGGCGTCGGGATCCCCGGTCCCCCTGGGTCCCTCGGTGATCATCACCTCCACCCTGCCGATCTCCTCGCCCGTCGCATCGGTTCCCAGATACGCGGTGACCGTTGCGGTTCCCGCAGAGTTCGACGTCAGCTCGGT
>SLBA01000087.1 GCA_007126575.1 Gemmatimonadota bacterium | reverse complement strand
CGATGCGGTCCACGTAGAACCCGGTGAGCACGGACACCCCGAGCACCACCGCAAGGGCCGTAGCGAAGCCCGCGCGGTGGCGGCGCACCAGCCTTCCCAGTCGATAGCCCAGGGTATCGGGACGGACCGTCACGGGCAGCCCCTCGAGGTGCCGGACAAGGTCGTCGGCGAGTGCCTCGACCGACCCATACCGTCGCTCGGGCTCCTTCCGAAGCGCGCCCAGGCAGATCATGTCCAGGTCGCCACGCAGGCGATTTCCGAGGCGACGGGGATCGGTGCCCCGCTCGGAAGCGGCAGCTTCGGCCAGTGATGGGTCCACACTTCGCAACCGGGCGCTCGGCCGCTCGACCTCGGTCTCGCACACGGTACGCTCGATCTCGAGCGGGCTGCGGCTCGAGATCTCGTAAGGCTTCAGACCCGAGAGCAACTGGTAGAGGATGAGGCCGAGGGAGTATACGTCGGTAGCGGTCCCGACGGCCTCCCCTCGCACCTGCTCCGGGGACGCGTGCCCTGGCGTCATGACACGGAAAGCGGTTCGGGTCAGGGTGTCCTCCCCCTCCTCGTCCTCGAGGACCTTGGCAATGCCGAAGTCCAGAAGTCGAACACCGCCGTCGGTGGTGACGAGGATATTGTCGGGCTTGAGATCCCGGTGCACGACCAGCATCCGATGCGCATACGCCACCGCACGACACACCTTGAGGAAGAGACGCAGGCGGTCGCCGATGCCCAGACCTTCCTCGTCGGAGTACTGGTCGATCGGCCGGCCTTCGACGAACTCCATGGCGAAGTAGGGCCGTCCGTCGTCTGTGAGACCTCCGTCCAGGAGCCGTGCGATCTCCGGATGCTCCAGTCGCGCAAGGATCTGCCGCTCGCGCCGGAAGCGATCGAGGATCTGCTCCGAGTCCATCCCCAGCCGGATCAGCTTGAGCGCGGCCCGCTGTTCAAACTCGACCTCGGCCCGCTCGGCAAGGTAGACCGTGCCCATTCCGCCGTGGCCGATCCTCCGGACGATACGCCAGGGTCCCACCGATCGCCCGAGGAACTCCCCGGTCTCCATCGCGTCGACCGCCCCACCCACGGCCCGTCCGATCATGCCGCGGGTCCGCGAGTCAGCCGTCAGCAGAGAGGTGACCTCCCGGTAGAGTGAGATGTCGTCACCACACCGGTCGCGAAGGAACGCCTCCCTCTCATGCTCGTCGAGGTCGAGCGCCTCGTGGAAGAGGGCCTCGATGCGGACCCAGCGGTCGGCATCCATCAGGTGCCCTCCGCGGCGGAACCGAACCCATCGCGCGCTCCCGAATCCGGAGGGGGCTCCTCGGAAAGCTCCCGCAGGAGCCAGGCCCGGGCGGCCCGCAGGTCCCGCTGTACCGTCGCCACGCCCACCTCGACAATCGAGGCGATCTCGGTCGCGTTCAGGCCTCCGAAATAGCGGAGTTCCACCACCCTCGCCTTCCTCGCGTCGAAGCTGGCCAGATGCTCCATGGCCCGGTCGAGGTCGAGGAGTCGATCGACCGGCGCCTCTTCGGCGAGCAGGCCCTCATGCAAGGTTACCGTCAAAACCAAACCTCCGCGCTTCTCCGCGCCCCGAGCCCGGGCATGGTCCACGAGGACGCGACGCATGGTCCCCGACGCCACGGCGAAAAAGTGGACCCGGTCTTCCCATGAAATGTCCGCGTCCACCAGCCGGGCATAGGCCTCGTGGACCAGGGCCGTGGCCTGCAGTGTGTGGTCGGGTCGCTCCGAGGCCAGGTGCCGGGCCGCCAGACCACGCAATTCGTGGTAGACCTGGGGAACGATGGCGTCCAGAGCCCGCTCGTCACCGTCTCGCCACTCCGCGAGCAGGTGAGTGATGGAAGAGGTGGAGGGGTGATCCATCAGGAGGGCTCCAGGGCCGACAGAAGGTGGACACTCAAGGTCAGTATGGCCCCGGGGGATCCAGACGCGCAAACCGTCGGGGGCAATCTGCTCCCGGGGTCCGTTCCGGCGCAGTATAAGCAAAGGCCGAATGATCGAGTTGGGGCCGCCGCTGCGCTTTCAGTTTGAGGAGCGGACGAAACGCCCGTCCGCATCGCCAGACCAGATACCAAGGATGCGACCCATGAAGAATCAGGAAACTCCCGGCAGGAGCCCGCAAGCGACCCACCCACGTCCACTGTTCGTGCTGATCTTCCTGGCACTGACGCTGGCGCTGGCGGCCTGCTCCGACAACCCGACCGACCCCGCCCTCACGAACACGCCCCCGATTGCTGACGTGCGGGCAGACGGGCTGGCCACCGCAGGCGCCATGGTGACGCTGGACGGTAGCGCCAGCAGAGATCCCGACGGCGACAACCTGACCTTCCGGTGGACCCAGCTCCGGGGACCCTCGGTCGGGACCCTCGCCGGGGTAGCCACGCCCAGCTTCACCGCGCCGAACGAGATCAGCGACCTGACCTTCCAGCTCGTGGTCAACGACGGGTTCGTGGACAGCGCCCCGGCGCAGGTACGGATCCTGGTGGTGCGCGACCGAAACCGGGCCATCTTCGTGAGCCCGGCGGGGACGTCGCAGGGTTCGGGGTCGCCCGAATCGCCGATCTCCTCGCTTTCGGCCGCCATGGGCCAGGCAGCCTCGCAGCAGGCCGACCTCTACCTGGCCGCCGGAGTATGGGACGAAGGGCTCGTCCTGCGTTCGGGCGTGAGCGTGTTCGGCGGCTTCGATCCTGCAGACTGGAGCCGTGATCCGGCCCAGCACGCCACGGTGATCCGGGGAGAGACTTCGGGCTCCCTCCGCTTCGCCATGCAGGGGGTGAACGTGTCCAACGTGACGGTGGATGGGGTGCGTCTGGAAGGGCAGCAGCCGGGGGTGGCAGCGGCCTTCCTCAGGAATGCAACCGGAGTGGTGCTCTCGGGGATTTCGGCTCGGGCCCCTCTCGGGCCGAACGGGCCCAACGGGGCGAACCGAGGGGCCCGTACCGGACAGGCCCCCAACGGGGCTCGGGGTGAGAACGCGGGCCTTTGCGGCCGAGCCGGTGGATCGGGAGGATTCGGAGCGGGGGCAAGGAACGCCGGAGGCAGTGGTGGAAACGGAGGCGCGGCGGGAGGCTTCAATGGGGCTCGGGGCGGTGGAGCGGGTGGCCTCGGTGGCTCGGGTGGTGCCGTGGGGCAGGGAGGGGCACCGGGGTCGAACGGTGGAGGGGGCGCCGGCGGAAGTAACGGGGTTCCCGGAGGCCCGATCGGAGGCATCGCAGGAAGTGGCGACTACACCCCGTCGAGCGGCGGAGTCGGGGGCACAGGCTCGGCGGGTCGCGG
>SLBA01000051.1 GCA_007126575.1 Gemmatimonadota bacterium | reverse complement strand
CGCGATCCTGCCCGACACGATCATCCGCGACACGATCATCCCCATGATCGTGTCGCCTCCGGGCCAGATCCCCCCGGACTCGCTGCGCCAGTTGATCGCTCCCGAAAGCGACACGATCGTGGGACCCGCGGTGGAGCAGGTGGTGCAGGTTCCACCCCGGAACGTTCCCGGCGCCCGGGGCGGCCGGCCGGCGATCTCGGAGGCGGGCGTGTGGGAGTTCGATCGCGAGGCGATCATGGCGACGCACGCGATGACGGTGCACGACCTGCTCTCGCTGGTCCCCGGGATCGTGATGCTTCGGGGGGGCGACTACGGAAACCCCGTTGCGGTGACCTTCGCCGGGGTGGGGCCCGGGCAGGTGCGGGTCTTTCGAGACGGGATCGAGGATGCGCCGATGGAGGGGGGGGTGGTGGACCTGGCCCAGGTGGGGCTGGCCGGGCTGGAGTCGATCCGGGTGGAGCGACGGGCGGGGGAGCTGCGGATCCACCTCCAGTCGCTGCAGGTGATCGACCCGCGTGCCTACACCTACCTGGACGTGTCGACGGGGGATCTGCGCACGAACACCTTCCGCGCCACCTTCCTGCATCCCGACGCGCTCGGCGGCACGCTCCTTCTGGCCCTCGATCGCCTCGACACCGACGGGCCCTTCCGGGATGAGCCCGGGGCGGCCTACGGAACGCACCTGCGGTACGCGCTCTTCCCGGCCCCGGGTCGGGGCCTGGCGCTTCACTACCGCACCCGAACGGCGCAGCGGCCGCCGGGGTTCTTCACCCCCGTCGAGGTGAACCGCACCGACCTGGGCTTCCGGGGAGGGTGGGAGCTCAACGACCAGTTCACAATAGAGGGCTTCGGGAACCGGACGACGGTGAGGCCGGGGCGGGAGGCCGCTCCGGGCGCCGACACCCTCCTGCCCGCCGATGCCCGGGCTCTCCTGGGGGTCCGGGGCTCGGGGGAGTGGAATGCCGTGTGGGCGCAGGCCGACGCCCGGATCCAGTCGGGAGACGGCTGGCCCTCGACCGTACTGGGCTTCGAGGCCGGTGGACGGCTCGAGGGGCTGGGGGGAGTGGCGATGGCGTACGAGACCGACCGGTGGGAGGGAGGCGAGTCGGGACGTTCGCTGGCTGGCTCGATCTGGACGGAGCCCCGCTGGGGCCTTTCGGCCTTCGCCGATGCGCAGGATTCCCGGCGCGGCGTGCCCTTCTTCATTCCGCCGGAGCTTCCGGACGAGGACGAGGACGGCGCCGACAACGGGAACGGAGAGGGCGGGGAGTTCGGGATGGGGATCCGCGACGAGCATGACATCGACGACGAGAACGGGCTGGATCGCCCGACGGCCGCCGACCTCCTGCGGTTCGGGGAGCGGCGCGGGATTCGGGCGGGCGTGCGGGGTCGGCTGGGTGGCCTGGACCTGAGCGCCGCCCTCCTGCGGGTCGAGGCCGACAGCCTCTTCCCGATGGGACTCCCCTTCGATCGCGACGGAGAGGTTGTGGAAGGGGGGGAGCGCTCCGGCTTCGAGATCGAGGCCCGGATCCCGCTCACCCCGATCCGTGAGGGGCTGTCGGTGTCGGGACACGCCCAGTTCTGGGAGGAGGCGCCCGCATGGCGCTACGCCCCGGACCGGAGCTGGGTCGGGGCGATCAACTGGCATCACGTGGGCTACGATTCGAATCTCGAGATCTGGCTCGATGTCGGGGCCCGCGGACGGGACGTCATGCCGCTTCCCTTCGCCGGACCCGACGGGGGTCTCGAGACGGCCCCCTCCTCGCTCAGCTGGTTCGGTCGGCTGCAGTTCCGGGTCGTGACGGTGCGGGTGTTCGCGCATTGGGAGAACTTCACCGTGCGGCGGGATCTGGCCGATTTCCCGAACCGGACGCTGCCCCCCACTCGGGCTGTCTATGGAATCCGGTGGGTGATGTGGAACTGATGACGGGGGCAGCATGGCGAGGAGGGGCAGTGTGACGACCACACCGCTGAGGAGCATGACCGGGTACGGCGAGGCGGAGGGTCCCTGCGAGGCCGGGCTCCTGCGGGTCGAGATCCGAACGGTCAACCATCGCTACCTCAACCTGCAGCTTCGCACTCCCAGCGGCTTCGACCGACACCAGGCGCTGATCGAGGACCACCTCCGGCGCTGGTTCAGCCGGGGGCACATCTCGGTCAACGTGTCGCTGGAACGCGCCGCCGAGGAGCCGCATGCGGTGGTCGAGGTCGATCTGGAGCGGGCGCGCGGATACCACGAGGGGCTGCGCACGATCGCCGAGGAGCTCGGTGTGAAGGGCGAGGTGGACCTGCGGACGATGGCCGGGTTCCGGGACCTCTTCCGCCTGACCGAGGTCGAGCGGGAGCGCCCCGAGGTCAAAGTCGAGGAGCTCGAACGGGTTCTCGAGCAGGCGGCGGCCGCGGTTCAGGCCACACGCGAGGCCGAGGGGGCGCGGATGGGAAGGGACCTGGCCTCTCGTCTCGATCTGATGGAGGAGATCGTGGCGCGGATCGAAGAGCGTGCCCCTCGTCGACTGATCGAGGAACGGGAGCGGCTTCGCGAGGCCATCGTGGAGCTGCTCGAGGGTCGGGCCGAGGTCGACGACGATCGGATCGCACGCGAAATCGCGCACCTGGCGGAGCGGTGGGACATCCACGAGGAGGTGGTTCGCTTCCGGTCGCACGTCGAGCACTTCCGCGAGACCCTCGAGGCGGGAAGTGAGGACGGGGTGGGCAAGCGGTTCGGCTTCATCTCGCAGGAGATCCTGCGCGAGGCCAACACGATCGGCTCCAAGGCGAACGATGCCGAGATCGCCCGGCACGTCGTGGCCCTCAAGGCCGAAATCGAGCGTCTGCGGGAGCAACTGGAGAATATCGAATGAGGACCGGCCTGCCCTATCGCCCCTGTCCCCTGGTGCTCGCGGCACCCTCGGGGACCGGCAAGACGACGATCGCGCATGCGCTGGTCGAGAGCTTCTCGCAGTTCGTCTTCTCGGTCTCGGCCACCACTCGCGCCCCCCGGGCCGGGGAGACGAACGGCGTGGACTACGACTTCCTCTCGCGCGAGGCCTTCGAGGAGCTGATCCGGGCGGATCGGCTCGCGGAGTGGGCCGAGGTTCATGGCAACCTCTACGGGACACCGCACCGCAACCTCGAGGCGGCGGCAGAGCGGGGGGAGCACGCGGTGCTCGACATCGACGTGCAGGGGGCGCAGCAGATCCGTGAGCGGGTCCCCGACGCGGTGCTGATCTTCGTGTTCCCCCCCTCCGCTTCGGCGCTCTGGCGGCGGCTCACCGCTCGGGGGACCGAGGACCTCTCCGAGGTGCGCCGGCGGCTCCGGGCGGCCAAGGGAGAGCTGTCCGACGCGGTGCTCTTCGACTACATCGTCGTCAACGACGACCTGGACCGCGCGATCTCGAGGGTCCACACCATCGTCGAGGCCGAAAGCCATCGACCGCATCGGGCGCTGGATCTGCCGGGTCAGGTGACCCGGCTGCGCAGCGAGATCGACGGGGTGATCGACGAGAGCAGAGCGTGACAGGAGCCGCAAAGCTGTTAGCTTCAACGGTGCCCTCGCCGGCATCCAACTCGACGGGCGGAGGCTCGGCATCTGTGTCGGGCCCCGCGCCGCTGACCACCTGGGAGTAAGGGACGAGAATGCGCGTATTTACGCCGAAGGAAGTGGCCGCGTCGACCCAGAGCAAGTATCTGGGCGTGCTGGTCGCGTCGAAGTACACGCGGGAGCTGAACGCGCTCCCCCGCGACCTGAAGCCGCTCGCGAGTGAGAAGAAGCTGACCACCCGGTCCCTGGAAGCGCTCACCTCGGGACAGATCGAGTTCCGCCTGGTGGGTAAACGCCGGCGCGTCGAGTAGGGCGGTGGAGGGCCGCGTTCCGGGGCGACTGCCCCGGCGACCGGACGGGGTCCGCCCTCCATGGAAGGACCGTCGCATTCTCCTGGGGGTGACCGGGGGGATCGCGGCGTACAAGTCGATTCAGCTGGCGCGGGATTTCACGCGGCTCGGAGCCCGGGTCGAGGTCGTGCTCACCGAGTCGGCCACCCGGTTCGTGACCCCCCTCGCCTTTGAGGCCGTGACGGGGGGCTCCGTGTATCGGTCCCTCTGGTCGGTCGAGGCGGCGGCCCGGCACCTTGCGCTCGCGGGCAAGGCCGATCTGGTGGTGGTCGCCCCGGCGACCGCCGATTTTGTCGCGCGTTCCGCCGCAGGGCGCGCGAACGACCTGCTCACCACCATCCTCCTGGCGACCCGTGCGCCCGTCCTGCTGGCTCCGGCGATGAACGATCGGATGTGGTCTCACGAGCAGACCCGTCGAAACACCGAGTATCTGACCGAGGTCCTCGGGTACCACCTGGCGGGCCCGATCTCGGGCGCGCTCGCGATCGGTGAGGGCGAGGGGCGCGGACGGATGGAGGAGCCCGAGTACCTGCTTCTGCACGCGGGACGCCTCCTCGGGCGCTCGAGCCGGTGGGAGGGGCGTCGGGTGCTGGTTACCGCGGGGCCGACCCGGGAACCGCTGGACCCGGTCCGCTACCTCGGGAACCGCTCGTCGGGCCTCATGGGCTACGCGTTGGCGGAGGCGGCGTGGTTGCGCGGGGCCGATGTGACGCTGATCACCGGCCCGAGTTCTCTCGTGCGGCCTCTCGGGGTGAAGTGCGTCGAGGTCGAGACGGCGCGGGAGATGGAGGCGGCCGTGCGCACGAAGCTTCCCGGGCACGACCTCCAGATCTTCGCGGCGGCAGTCGCCGACTTCCGGCCCGGGCAGAGCGCCGAGGGCAAGGTGAAGCGAGCCGATGTCGAGGCAGACGGCGGGTGGATGGTGTCGCTCGTGGAGAATCCCGACGTCGCGGTCGATACCCGTGATGCGCGCCGCGAGGGGAGCGTCACGGTGGGCTTCGCGCTCGAGACCGAGGATCTGGTGGATCGGGCTCGCGAGAAGATGGAGCGCAAGGCCTTCGACTTCATCGTCGCGAACCCGGCGGGAGAGAAGGGCGCCGGCTTCGATTCGGCGACGAACCGGGTCACGGTGCTGGATCGGGCCGGGGGCGTCGAGGAGCTGCCCCGGGCCGAGAAGTGGGCGATCGCGTGGCAGCTGCTCGACCGGTTCGCCGGGAGCTGGGCACCGGACGACCCGGATGAGTGACCGACCGGTCCTCTCCGACCTCGCCCGCTTTCTGCGTCAGCGGGAGGAACTGGGGGCCGGCAGCCTGGTCTTCGTGAGCCTTCCTCGGGATGACCTCGCGCGGCTCCTTCGCGAGGGCCGGGCGAGAGGCCGGGCGGCCCAGGGGAGTCCCGCGCCGGCCGGCGATCCCCCGGCGCTCCGGTCCGTGCCGACCCCCCCCACGGTTCCGTCGATCCAGGGGGCCGCGGCCCCCTCCGAGCTGCCCTCCGAGCACGAGCCGCTCCGGGAACTGGCGCTCGGCTGCGTACGATGCCCCCTGTCGGAAGGGCGGACCCAGGTGGTCTTCCACGACGGATCGCCCGATGCCCGGCTGATGGTGGTGGGCGAGGCACCGGGAGCGAACGAGGACGCGAGTGGCGTGCCTTTCGTGGGTGCGGCCGGCAAGTACCTCGATCTGCTCATGGCTTCGGTGGGGCTGAGCCGGCGCGAGTCGGTCTACATCTGCAATGTGATCAAGTGCCGCCCCCCCGGGAACCGAAATCCGAAGCCCGACGAGATCGCCGCGTGCTCCGGGTGGCTGAAGCGACAGATCGAGGTGGTGAACCCGGAGGTCATTCTGGCGGTCGGGACCTTTTCAGCCCAGCTTCTGACCGGAAAGGACATCGCCCTGGGACGGCTCCGGGGAGAGATTTATTCGTACGAGGGGACTCCGCTCGTGGTGACGTATCACCCGGCTGCGCTCCTCCGGAATTCCCGCTGGACCCGGCCGAGCTGGGAGGACTTCCAGCTCCTGCGCCGGGTGATGGACCCAACGTAGACCCGAGTCGATCGCCTTCAAACCGCAGGTGCGGCGCAACGTGAACTCTCCAGATCCATCAGGTGTGCTTCCCCGGTTCGACCGGGCCCCTCCGTATTCGGCCGAGGCCGAGGTCTCGGTGCTGGCCGGGGTGCTCCTGGACCCCGATTCGATCGTGCGCATCGAAGACGTGGTCGACGACACGATGTTCTACCAGGAGCGGCATCGAACGCTGTATCGAGCCATGCGCCACCTGCACGAGAAGCGGGTGGTGATCGACCCCGTGACCCTCGGCGACCATCTGCGCAGCACGCAGGAGCTCGAGGCCATCGGGGGGATGGACTACGTGGCCGACCTGCTCGACGCGGTCCCCACGGCGGCGAACATCCAGTATCATGCCCGCATCGTTCGGGAAAAGGCGCTCATGCGCCGCCTGATCGAGGTCTCGACCGAGACGATCCAGGACGTGTACCGGCCCGGAGAACGATCGGTAGAGGAGATCGTGGACGAGGCGGAACGACGGGTTTTCCAGGTCGCCGAAAGTCACGACCGCGGAGGGTTCGTCTGGATCAAGGACCTCCTCTGGGAGGCCTTCGAGAAGATCGAGACGCTCCAGAAGAGCGATGGTGGGCTCACCGGGGTGCCCTCGGGTTTCTCGCATCTCGACCGGATGACGACGGGGCTGCAGAAGGGCGACCTGGTGATCGTGGCGGCGCGTCCCTCGATGGGGAAGACCGCATGGGTTCTGAATGTGGCGCAGAACGCGGCGATCGGGCACAAGGTGCCGGTGGCGATCTTCTCGCTGGAGATGTCGAAGGAGCAGCTCGTTCAGCGCCTCCTGTGCTCCGAAGCCCGGGTCGATTCGCAGAAGCTCCGCAACGGGCGGCTGTCTCCGTCGGACTACCAGCGGATCGGGACCGCCGGAGCCAAGCTGAACACGGCCCCGATCTGGATCGACGACTCCCCCGGGGGGACGGTGCTCGAGATGCGGGCGAAGGCGCGCCGGCTGAAGGCCGAGGGCGGACTGGGGCTCCTGGTCATCGACTACATGCAGCTGATGGCCGGTTCGGGCCGTCAGGAGAGTCGTCAGCAGGAAGTCAGTCAGATCTCGCGAAACCTGAAGGGGCTCGCACGGGAACTCGACGTGCCGGTCGTCTGCCTGTCGCAGCTCTCGCGAGGACCCGAGCAGCGGACCGACCATCGCCCACAGCTTTCGGACCTGCGGGATTCCGGGTCGATCGAGCAGGACGCCGACGTCGTCATGTTCCTCTACCGCCCGGAGTACTACTCATCGTCGGGACTCGACGAGGACGGCAATTCGCTCGAAGGCAAGGCGGAACTGATCGTCTCCAAGCAGCGGAACGGTCCGACCGGGACGGTCAACCTCTACTTTCACAAGAACTACACCCGCTTCGACGACGTCGCGGCAGAGCCGGCCGAGGCGCTGCCTCCCGGGTCGGGCGGGGGATACGGTGACGATGATCCCTTCTGAGTCCGAGACCGACCCCGGCGACGTGGGGGTGGCGATCCCGGCCGCGGGGCTGGGTACCCGCATGGGCAGCCGCAAGAAGGCGTTCCTGGAGTTGGGGGGAGAGCCCCTCCTGCGAAGGACCCTGGCGCCCTTTCTGGCCCACCCGCGAGTGGTCTCGATCGCGATCGCGCTCCCCGCCGAGGAGGCCGGCCGGCCCCCCGAGTGGCTCGAGGGCCTGGACCCCCGAGTTCGATGGGTGGCGGGTGGCGTCACCCGGCTGCACTCGGTGCGCGCCGCGATTTCGGCGCTGGATGCGAGGGCCGAGGTCATCCTGGTGCACGACGGGGCGCGTCCGCTGGTCTCGCGGGAGATCATCGATCGCTGCCTGAGGGTGGCGGATCGGGGCGAAGGTGCCGTGGCCGGATGGCCATCGGTCGACACCCTGAAGGAGGTCGACTCGACCGGGCAGATCCTCGCCACCCCCCGGCGCGAGGCGCTCTGGCGGGCTCAGACTCCACAGGCGTTTCCCCGCCAGCTCCTGCTCGATGCCTACCGGAAGGCACTCGATGACGGGGTGAGCGCCACCGATGACTCCGCCCTCTTCGCCCGGATCGGGGGACGGGTCCGGATGGTCGAAGGGGCTCCCTGGAATCTGAAGGTGACCCATCCGGAGGACCTCGAGGTGGCCGAACTCCTCTTTCGCCTCCGTACCGGCGCGGGCGGGGGTGGGGCCCCATGAGCGTGGACTGGCACGCGGTGCACGCGCATCTTCGCCGGGGTGGGGTGGTGGCCCACCCTACCGAGACCGTCTACGGATTCGCCGCTCCCGTGAGCGAGGACGGGGTTGCGGCCCTCCGGGCCCTCAAGGGTCGGCAGCCCGACCGGCCGTTTCTCGTCCTCGTGCCCGACAACCACCGGGGTCGGGAGTGGCTCGACGAGCTCGTCTGGACCCCTCCGGCTCGGGAGCTGGCGCGGCGGTTCTGGCCCGGTCCGGTGACCCTCATTCTGTCGGATCGAGGGGGTCGAATCCCGCAGGGCGTGCGAAACGTGGACGGGGGGGTCGCGGTTCGTGTGAGTCCCCATCCAGTCGCAGGGGAGCTGCTGACGCGGTGGGACGGGCCCCTTCTGTCGACGAGCGCCAATCGTTCCGGGGATCCGCCGGCCGTCACGGCGCAGGACGTTGAGGCCTCGTTTCCGGAGGCCATCGACGAGGGGTCTCTGCTGGTCGTCGATGGTGGGGCGCTCGAGCCGAGCCTCCCCTCGACCCTGGTGGACTGCACGGGAGACCGGCCATGGATCGTGCGCGAGGGCGCGGTTCCGGCACGAACACTGACGAGGGAGCTGGAGGAGATCCATGGGAGATGAGCGCATGGGCGCGGACACCGACGATCGCGGAGAGCCCTTCCGGATCCTCTTCGTATGTACGGGCAACACCTGCCGGAGCCCGATGGCCGAGGCGATCGCGCGGGCGGCGCTGCGGGATCGGGGATGGGACCATGTGACCGTGGAATCGGCGGGGGTGGCGGCCTTTCCGGGGTCTCCGATTTCGGGAGGGGCGGTTCGGGCGGCCGCTCGTCACGGGATCGAACTCGACCACCACCGGTCGTCGCCCCTCACCGGAGCGCGGGTCGAGAACTCGGATCTGATCCTCACCATGTCCCCTTCGCACCTGCGGATCCTGGTCGATCTGGGGGCGGAGGCCCGGTCGGCCGTTCTTCCGGTCTTTGCCCGGGGTGAGACCGAGATTCGACCCGGGGACGGGGTCCAGGACCCGATCGGGGGCGACGATGCGATGTACGAGGCGACCTTCCGGGAGCTCCGGGAGTTGATCGAGTCCGCACTGGATCGGCTCACCCCGATCCTCTCCCCCGAGCCCTGACCCGATGACCCGACTCCTGGTCCTCCTGGGCGATCCGGTGGCGCACTCGCTCTCGCCCCGCTTCCAGAACGCCGCGCTCGAGGCCGAGGGCCTCGATGCCCGGTATGTCGCGATGCGAGTCGACGAGTCCGATCTTCCTGGACTCCTGCGCGGGATCGCCCGGGCGGGAGGCGCCGGGAATGTGACCCTCCCGCACAAGCGAATCGCGGCCCGAACGGTCGAGGTGGCCACCGAGGCGGTCCGGCTCACGGGAGCCTGCAATACCTTCTGGTTCGAGGATGGTGCGATTCACGGTGACAACACCGATGTGGACGGGCTGAGAGGCGCGATCGGGGCTCTCCTCGACCGGCCGCTCGACGGGAGCCGATCCCTCGTGCTCGGGGCGGGCGGAGGGGCACGGGCTGCCGTGCTCGCGCTCGCACGGGAGGGCGCCGCGACGATTTCGATCCGGAACCGGACCCGGAGCCGGGCCCAGCGGCTGGTCGAAGAGATGGCCGAGAGCGTCGCTCCGACCCGGCTCGAAGTCTGGGTTCCGGCCCCCGATTCGGGACCCGTTCAGCGATTGGGGGAGGGCCCGGGGGTGGTGGTGAACGCCACCTCGCTCGGGCTCCGCGAGTCCGATCCGCTCCCCCTGGATGCTTCGGAGATGCCGGCGGGAGCGGTGGCGATGGATCTGGTCTACGCGGAAGGGGGGACGCGTTGGGTCCGTCGGCTTCGAGACGCCGGGTGGACCGCTGCCGATGGGCGGGAGATGCTCCTCCGGCAGGGGGCCCTCTCCTTCGAGCGGTGGTGGGGTCGACCGGCTCCGATCGATGCCATGAGGACGGCGCTGGACTCGTCGGAGGCCACCCCATGATGGCCGGGCGCTGGTTGCAGGCGGGCCTGGACCTCCTGCTCCCGCCGGGATGCGCGATCTGCGGGGGCCCCTCGGGGCCGCGCCGTCGGGACACGGGCAGTGCGGAGATGCTCTGTCCCCGCTGCAGGACCCGCCTTCGCCCTCCGCCGTCGCCCGGATGCGACCGCTGTCACGCACCCCTGGGCTCCCGCCCGGGACGGGCGCCGGGTGACTGCAGGGAGTGCGAGGACTGGCCCGAGGCGCTGGTCCGGGTGCGGAGTGCCTCGATCCTGGTTCCCCCGGCGGACCGGATGGTCCACGCGCTGAAGTACGGGGGGTGGCCCGAGATGGCGGGCCCGATGGCGCGGGCGATGGCACGCTTCCTCCCCGACCTCGAGGATTCCGGGAGCGAGGCCACTCTCGTGCCGGTACCGACGACGGCCGATCGGCTGCGGACGCGGGGCTACAACCAGGCCCTGCGACTGGCGGAAGCGCTGAGTCGCAGGACCGGGCGACCCGTGATCGAAGCCCTGCGTCGGAACCGGGGGGGCGGCAGTCAGGTCGCCTTGCACCGGGAGGAGCGCCGGGCTAACGTCCAAGGGGTATTCGAGACTGTCGAAGAGGCCACGGAGCGGTCGGGAGGAGGGACCGTCATCGTGGTCGATGACGTGCTCACGACCGGAGCGACCGCGGGTGAGATCGCCCGGGTTCTGGATGCAGCCGGTTTCGGACCGATCCACTTGCTGGTCTTCGCCCGCGCGCTTCCGGGGCGGACCCGTGATCCCCGTGGCGGACGTGTGCCGCCACCGGGCTTTTTTCATGTCGGAGAGGGCCGTCGAGCGGCCCCCGGCACCGAATCTTCAGCAACGACTGAGCGAAGGAGTTGAGTAGATGGCGACTCGTGTAGCGATCAACGGTTTCGGCCGCATCGGGCGACTGGTTCTGCGGGACATCCTCCAGCGACAGTACGAGAACCTCGAGGTCGTTGCGGTCAACGACCTTACGGACAGCCGTACGTTGGCCCACCTCTTCAAGTATGACTCTGTGCACGGGACCTTTCCCGGCGAGGTCGAGGCGACCGATTCCGGGATCCGGATCGGCGGGGGGAAGGTGCGGGTGCTCTCGGAGCGGGATCCTGCCGCGCTCCCGTGGTCCGAACTCGAGGTCGACATCGTCGTGGAGTGCACGGGCTTTTTCACGGAGCGTTCGAAGGCCGCCAAGCACCTCGAGGCCGGTGCGCGGAAGGTGATCATCTCCGCACCGGCCAAGAACGACGATGTCACGATCGTCCTGGGGGTGAACGAGGACCGCTACGACCCCAGCGCGCACGACGTGATCTCGAACGCCTCGTGCACCACGAACTGCCTGGCTCCCGTGGCCAAGGTGATCCTTGAGGAGTTCGGCTTCGTGCGTGGGCTGATGACCACCGTGCACGCATACACGAACGACCAGACCACGCTCGACGCTCCGCACAAGGACCTGCGGCGGGCCCGCGCGGCGGCCGTGTCGATGATCCCCACCACCACCGGCGCGGCCCGGGCGACTTCGCTCGTCCTGCCCGAGCTGGAGGGGAAACTCGACGGAATGGCCATTCGGGTGCCGACCCCGGATGTATCCCTGGTCGACCTGACCTGTGAGGTGGAACGGGATGTCACCGTCGACGAGGTCAACACCGCCTTCCGGACCGCAGCCGGGCGGACCATGAAGGGGATCTTGGGCACATCGGACCTGCCCCTGGTTTCGATCGACTACGTCGGAAACCCGCACTCGTCGGTCGTCGACCTGGCGTCGACCTCGGTGATCGGTGACCGGATGATCAAGGTCCTTTCGTGGTACGACAACGAATGGGGGTACTCGAGCCGCATCGTGGACCTGACCCGCTACGTCGCGGAACGCCTGCCGGGGAGCTGAGTGATGGATTCGGTCCTACCCCTCTCGGACCTTCCCGATTCCCGGCTTCGTGGGCAGCGCGCCCTCGTAAGTGTCGACTACAACGTGCCGCTCACCCCCGAGGGCGCGGTGTCCGACGCGTCACGGATCACGGCCACGCTTCCCACCCTGCAGCGACTCCTGGCAGCGGGAGCCCGGGTGGTTCTGGTCTCGCACATGGGGCGACCCGACGGGAAAGCCGACCCGTCGCTGTCCCTGGGTCCGGTGGTGCCGATCCTGCGAGAGGAACTCGGGGTCGAGGTGGGCTTCGTGACCGAGCCTCCGGGCTCATCCGGGCTCGCGCGACGGATCGAGGCCCTCGAGGACGGTGCGGTCGTGCTTCTGGAGAACATCCGGTTTCAGCCGGGAGAGACCGAGAACGACGCCGAACTGGCCGAGTCCCTCGGGGCCCTGGGAGACCTTTTCGTGGGAGAGGCGTTCGGCGCGGCTCACCGGGCTCAGGCTTCCAATGTCGGCGCGGCCCGGGCCATTCGGGAGCGGGGCGGTCCCGCTGTCGCCGGCGCCTTGATGGAGACGGAGCTGCGCTTCCTCAGCGGTGCTCTCGAGAATCCGTCCCGTCCCTTCGTTGCGGTGATGGGGGGAGCCAAGATCTCGGGAAAGATCGACCTCATCGATGCGATCCTGCCCCGGGTCGACCGACTGCTTGTGGGAGGGGCGATGGCGAACACCTTCTTTCGGGCGCTGGGGCTGAACACCGGCGCTTCACTGGTCGAGGCGGACCGGGTAGACCTGGCGCGCGAGCTGATGGATCGGGCCGGCGACAAGCTCCTGCTGCCGGTGGACGTGGTGGTGGCGACCGAGATCGAGGCGTCGGCGTCGACCCGCAGCGTCGACCGGTCCGAGGTGGAGGCGGACGACCGGATCGCCGACATCGGACCCCGCACACGCTCCATCTTTTCGCGGGTTCTCGCCGACGCCCGCACGATCCTATGGAACGGGCCCATGGGGGTCTTCGAGATGCGTCCCTTCGCAGACGGCACGATACAGATCGCGCAGAGCATCGCAGGGGCGCACGATGACGGGGCACTGACGATCGTGGGGGGAGGGGACTCCGCCGCGGCTGCCGCCGATGCCGGGGTCCTGGATCGGATGTCACACGTCTCGACCGGAGGAGGGGCCTCGCTGGACCTGCTGTCCGGCAAGTCCCTGCCCGGCGTCGAGGTGCTGAGCCCGGCAAGCGAGGCGGACGGCTCCGTGCTCGGCAGCTCCGAACGAGACGCCACCAAAGGAGGTCGATGATGTCGGGGAGCCCAGAGAACGCCCGGATTGTGGCGGGGAACTGGAAGATGCACATGGGGCCCAGCCGGGCCCGCGCCTTCGTCGAGACGTTTCGGCGCCCGGAGGGGCGGGAGCAGGTCGAGGTGCTGTTCTTCCCTCCCGCGGTGTCTCTGGCGCCGCTGGTGGAGGGACTGCGCGGCGGCGGGATCGAGGCGGGGCTCGGAGTCCAGAACATTCATCCGGAGCGGGAGGGCGCCTTCACCGGCGAGATTTCGGCCGAGATGGCGCGAGAAGCGGGGGCCGAGTTCGCCCTGGTGGGTCACTCGGAGCGCCGCCAGATCTTCGGCGAGAGCCCCGACGACACCGCCCGAAAGGTCGCCGCCGCCTTCCGAGCCGGCTTGACGCCCCTCCTCTGTGTGGGTGAGACCCTCGTGGAGCGACAGGCCGGACGACTCGAGGAGGTCATCGGTCGCCACATCGACGCGGCCCTGTCCCCCCGGGGGATCCGCGACCGCATCCACGATGGTGAACGCCTCATGGTCGCCTATGAGCCGGTTTGGGCGATCGGAACCGGAGAGACCGCCACCCCCGCGGACGCCTCCGGAGCCCACGCCTTCATTCGAGGCCGCCTGGAGTCGCTCCTGGCTGATCGGGCTTCGGCGATCCCGATCCTCTATGGAGGATCGGTGAAGCCGGACAATGCGGCAGAACTGCTGAAGGCCGAGGGGGTGGACGGCGTGCTGGTCGGGGGAGCTTCGCTCGACCCGGTCTCCTTCGCGGGAATCATCGAAGGCGCGCCGTGAGGCCCGCTTCTTCCGCGGACTCGAAACCGGGTCCGACTCCGAGTCGTTGACATTGGGGCCGCGAGCCCCGATTTTTCAACGCTGATCTCTGAATACGCACTGAGCCACGGCGGCATCTCGATATGTTCGGTTTTTTCCTGACACTGATGGTCTTGAACGGCTTCTTCCTGGCGACGGTCATCCTTCTCCAGGCGGGGAAGGGCGGCGGACTCGCCGCGATGGGTGGGGGTGTCACCGCGACCGAGGGTGTCCTCGGTGGGCGACAGGCGACCACCTTCCTGACGCGAGCGACCTGGACGTCGGGGACCATCTTCATGGTTCTGGCACTGATTCTCGCGATCCTCTCCTCGCGGGGTACGGAGCCGGGATCGATTCTCCAGGACGATTTTCAACTTCCCGGTCAGCAGCCCACTCCCGTCATTCCCGGCGGGGGTGAGGGGACCGGCGAGGCGCCCGACCCGGTGATTCCGGACGGCCTCTGAGGCTCGGGCGGGCGCGCTGATGGATCCGGGAGCGGAGGTGTCCGTGTTCCGGCCCATCGACTGCGAGCGCCTCACCTTCCTGGCCGAGGCACTGGACCGAGCGCTCGGCGCGAACCCGGCCTCCGGGTCGGAAGGTCCCACCCGATACGCCCAAGCGCAGGGGATCTCGCGAGCGGCAATCTGCGCGGCACTCGCGCTCCACCGTCGCACCGACGGCACGGGCGACCTGCTCGCACCCTCGATCAGTACCCGCAGCGCCGTACTGGCGATGGGGGTCGAGCCCGAAGCGTACCTTCGGCAGGCCCTCGGCGGCCGTCGGTCGCCCGACGGCGGACGGGCCCCCCGCTTCTGCTGGTCCGACCTGGAGCGGGGAATTCTCGGGCCGATCCGGCCTCCCGGCACCTCGCTCGAGGTGATGGCCGGCGTGACCCTGGCCTTTCGCATGCTGAAGCAGGATCGTGTGGGGCTCGTCCTTGCCGACGCCTCGGAGTGTGCTACGGGCGCCTGGCACGAGGGCTTGAACTTCGCTGCCGTGCGCCGGTGCCCGCTCGTGGTCGTGGTGGATGCCCCCGGTCCATCCGGCGCTGCCCGACCCGGCGGAGACGGCGCGTCCCGCGACCGGATTCGGCCCACCCGACTGGCTTCGTGGCTCGACCTCTGCGACGGGTACGGAATTCGCGGGCGGGACGCTCCGATCGACGACCTGCCCGTCCTGCACGAGGTGGTTGCCGAGAGTGTTCGGCGAGCACGGGCAGGCGGGGGGGTCGAACTGGTGGAGCTTCAGGGGTCCCGGGAGATGGGCGGCGATGAAGGCCTCCCTGATATGCGGACCGGATCCCCGGGCGACGATCGAGCCTTTTCCGAGCTTCCCCCGGCGATGACCGAGGAGATCCGGGAGCGGGTCGATCGCGCCCGGCGCTCCGTTCTCGATGACCCGGCGCCGGAAGGACGCGATGCGCTTCATCCGATCTGGAGCGAACACGAGGTTTCGCCCCCGTGGTATCGCGACCCCGCGGGCAGGATGGGGGGGGGCGGGGCTTCCGCGAGCTTGAACGCAGCTTCGACTTCGGAGACCATGTGAGCGATTCGATGGATCGAACGGAGGGCGCGTCCGGAACCACCGAGGCTCCGGGAGGCCCCGCGCACGCGACCCGCACCCGGCGGGGCGAACCCGTCACCTTCCTGGAGGCGATCTCGGAGGCGCTCTTCGAGGAGATGGAGCGCGACGACCGCGTCTTCCTGATGGGGGAGGATATCGGGGTCTACGGAGGGGCTTTCAAGGTCACCCGCGACTTCATGGAGCACTTCGGATCCGATCGCGTGATCGATACTCCGATTTCCGAGGCTGGATTCACCGGAGCCGCCGCCGGGGCCGCCCACATGGGGCTGCGTCCGGTCGTCGAGATCCAGTTCATGGACTTCATTTCGCCGGCCTACGACGTGATCACGAACTACATCGCGACCTCGCTCTACCGGGGCAGTGGGCCGCAGTCACTGGTGATCCGCGGCCCCGTGGGAGGGGGGAACCGGGGAGGACCCTTCCACTCGCAGAACGTGGAGATGGCGTTCTTCCACACCCCGGGACTCAAGATCGTTTACCCGTCGACCGCCCGCGATGCCAAGGGCCTGCTCAAAGCCGCGATTCGCGATGACGACCCGGTGATCTTCGAGGAGCACAAGGGGCTGTACCGGGCGCCGGCGCTGCGCGAGGTGCTTCCCGACGAGGATTATGTGATCCCGATCGGCAGCGCCCGGGTGGCCCGCGAGGGGACGGATCTGACCGTGGTCACCTACGGGATGATGGTTCACCGGTCGTCGGAGGCGGCCGACCGGCTGTTCGAGGAGGACGGGGTGTCCGTTGAGATTCTCGACCTGCGGACCCTCCTGCCCATGGACGACGAGGCGATCATGCGCTCGGTCCGCAAGACCGGCCGCCTCCTGGTGGTTCACGAAGACACCCGTACCGGCGGAATCGCCGGTGAGATCTCGATGCGGGTGAATGAACAGGCCTTCGAGTGGCTGGATGCTCCGATCCTTCGGGTGACCGCCATCGACGCGCCCGTACCCTACGCTGCGCCCCTCGAGGATTACTTCCTACCCGGCGTCGACGATATCGTCACCGCCGCCCGCTACCTTGCCAAGTACTGAGGTCGGGGTAGGTTAGAAGGGTTGCTTGCACGCCCTACCTTTCAACCGGATGCACGGAGACAACCACGTGGCTCGCATCGAAGTTCCCATGCCCCAGATGGGCGAATCCATCGCCGAAGGCACCGTCTCACGCTGGCTGAAGCAGGTCGGCGACACCGTAGAGCGAGACGAGCCGATCCTCGAGATCTCGACCGACAAGGTGGATGCGGAGATTCCCGCGCCCCAGTCCGGAACGCTGGTCGAGGTGGCGGTCGAGGAGGGTGAGACCGTCGAAGTCGGGACGATCGTCGCCTATATCGACACCGAGGGCGGGCAGGCATCCTCGGACGAGGACGAGGCGGATGAGTCGGAGGATGAACCGACTGCGGCCGACGAGGATCCGTCTGCCGACGAGGACGATGCGGATGAGGGGGACGAGGCGGACGAGGGTCTGTCGGAGGCCGATTCCCCGTCGGAGGAGGATGACCGGGACGAGCCCGAATCCGCCGAGGAGCGTCTCAAGCAGCGGTCGACCCCCGTGGTACGTCGGATGGCCGACGAGCACGGGGTCGAGCTCTCGGAGGTGAAGGGATCGGGCCACGCAGGTCGAGTGACCAAGCAGGACCTCCTGGATCACATGGAAAAGGCCGAGAAGGCGCCCGACTCGGGTGATGAGCCGGCTGAAGAGAAGGCGGCCCCTCGCAAGAAGGAGGCGGCTCCCGCCCGCACCGAGCAACGCCCCGCGGCGGCGGCTCCCTCGGAGCTGTGGAAGACCTTCTACGGCGAGGTGCAGCACCCCGAGTTCCCGGTGCGGGACGCGGACCGGGTCGAGACGATGGACAAGATCCGTCGTCTCACGGCCGAGCACATGGTCGTGGCGAAGCGGATCGTCCCGCACGTTCACTCCTTCATCGAGATCGACTTCACGAGGGTGGACCGGATTCGGCGCGAGAACAAGAAGAAGTGGTCCGAGCAGGGGGCTCGTGTGAGTTTTACGGCCTTCGTGACCTGGGCCATCTCGAGGGTTCTGCGTGACTTCCCCATGGTCAACGCGACCGCGTCGGGGAACAACATCATCTACCGCGGCAACGTGAACGTCGGGATCGCGGTGGATCTGGATCCGGGCCTGATCGTGCCGGTGATCCGCGACGCCGATCACCTCTCCCTGGTCGGAATCGGAACGAAGGTGGTGGACCTGGCGGAGCGGGCCCGGAGCCGGCGGCTCTCGCCGGACGAGATCCAGGGTGCAACCTTCTCGATCACCAACCCGGGCGTTCTCGGCACGATGGTCGGCCTGCCGATCATTCCGAAGGGGACCGCGGGCATCCTGGGGACCGGGGCCATCGAGAAGCGAGTGGTCGTGGTCGAGGACCCGGAGACGGGTGAGGACAGCATCGCGATCCGGAAGCGCTCTATCTTCTCTCTCGGCTACGACCACCGGATCGTGGACGGGGCCGATGCCGCGCGCTTCCTGTATGCGCTGAAGGAGATGCTCGAAGCCTTCCCCGAGGACGCCTGAGCAGGCGTTGAGCAGCGGATCGGTCGTCGCCATGCAGAGGCCCGGTAGCGAGCCCCCACCGGCCGCACTCCGTCGGCCTCTCGAGGTGCGGAGGCTGGGCCTCGTCCCCTATGGGGATGGGCTGAAGCTGCAGGAGGAGCTGGTCGGGCACCGCCGGGCGGGACGGGTGCCCGATCAGCTGCTTCTCCTGGAACATCCTCATGTGATCACCATGGGGACCGGCACGGATCGGTCCCACCTGCTCGCGGACGAGCGGGAGCGGGCGGAGCGGGGGATCGAGCTCTTCGAGTCCGGGCGTGGCGGAGACATCACCTACCATGGTCCCGGACAGCTCGTGGGCTACCCGATCCTCGACCTGAAGCCCGACCGGAAGGACCTCCACCGGTATCTGCGGGATCTCGAGTCCGCGCTCATCCTCGTTCTGGACGCCTTCGGAATCGAGGGGCGCAGAGCGGCCGGATTCACGGGGGTGTGGACCGAACGAGGGAAGGTAGCGGCGATTGGAGTCCGGGTGTCCTCGGGGTGGATCACCTCTCACGGGTTCGCGCTGAACGTGACGACCGATCTCGACTACTTCAACTCGATCGTGCCCTGCGGGCTCGAGCAGCGGGCCGTGACCTCGCTGGAGGAGCTCCTGGGGCAGCCTGTCTCGATGGACCGTGTCATGGACCGGGTGATCGAGGCCATGGCGGAGACCTTCGGGTGTCAGCCGGACTCCGAATCCCGCTCGGAGGGCGGGGCCGACTCGAAGAAGTCGAAGTAGCGACCGCGCTCCTCCCGCTCGGATTCGAGCCAGGCCTCGAAGCCCGATTCCACGAAGCCGCCGGACCGAGTCTGCTCCCGGGCGGCCTGGACGGCCAGGAAGTCCACGTACTCGTTGCGGGGATTCCCATCGTGCCCGCGCACCCACTCCCAGTCGACCTCGTGGCGTTGGCTGGCACGGTCGAGCGCCTTCCAGAGCTCCACGTTCTCGATCGCGCCCCCCTTTCGTTTCCACCCACGCCGCTTCCACCCATGGATCCACTCGCTCATGCCCTTGACGAGGTACTGGGAATCGGAGACAAAACGCACGCGGCAGGGACGCTTCAGCCCGCTCAGACCCTCGATGGCGCTCCGGATGGCCATCCGGTTGTTCGTGGTGCCCGGTTCCGAGAGCCAGAAATCCCGACGCTTCCAGGTCGACCCGGTCCAGAACTCCACCAGGCCGGCGGCGCCGCCGGGATTGCTGCGGTCCTTGAACTGGTTCCCCAGGCAGGATTCGTCGGCGTGGATGATGACCTGCATGGGGTCCGTGCTACCGGGTGCCGAGGGGGATGTCATCGGGGAGAAGGGAAGTGAGGGAAGGAAGAACCCGGCGGCGACTCCCGATCGGAGGGCCGACCGCATGGCGGCGTCCGTGGTGGAGTGCGCGTCGGCACCTCGCTCCCGGACTGCCCGAGTAAGGTAGGGTCGTGCGCCCGCGACCGGAACCCGGCGAACGGAAACCCGGGAAACCCTTGTCCTCAGCCTCGCTGGATCTAGATTTTCACCGAGACCCCACGACAACCAAAGGGTCACGCCGAGAGAGGGGTACCCAGCGCCTCGGATGACGTGATCCCTCGCCCAGAACCAGGAAAAGCCCGTGTCCTCATCAGCCTTCAACCGCGATCCCGCCTTCCTCCTTCTCGAAGATGGGCGTCGCTTCGACGGTGCCGTCCTTGGGGCGGGGGGCCTTGCTCTGGGGGAGGTCGTCTTCAATACCTCGATGACCGGGTACCAGGAGATCCTGACGGACCCCTCGTACACGGGACAGCTGGTGGCCATGACCTACCCGCTGATCGGGAACTACGGGGTGAACCCAGAGGACGAGGAGTCCGCGGGCCCGGCGGCGAGTGGTTTCATCGTACGGGAAGTGTCCCGCGTGGCCTCGTCGTGGCGGAGTGCAGGAGGGCTCGAGGAGTATCTCGAGAAACACGGGGTCGTCGGAATCACCGATATCGATACGAGGGCGCTCACTCGGCACATTCGCAGCCAGGGAGCCATGCGGGGGGCGATCGCCCCGGGGTCGATGGATGAGCAGGAGGTGCTGGAGCGCATTCGGAGCCACCCGAAGATGGAGGGGCTCGACCTGGCCTGCGGCGTCTCGACCACCGAAGGCTACGAGATCCCGGCAGAGGGAGAGGAGCGATTCCACGTCCTGGCCTACGACTTCGGGGTCAAGGCGCACTCCCCCCGCCTCCTTGCCGCTCTCGGGTGCCGCGTGACGGTGCTGCCGGCGAGCGTGGGGCTCGACGAGATCCTGGAAGCCGATCCGGATGGACTCTTCATCTCGAACGGTCCCGGAGACCCCGCCGCGGTCGCAGTGGCGACCGAGGCCATCCGTACACTCCCGGACCGGGGGATTCCGGTCTTCGGGATCTGCCTGGGGCATCAGCTGATCGCCCGGGCCTTCGGAGCGGAGACCTTCAAGCTTCCCTTCGGTCACCACGGGGGAAACCACCCGGTGAAGGCGGTCGATCGCGAGACGGTCGAGATCACCTCGCAGAACCACGGGTTCGCCGTCCGTTCCGAAGAGGACGGATCGATTCCGGGCGCACCGGGCCTTCGGGTCACCCACTGGAATCTCTATGATGGCACCGTGGAGGGGCTGGAGCACCGGTCGTTGCCCGTCTTCTCGGTTCAGTACCACCCCGAATCCGCGCCGGGGCCGCACGATTCTCGATACCTGTTCGAACGCTTCGTCACGATGATGCAGGCCGCCCGGCCCGCCGCCGACGGTGGGTCCGCGGTCGCTTGACGTCGGTTTCGGCCGCGGGTTACCGTGGCCCTCATCGCAGCGCAGCGACGGACGAACGCCTCGGAACCCCTCACCTTCTCATCCTGCAGGTGCCGCAAATGACCAAAGCAGACCTCGTGGAGCAGATCGCCGACGCCATCGGACCGGGTGTGACCAAGAAGGATTGTGCCCTGGTCGTAGACGGGCTCCTGAATGCGGTGAAGCAGGCGCTCGAAGAGGGTGAATCGATCGAAATCCGGGGCTTCGGCACGTTCAAGCTCCGACGGCGCAAGGCACGGACGGCCCGGAACCCTCGCACGGGCGAGGCGGTAGATGTTCCTGCCCGGGATGTGCCGGTCTTCAAGCCCTCTCGCTCGTTCAGAGATCAGGTGGAGGGACGGGAGGGGTAGGAGATCCCACCCACCCTCGTTCGGCTCGGGTCCGCTCCCACCTCTTCATCTCCTTCTTTAACGAACGCCCCATCCGGGACATCTCTTTGAACACGAACGAGGGAGGACCTGACCCGCAGGAGGTGGAACTCCTGCGTCGTGCCCGGAAAGGCGACCGTCAGGCCCTCAGTGAACTGATACGGACCCATGAAGGGCTGGTGTACCGGTTTCTTCTCTCCAGAACACAGGACGAGGACCAGGCGGGAGACCTGGCTCAGGAGACCTTCGTGAAGGCGCTCCGCTCCCTGGAGGCGTTTCGCGGAGACTCCACCTTTCGGACGTGGCTTCTGGCCATCGCCCGGAACGAGTTCAGGGCCGCATACCGGAAGGGCCTGCGGCGAAAGGAGCAGAGCCTCGAGACGGTGATCCAGATCGCCGATGAGGGGGTCGACCCGGAGGCGGAAGCAGTCCGTGATTCGGAGATCGAGCGGATCAGGAGACAGATGGATGCGCTTCCGGACAAACAGAGGATGAGTGTTTCGCTGCGGCTGTTCGACGGACTCAGCTTCCGGGAGATCGGCCACGCGATTGGGTCGACCGAAGGGGCGGCCCGGGTGAACTTCCACCATGGGATTCGCAAACTCAGGGAATGGCTCGAAGACGATGAGTGAAACGATGAACCATCAGGGCTCGAACGACGGAGCCGACGTGTGCGGTGAAATCCTCGACATCGCCTCCCGGGGCGTGGCTCGCGGGCTGTCCGCATCGCTCCGGGCGCGAGTCGAGGCTCACACCCAGCACTGCCTGCACTGTGCCTCGGACATTCGCTTCATGACGAGGGTCCATAGGGCGCGCACGGCCGCCCCACCGGGACTGAGGAGGGCTGTGCTCGCCCGGCTCGAGGCCGAGAGCGATCGGATTCGGGGCGGGTGGAGGAGCGCCTCGATGGCCGCGGCCGCCGTTCTGGTCCTGGCCATGGGGATGGGATTGGCGATGCAGGCGGCCGACCCGTACTCCGAGGCGTCCGGCTGGGACCTCGCCGTGGCCGACGGAGACATCGAATGGCTGGCCGACGAGTGGCTCGTGGCCGGGGCGCCCTATCTCGACGGAATCTCGGACGAGACCCTGTTGGCCCTGCTCAGCGACGAGGACTTTCAATGAACCGCATCGTTCAGCCGCTTCTCCTGGCGCTCTGCGTCGTAATGGTCCTGCCGCTGGTCGCCCCCACACCCGGCCTCGACGCGCAGTCGTCCGATCGTCAGGGGCTCGAAATGACGCGCCAGGAGATGCAGGCGCGCATCATTCGCGGCTTCGAGCATCGGGTGATGCGCGAGCTCGATCTCACGGACTCTCAACTGGTGCAGATCCGCGAGATCGCGACCGAGCATCGCGAGGCCCGGGGGGGGCTGATGCGTGACCGGCGTACGCTGGCCCGAGACATGGACGCGTTCGCCCGCGACGGTGGATCCGAGGCGCAGGCCCGGGCGCTTCTTTCCCGCCAGATGGAACTGCACGAGCGCGAGATCGCGATCCAGCAGTCCGAGGAAGACGCGCTGCTCGAGGTGCTGTCTCCGGCCGGTCTCATTCGGTACATCAAGATGAGAAGCGACCTGGTGGATCGCATTCGCGAACTGGAGCGGAGAGGGCGCGACGGTCGATCCGACGGCGGCGCCCGCTCCTTCTAGTGTAGTCCCCGGGGGGCCCGACCAGGGTTTTTCCCCGATCCCTCCGAACGTGGCATTTCCCCGATCCCTCCGAACGTGGCATTTCCCAACGAATATCCCCCCTTCCTGCCGTTGACACCCGTCGGTGCCCCGGGTAGCTTCCGGCGGCTTTTCAGCCTTCCTGAATCAATTCTCCACAGGATGCGAAATGAGGAAGATCACGGTCGTCGGGGCCGGGAACGTCGGGGCGACCACGGCCCAGCGCCTTGCCGAGGGGGAGCTAGCAGGAACGGTCGTGATGATCGATGTGGCGGACGGGATCCCGCAGGGCAAGGCGCTCGATCAGTGGGAGAGCGCTCCGGTCCTGGGGTTCGACAGTCGAGTGACCGGGAGCACCTCGTACGACGCAGCCGAGGGTTCTGAACTGTTCATCGTCACCGCGGGGATCGCCCGGAAGCCGGGGATGAGCCGGGACGACCTCCTGCGGACGAATGCCCGGATCGTGGCCTCGGTATCGAAAGAGATCGCTCGGGTCGCGCCGGATTCGATCATCCTCATGGTCTCCAACCCCCTCGACGTGATGTCCTACGTGGCGATGAAGGCCTCGGGATTCCCTCGAGAGCGGGTGCTGGGAATGGCCGGGGTGCTCGATACGGCGCGCTACCGTTCCTTCATCGCGCTCGAGCTCGACTGCTCGGTCGAAGACATTCAGGCGCTGGTCCTGGGAGGACACGGTGATACGATGGTCCCCCTGGTCAGCTACACGACGGTCAGCGGGATCCCGCTGACGCAGCTCCTCTCTCGGACGCGCATCGATGCGCTCATCGAGCGCACCCGGAAGGGAGGAGCGGAGATCGTCGCGCACTTGAAGACGGGGAGCGCGTACTACGCCCCGTCTGCCGCGGCGGTTCAGATGGCGGAGGCCATTGTCCGGGACAAGAAGCGGATCCTTCCGTGCACGGCCTATCTGACGGGAGAGTACGGGCAGGAGGACCTCTTCCTGGGAGTGCCCTGCAAGCTCGGGCATGGAGGCCTCCTGGAGGTACTCGAGGTGGAATTGACCGACGCGGAGGGCGCCGAGCTCGAGCGGAGCGCAGGCGCCGTCCGCGACACGATCGCCAAGCTGGACGGGGTGTGAGCTGATGAGTCGGGTGGTGAGCCTGTATCGATCCTCGGTCGGGAAGAAGTCGCTCATGGCAGTGAGCGGAATCATTCTGATCGGATTTGTGTTCGGCCATATGGCCGGCAATCTGAAGGCGTTCGAGGCCGTGGGGGAATCGGGGGTTCACCCCCTCGATTCGTATGCCCAGTTCCTGCGCGAAGTCGGGTATCCGCTGATTCCCGAATACGGCCTGCTCTGGGGGGTGCGGCTGGCCCTGCTCGCCGCCGTCGGAGTGCACATCGTGGCGGCGTACCAATTGTGGAGACAGAGCCGGGCCGCCCGGACCCGTCGGTACCACAAGCCCGACTCCCAGGTCTTCAGCTACGCGTCGAGGACCATGCGCTGGGGCGGCGTGATCATCGTGCTGTTCGTGATCTACCACCTGCTGCACTTCACCACGGGTGACGTTCACCCCGACTTCGAATATGGATCGGTCTACCAGAATCTGGTGATCGGCTTCCAGTCGGTGCCCGTCGCGCTCTTCTACATCGTGGCGGTGGGTGCGCTCTCGCTGCATCTGTACCATGGCATCTGGAGCGTGTTCGCCACCCTCGGAGTCCAGAATCCGCGAGTCGAGCGGCTGCGACGGCCACTGGCAGCCGGACTGTCACTGGTCCTCTTCCTGGGCTACGTGTCGGTTCCGATCGCCGTGATGATCGGCGTTCTGGACTGACGCTCGAAACCCTTCCGGCCCACCGGCTACCCGGTGGAGTCGACGATCGCCAATACGGAGGATGCAGGAATGGAGTTGAACGCCAGGATTCCCGATCACCCGATCGACCAGATGTGGGACCGGCACCGCTTCGACATGAAGCTGGTCAATCCGGCGAATAAGCGAAAATACGAGGTCATCGTGGTGGGCACGGGGCTGGCCGGGGGTGCGGCGGCGGCCACGATGGGGGAGCTGGGCTACCGGGTGAAGTGCTTCACCTTCCACGACTCCCCCCGTCGCGCCCACTCAATCGCGGCCCAGGGCGGGATCAACGCCGCTAAGAACTATCAGGGCGACGGCGATTCCGTCTATCGCCTCTTCTACGACACGGTGAAGGGGGGAGACTTCCGCTCGCGCGAAGCGAACGTATACCGCCTCGCGGAGCTCTCGCTGAACATCATCGACCAGGCGGTCGCTCAGGGGGTCCCCTTCGCCCGTGAGTATGGAGGCCTTCTGGGCAATCGCTCCTTCGGGGGAGCTCAGGTGTCCCGGACCTTCTACGCTCGCGGACAGACCGGCCAGCAGCTGCTCCTGGGCGCCTACCAGGCGCTGGAGCGGCAGATCCACGAAGGGACCGTTCAGATGCACGTCCGGTGCGAGATGCTCGATGTCATCGTGATCGACGGGCGTGCCCGCGGTATCGTGACCCGGGACCTGGTTTCGGGAAAGATCGAGGCGCACATGGCGGACGCCGTCGTGCTGGGAACCGGAGGGTATTCGAACGCCTTCTTCCTTTCGACGAACGCGAAGGGGTGCAACGTCACGGCGACCTGGCGGGCGCATCGACGCGGGGCCGGCTTCGCCAACCCGTGTTTCACGCAGATCCACCCGACCTGCATCCCTCAGAGCGGGGATTATCAGAGCAAGCTCACCCTAATGAGTGAGTCGCTCCGCAACGATGGACGGATCTGGGTTCCGAAGCGCGCCGGTGACGATCGGGCTGCCGGCCAGATCCCCGATGCCGAGCGTGACTACTACCTGGAGCGCCTCTACCCCTCGTTCGGCAACCTGACCCCCCGGGACATCGCGTCGCGCAGGGCCAAGGAGATGGTCGACCAGGGACATGGGGTCGGGCCGATGAAGAACGGGGTCTACCTGGATTTTCGCGATGCCATCCAGCGCCTCGGCAAGGCGGTCGTCTCGGAGCGGTACGGCAACCTCTTCCAGATGTACGAGAAGATCACGGGAGAGGACCCCTACGAGGTTCCGATGCGAATCTACCCGGCCCCCCACTACACCATGGGCGGCCTCTGGGTGGACTACGAGCTGATGACCACGGTGCCGGGACTCTTCGCGATCGGCGAGGCCAATTTCTCGGACCATGGGGCGAATCGCCTCGGGGCGTCTGCGCTCATGCAGGGGCTGGCCGACGGCTACTTCATCATCCCGCTCACGATCGGGAACTTCCTTGCCGAGCACTCGCGGGGCGACGTCGACGAGAACCACGCCGCCGCCCGCGACACCGTTCGCGAGGTCACGCAGGCGCAGGAGCGCCTTCTTGCGGTGAAGGGCTCGCGGACCGTCGACTCCTTCCACCAGGAGCTGGGCCGGTTGCTCTGGGATCACTGCGGCATGTCCCGCAACGAATCGGGACTGCGCGAAGCGCTCGCTAAAATCCCCGAACTCAGGGAACGCTTCTGGCGCGACGTCACCGTACCGGGCAGCGGCGACACGCTCAACCAGTCGCTCGAGAAGGCGGGGAGGGTGGCGGACTTCCTGGAGTTCGCCGAGGTCATGTGCTGGGATGCGCTCACGCGCGACGAGTCGTGCGGTGCCCACTACCGTGAGGAGCACACGACCGAGGAGGGCGAGGCCCAGCGCGACGACGAACGCTTCGCCCACGGGGCGATCTGGGAATTCAAGGGAGTGGGAGAGGAGCCCGTTCGACATCGGGAACCCCTGCACTTCGAACACGTGCCTCTCTCGCAGAGGAGCTACAAGTAATGAATCTCACGCTGCACGTCTGGCGTCAGACCGGCCCCCGCGACAAGGGGGGATTCGAAACCTACCGGGCGGACGACGTCAGTGAGTCGATGTCCTTCCTCGACATGCTCGACCTGGTCAACGAGGAGCTGACCCTGGCCGGCAAGGAGCCGATCGCCTTCGAGCACGACTGTCGGGAGGGGATCTGCGGGTCCTGCGGAATGATGATCAACGGGGTGGCGCACGGCCCTCAGAAGCTGATCACCGCCTGCCAGCTCCACATGCGGTCCTTTCGGGACGGCGACGAGATCTGGATCGAGCCGTTCAGAGCCACGGCCTTTCCCGTGATGCGCGACCTGGTCGTGGATCGGAATTCGTTCGATCGCGTCATCCAGGCCGGGGGGTACATCTCGGTCCGAACCGGCAGCGCCCAGGACGCGAACGCGACCCCGATCCCGAAGCCCGACGCCGATCGCGCGTTCGATGCCGCGGCCTGCATCGGCTGCGGGGCCTGTGTGGCGGCGTGCCCGAACGCCTCGGCGATGCTCTTCACCGCGGCGAAGGCGGCACACCTTTCCTATGTCCCCCAGGGACAGACGGAGCGTCTCGACCGAGCACTCTCGATGGCTCAGCGGCATGACGAGGAGGGGTTCGGGAACTGCACGAACCACGGTGCCTGCCAGGAAGCATGCCCGAAGGGGATCTCGGTGGATTACATCGCGAGGTTGAATCGCGACGTCCTGAAGGGTACTCTGTCCAAGGCGGGGAGCACCTCCGGCGACTGAGTGGCCTTCTGCCACGAGTCCGGGGGGCTGGAGGGGACGCGGCGGAGTGAACCGCCCGGATCGGCCACCACGAGACCATGGAACGGGAGAGGGCGCGCAATGGGAGCAGTGTCGATGAGGCTTGAGTCTGTCGGTAGGAGAGTGCGTTCGCACATCGGCGTTGCGGTCGTCGTACTCGTTGCGAGTCTCGCGGTGGTCGCGTGCGAGGAGGCGGACGGGGGGACGACCGGGGGCGATGCGGATCTCATCCTGACCGGAGGAGTGGTCTGGACGGGAGACGACGAGAACCCGCGGGCGGAGGCGGTCGCTGTCCGGGGCGCTCGAATCATGGCGGTGGGCTCAGCGGGCGAGATCGATGCCTATCGCGGGGCGGACACACGCATCGTGGAGCTGGATGGACGCTTCGTTTCGCCGGGATTCATCGACAACCACACGCACTTCAACTCCGCCGGGGCCCTCCTGCTCGGGGCGAGCCTTCTCGATGTGGCGGATCCCGACGGCCTCCGGGAACGGATCCGGGAAGCCGTGGAGCGGATGCCTTCCGGCGCGTGGATCACGGGCGGGGACTGGGGTGCCTACGAGGCGTGGGCGATGGGGAGTGCCGGGGATCAGCCGGGAGAGGGCGACGAGCCCTTCTCTCCGGACCGATTCATCATCGATGACCTCACCCCCGACCATCCGGTGCTGGTGAATCGATGGGACCGCTCGGCGTTTCTCGGGAATGCGGGAGCGCTGGAGGCGGCGGGGGCCGACTGTTCCTGGGAGGGGGTCGAGTGTGTCGACGGGGAACCGACGGGGCGTCTGACTCCGGCGGCAGCGGCCCGGGTACGGCAGGCGATGCCGCCGAAGCCGATGGAGCTGCGATTGGAGGAGGCGCGCGCCGCCCTCGCCGATCTGAGGCAGTTCGGCGTCACGACGGTTCATGACAACACGCCCCCGAACATGTTCGCCGTCTACCAGGCCCTCCTCGACGAAGAGGAGCTCACCACTCGGATCTACGCCCGACCCACCATGGATCGGGCCGAGTACCAGGCGGCGCTCGGCCTGCCTCGCAATTTCGGGTCGGACTTCATTCGGCTCGGAGGCTTCAAGGGCTTCGTGGACGGGATCATGGGCAACTCCACCGCGATGTTCTACGAGCCCTTCGAGCACACCGGTGGCTTCGGGTCGTGGCGGGACATGATGGAGCCGGCCGGGAACATGGAACGGCTCCTGATCGAGGCCGACGCGCAGGGCTACTGGCCACAGGTGCATGCGATCGGGGACCATGCGATCGACACCCTCCTGACCCTCTTCGAACGGGTCGAGGAGGTGAACGGGCCGCGGGACGACCGCCGGTTCCGGGTGATCCATGCGCAGCACCTCGCGGGGCCGGAGACCGCAGCCCGGATGGCCGAGCTGGGCGTCATCGCCGAGGTCCAGCCCTACCACGCGATCGACGACATGCGCTGGATGGAGGAACGCATCGGTCCCGATCGAATTCGATGGACCTACGCATTCCGCACGCTCGACGAGGCTGGGGTGCTGCTTTCCTTCGGAAGTGACTGGCCCGGGACGAACGCCGCATGGTACACGGCGAACCCCCTGATGGGGATGTACGCCGCTGTCGCTCGACAGACTCCCGAGGGAGAGCCGGAGGGAGGATGGATTCCCGAGGAGCGCATCGATGCCGAGACCGCGCTGCGGGCCTACACGGTGAACAATGCGTGGGCCGAGGGTATGGAAGAGGAGAAGGGCCGAATTCGCGAGGGGTTCCTCGCGGACCTAGTCGTCCTTGATGCGAACCCTCTCGAGGTCGAGGCGGCTCGTCTTCAGGAGGTCCAGGTAATGCTAACCATCGTGGACGGGCGGGTGGTCTTCGAACGCTAGTCCGCCGCGCCTCCACGTCAGCGGGACCAGACAAGCATGCGTGAACGATTCAATCAGTCTGCCACCCTCTTCCTCCTGACTCTCCTCGGAGTCGGAGTCGGCGGGTGCATGGATTTGACCACCCCGGACCCGGCCGACGAATTCCCGATCGACGAGGTCGTCTTCGATCCGTCGCTCGGGATCGACCTCGATGACTTCGAGGAGACGCCCAACGGGATCTGGATTCGAGAAGATGTGCCGGGCATGCCACCGAATGCCGGTCCGGGCACCTTCGTCGAGGTGGAGTTTCGTGGCTGGCTTCCCTCGGGGGCGCAGTTCACCGAAACCGGACCGGACGAGACCTTCGAATTTCTCCTGGGCGGCTTCGATGTCCTTCCGGGGGTCCAGGAAGGCGTCGACGGAATGTCGGTCGGGCAGACCCGAACCGTCCTGATTCCTCCCTTTCTCGCCTATGGTCGGAACCCCCCACAGGGGATCCCCGAGAACTCCTGGCTGATCTTCGAACTGACGTTGGTCAGTGTGGATGGTGAGGGGGGCGGGCCCATCTGACGGCGGGCGAATTCAGATCCTGGGCAGGGTGACGCCGGTCTGGTCCTGGTATTTGCCCTCGCGATCGGCGTAGACGACCTCGGGGGTCTCTTCGCCCCTGAAGAAGAGTAGCTGGGCAATTCCCTCGTTCGCGTAGATGCGGGCGGGCAGGGGGGTGGTGTTCGAGATCTCGAGCGTCAGGTACCCCCGCCACGACGGCTCGAGGGGCGTGACGTTCACGATGATCCCGCACCGGGCGTAGGTGCTCTTCCCGACACAGATCACCAGGACGTCGCTGGGGACCCGGAAGAATTCCACCGTGCGCGCCAGCGCGAAGGAGTTCGGCGGAATGATGCAGGTGTCGGCGTTCACATCCACGAAGGACCGATCGTCGAAGCTCTTCGGGTCGACGACGACGTTGTGCACGTTCGTGAACACCTTGAATTCCGGGGCCACCCGGATATCGTAGCCGAACGACGAACACCCGTACGAGATCTTGCCGTCCCGGACCTGCCCGGGCTCGAAGGGTTCGATCATCCCGTGATTTTGGGCCATCTCTCGGATCCAGCGGTCGCTTCGGATTGTCATTGCGCAGGTATGGGAGTGGGGAGGATTCAGAGTCGGGAAGGGTCGAGGCCGGCCACCCTCTCGGGTCCGGAATGACGGGTGGAGTATAGGTCGGATCTCAAGTGGTCGCAAACGGGCGGGGATGCGGGCGAAAAAAGCCCGAAAAACGGCCACGCTCGGGTTGACCCCTCCTCTCGTCAGGGGTACATTTCCGCCCTACCAAGTGAACGATTTCACAAACGGAATCTCCGAGATTTCATGTCCGCTTCCTATATTCCAATCCTGATGCTGTTCGGCGTCTCGATCGTGAACGCCGTGGGGATGGCCGTCGCGTCCCACGTTCTCAACCCGAGGCGTGCGACGTCGGAAAAGGATATGCCCTACGAGTCGGGGATGATCCCGCTGGGGGATACCCGGGCTCGGTTCTCGGTCAAGTTCTACATGGTGGCGATCAGCTTCATCATCTTCGACCTCGAGGCGATCTTCCTTATCCCATGGGCGGTTGAGATGCGGTACCTGGGGTGGGAGGGCTTCATCGCGATGTCCATCTTCGTGATGGTTCTCGTGGTGGGCTTCGTCTACGAGTGGCAGAAGGGAGGGTTGGATTGGGAATGAGTACTTCGACTCCGACGCAAAAAGGCAGCGGACTTCCCGGCGGCATCTTCGGGGAGGGCACGCCGACGTTTCTGACGACCAAGGTCGACTTCGTGGTCAACTGGTCACGACGCAATTCGCTCTGGCCGATGCCCTTCGGGACCGCGTGCTGCGCGATCGAGATGATGGCCTCGGCGGCGACCAAGAACGACCTGGCGCGGTTCGGGATGGAGCGGATGTCGTTCTCGCCCCGGCAGGCCGATGTCCTGATCTGTGCGGGGCGCGTCCCCTACAAGCTCGCGCCCGTTCTGCGCCGGATCTGGGACCAGATGCCGCAGCCCAAGTGGTCGGTCTCGATGGGGGCCTGCGCCTCGTCGGGCGGGATCTTCGATGCGTACTCGATGGTGCAGGGGATCGACACGATCATCCCCGTCGATGTGTACGTTCCCGGCTGCCCGCCCCGGCCCGAGGGGCTCATCTACGGGCTGATGATGATCCAGGAGAAGATCAGGGGGGAGACGCTGGCACGGCACAGTGAGCATCGTTCCGAGGAGCCCGGCTCCGTGGGACGACCCGCGGCCGGCGCCGAAGAGGTTTCGGCTCTCTCCGGCCCGTTCGGAAACTCGACCAGACAGAACCGTACGAGCGGATTGATCCCGACCGCGGATCAGGACCGGCCCGGGGATCGGCGTCCGTGATTCCTCCTTGCCGTCCGTTCCTTCGGCGCCGCAAGCGATGTGTATCCAATGATCGCGGGAGACCCTCATGAGCGTTGAGCCCCGAGCACCCGGCTACGACGGGGTCACTCCGGAGGACGAGTCTGAGGCGGGCTCCACCCGTGGCCCGGTGATGCCCGATGGCCTGGATCGCGCGCACCCGACCCCGGGTGCTCTGGTGGAGAGCTTCGGCGATGCCATCCTCCGCCACGAGGTGATGTCGGGAGACGAGCACGTGGTCTTCGTCGAACCCTCGCGCTCCTTCGACATCCTCGAGTGGCTCCGCAACGACCCCGATCATCTCTACAACTACCTCTCCGACGTGACCGCCGTCGATTTCGGGGGAGGGCGTCCGCTCCAGGTGGTCTGGCAGCTCTATTCGATCCCGTACCGGCGGGCCCTTCGGGTGAAGGCCGAGCTTCCGCTGGACGCACTCGAGGTCCAGTCGGTGGAGCCGCTGTGGAAATCCGCGAACTGGCTGGAACGCGAGGTCTACGACCTGTTCGGCATCCGCTTCAGCGGCCACCCGGACCTGCGTCGGATCCTGATGCCCACGCACTACGCCGAGGGCCATCCCCTCCGCAAGGATTTCCCCCTCCGGGGCCGGTTCTCGCGGGCGGAGCAGACCCGGCGGGCACTCGAGCTGAATGCAGACGACTACTATGTCGATGCCCAGCGAGGGCCGGGCCGGGAGCCCCAGCTGGTGGAGTGGCAGGAGCTCGGTGGAGAGCCGGTTCCGGTCGAGGAGGAGCCCGAGTCATCGAGCACCTCGCAGAGCTCGGACGGGTCGGAGCCGGCGTGATGCCCGCCCCGTCCCGTCGCGCCCGCGTCCTACCGCACTGAGCAGGAGACCATGTCCAAGCGTACGGTGGAGTACAAGATTTCCCGGAACCCGGAGATGGGAACCGACTTCATGCCGGCCCAGGGGCTGATGGCCCCAACCGACATGGTCGAGCCCCGTTTCGATTCCGAGAACATGCTGATCAACGTCGGCCCGCAGCATCCCGCCACGCACGGGGTGCTCCGCCTGATCCTGGAGCTCGACGGGGAGACGGTGGTTCGGTGCGAGCCGAACATCGGGTACCTGCACTCCTCGTTCGAGAAGCTCGGCGAGTACCGGACCTGGAATCAGATCGTCACCCTCACCGACCGGATGGACTACCTCGCGCCCCTCATCTACAACTGTGCGTACGTGATGGCGGTCGAAAAGGTGATGGGCCTCGAGGTCACCGAGCGGTGCAAGGTCCTCCGCGTCATCATGATGGAGATGGACCGGATCTTCTCGCACCTGCTCTGGCTCGGCACCTGGGCGATCGATGTGGGGGCGTTCACTCCCTTCCTGTACTCCTTTCAGGAGCGGGAGAAGGTCTACACGCTGCACGAAGCCTTCACCGGGGCGAGAATCACCACTTCGGCCACACGGGTCGGCGGGCTGATGTCGGATGTCCCCGAGGGGTGGACCGAGGGCGTGCGTGAGTTCGCCACCGGGGTCATCAAGACCCTCGACGAGGTGGAGTACCTGCTGTCGACGAACGCGATCCACCTGGGGAGGACACAGGGCGTGGGGGCGATTTCGGCCGAGGATGCCATCAACTACGGCTTTTCGGGACCGAACCTGCGTGCGTCCGGGGTTCCCTACGACGTGCGGAAGGACCGCCCCTACTACGATTACGAAACGTATGATTTCGAGGTCCCCATCGGTGAGCACGGGGACTGCTATGACCGATACATGGTGCGGATGGAGGAGATGCGGCAGTCCGTTCGGATTCTCCACCAGGCGCTGGATCGGCTCCCGGGGGGTTCGGTGAATGTCGATGACCCCCGTGTCGTCCTCCCGTCGAAGACGGACGCGATGAACGACATGGAATCCATGATCCACCACTTCAAGCTGATCATGGACGGGCTGAAGGTCCCCGAGGGCGAGAGTTACTTCCCCGTCGAGGGCTCGAAGGGAGAGCTGGGCATGTACGTCGTGAGCGACGGGGGCTCCAAGCCGATCCGCTGGCGTGTGCGTCCGCCCTCCTTCGTGAATCTTTCCGTGATCCCGAAACTCGTCGAGGGCGGCCTGCTGGCCGACGTGATCATGGTCAACGCCAGCCTCGACATCGTCCTGGGAGAGATCGACCGGTGAGTGATTCTAAGCGTTCGACCGGACGGGATCGGGCCGCGCCCTTCTCGAATCCCGGATGGGCAGGAAATACCGGGGACTTCAAGCTCACCGAGGAGGAGGTCCGCGGCGACGAGTACGTCGGGGTGCGACGCAGGGACGGGGGCCATCCCTCGGTGGCTCCCACGCTGCCCTACATCCTCGACGAGAAATCCCCCGATGCGCCGATCTTCGAGGGCGAGTACGGCGAGCGGCTCGAGAAGATCCTCTCCCGCTACCCTGACTCCAGGGCGGCGCTGATTCCCGCCCTGAATCTGGCGCAGGAGGTCCGCGGGCATCTCTCTTCCGAGACGATGCGCGAGGTGGCGGAGCGGCTGGAGCTCTCCGACGCGTACGTCCGGGGAGTGGCCACCTTCTATACCATGTACAACAAGGCGCCGGTGGGGCGCTTCCTGATTCAGGTCTGCACGAACATCTCTTGCAACCTGTGCGGGGGCGACGAGGTGCTGGCCGCCTTCCTCGAGCACGCCGGCGTCGAGATGGGAGAGACCACCGAAGACGGACTCTTCACGATCACCGAGGTGGAGTGCCTGGCGGCGTGCGGATTCCCCACGGCGGTCCAGATCAACTCCCGCTACTACGAGAACGTGTCGGCCGACGATGTACCCGCGCTCCTGGACCGTCTACGCGAAGAGGCAGGCTGATGGCATACCCGTACCGGCACGAGAAGGAAACCCCGATGCTCTCCCGCGGCTTCGGGGACCCCCGGACCCGCACGCTCGAGGGGTGGAAGGAGCTGGGGGGATACACGGCGCTCGAGAAGGCGCTCAAGAGCAGCAGGGAGGAGGTCATCGAGGAGGTGAAGGCGTCGGGTCTTCGCGGGCGGGGTGGTGCCGGCTTCCCGACGGGCGTCAAGTGGTCCTTCATGCCGAAGGAGAAGAAGGGTCCGCACTACCTGTGCTGCAATGCCGACGAGTCCGAGCCCGGGACCTTCAAGGACCGGGAGCTCCTGCGCTGGACCCCTCACCAGGTGATCGAGGGGTGCCTGATCGCGGCATACGCGATCCAGGCGGAGCACGTCTACATCTACTGCCGCGGAGAGTTCTTCGAGGCGACGCAGGTTCTGGCCCGCGCTGTCGAAGAGGCCTACGAGGCTGGACTGATCGGAAAGAACATCCTGGGCACCGGGGCCGACATCGAACTCACGGTGGTCGCGGGAGCGGGGGCCTATATCTGCGGTGAGGAGACGGCGCTCATGAACTCCCTGGAAGGCCGCCGTGGCCTTCCCCGGGTCAAACCGCCGTTCCCCGCAGCCGTGGGAGCCTTCGGCCGACCGACCACGATCAACAATGTCGAGACCCTCGCCGCGGTTCCGCACATCATCAATCGGGGTGGCGCCTGGTATCGCGGTTTCGGCACCGAGAAGTCACCCGGTACCAAGCTATTCTGCGTGAGCGGACACGTTCGGCGGCCGGGCAACTACGAGCTTCCGCTCGGATTCCCGATGATGGAGCTGATCAACGACGTCTGTGGAGGACTCCGTCCGGGCCGCACGCTCAAGGCCGTGATCCCCGGGGGCTCCTCGGTACCGATCATGTCGGCCGAGGATTGCGAGACCTGCACCCTGGACTACGAGGGCGTGGTGGAGTGCGGATCCATGCTGGGCTGTGCGTCGGTGATCGTGATGGATGACACCACGAACATCGTCAAGCAGGTTCGCCGCATGGTCGACTTCTACGCGCACGAGTCGTGTGGTCAGTGCACTCCGTGCCGCGAGGGCACGCAGTGGCTTTCGCGCATCCTGGTGCGGATCGAGAACGGGAAGGGGACCGAAGAGGACCTCGACACCCTCCTCGAGCTGGGAGACCAGATGACGGGCACCACGATCTGTGTGCTCTCGGACTCCGCGGCCGCCCCGGTGGCCTCCTCGATCGAGAAGTTTCGAGATGACTACCTGGCGCTGATTCGCAGGGGTGAGCGGGTCGGGGCCGCGTGACGCGCCCGGTCCGCCAAGAAGGCTTACAGTTCTCATCCTCATTACACCTGATATCCGACAGCGGGCGACATGGCTGATACCGGAACGAACGCCGAGACGGTGACCCTGACGATCGACGGTCAGGATGTCACGGTCGAGAAGGGGACCACGATACTCCAGGCCGCCGAAGCCATGGGGAATCGGGTGCCGCACTATTGCTACCACCCGGGCCTGACCGCGCCGGCTCAGTGCCGGCTCTGTCTCGTAGAGGTCGAGGGCGCACCCAAGCTGCAGGCGTCCTGCGTGACCCAGGCATCGGACGGCCAGGTCGTGCATACTCAGAGCGAGAAGGCGCTGACGCAGCGGAAGGGCGTTCTCGAGTTCTATCTCGCGAACCATCCGCTCGACTGCCCCATCTGTGACCAGTCGGGAGAGTGCAAGCTCCAGGACTACGTGCACGCAGAGGGCCGCAAGCGTGGACGGAGTCGCGAGCCCAAGCGGGTCTTCGGCCGCGACGACTTCGGGGGCGACGTCCTCTTCTACGGCGATCGCTGCGTGATGTGCACCCGCTGCGTCCGCTTCATGAACGAGATCGAGCAGAACCCGCTCCTCACGGTCGTGGAGCGGGGAAACCGCTCGGTGATCGACACTTTCTTCGACGAAGGGCTCGAGACGGCCGATTTCGCCGGGAATGTGGTCGACATCTGCCCGGTCGGAGCGCTGGTCTCCAAGGACTTCCTGCACAAGGCCCGTGCCTGGGATCTGGACCACACCCCCTCGATCTGCCCGAACTGCTCGCAGGGCTGCAACATCGACCTGCACACCCGGGACAACCGGGTGCAGCGGCTGAAGCCGCGGACCAACCTCGACGTCAACCAGCACTGGATGTGCGACTATGGTCGACACCGCTACGACTGGATGAACCGAGGAGACCGGGTCGAAGCCCCCCTGACCCGTGCGGCGGACGAGTCCATGACGCGGGCAAGCGGGTGGAACGAGGCGCTGGAGCCTCTCGCCGGGCGACTCGATGAGCTGAAGGGGGCCGAAGTGCGCGCGGTTGCGTCCCCCTTCGCTTCCAACGAGGAGATGGCCTCGCTCAAGGCCCTGGTCGACGCGCTCGGCGGTGGCCAGATCCGCTACCGGTCGCCACGGACGGACGAAGAGATCCCGCTGCCCGGCTTCCCTACGCTCGTACGCCGCAGGGACCTGGCCCCCAACGTGAAGGGGGCCGAGATCCTGGGATTGACCCGGGTGGGAGATGATGCGGCCGAGGGGGGGCTCGAGGACCTCGATGACTTCGAGGGGATCCTCCTCGTGGTCGGAGACGAGCTGGCCGATCAGCCCGATGACTTCGGATCCTCGGCAGGGCTGTTCATCTATCTCGGCCAGTACCCCTCTCCGGCGACCCGGACGGCGCACGGGATCCTTCCGATCAGTACGCATGCGGAGCAGGAAGGGACCTTCACCAACCACGGGGGACGGGTGCAGCGCTTCTGGCCCGGAACCCATCCTCCGGGGGCCGCACGACCCGGGTGGCTGGTCATGGCCGCCCTGAGAGCACACCTGACCGGCTCCGCCGTGCCGGCGGGTGCAGCGGAGATGTTCGAGGAGGCCGCCCGGTCCGTTCCGGAGTTCCAGGGCCTCGGCTACCCGCATCTCGGCACGCGCGGTGCGGTGATCAATGAGCCGGTGAAGCTGCCGGGGACCTGACGTAGAACTCGGTTTCATTATCTTCCGCCCTGGCCGGTCGGACTCCCGAGGTGGAGATCCGGCCGGGGCTCGTCACGGACATCAGAGAAGAACGATACGGGATGCAAGAGCTTTCACCGACAGCCTTCCTGATCAGCTCATCGATCAAGGTGTTTCTGGTCTTCTCCGTCTCGCTCGCGGTGGTCGCCTACATGACCCTGCTCGAGCGGCGGGTCTCCGGATTCATCCAGGACCGTCTGGGGCCCAACCGGGTCGGGCCGTTCGGGCTGCTTCAGCCGGTCGCCGACGGGATCAAGAACATCCTGAAAGAAGAGACGATGCCGGCGACGGCCAACAAGCGCTTCTTCATTCTGGCTCCGATGCTCTCGATCATCCTGGCGGTCGTCCTCATCGCGGTCGTCCCCTTCGCCGCGCCCCTGCCGACGCCCTGGGGCATCGTGGACATGGTCGTGGCCGACATCCCGATCGGAATCCTCTTCATCCTCGCCTTCTCGTCTCTGGGGGTGTACGGGATGTTCCTGGCGGGGTGGGCGTCGAACAACAAGTACGCCTTCCTGGGAGCGTTGCGGTCCTCGTCGCAGATGGTCAGCTACGAGGTCGCGCTCGGGCTGTCGCTGATCCCGGTCTTCATGCTGGCCGGAAACGTCACGCTCACCGAGATCGTGTGGCAGCAGCAGCTTCTGGGGTTCTGGTTTCTCTTCCCGCTTTCGCTGGCCTTCATCCTCTTCGTGATCTCCGGCTTCGCCGAGACGAACCGCCTTCCCTTCGACCTCCCGGAAGCGGAGTCGGAGCTGGTGACGGGGTACCATACCGAGTATTCCGCCATGAAGTTCTCGATGTTCTTCATTGCCGAGTACAGCCACATCCTCGTGGTCTCGGCCCTGATGGCGACGCTCTTCCTCGGGGGGTGGAGCGTCCCCTTCTGGAGTGGGGACCACATGTTCTGGTTCGACGGACAGCTGATCTCGGGCTTTACGGCGGCGGGCGCGCCGATTGCCGCGGAACCGGCGGTCTGGAAGACTCTGCTGACCCTGATGTCGTTTTCGCTCAAGACCTTCTTCTTCATCATGGTCTTCGTCTGGGTGCGGTGGACCCTCCCCCGGTTCCGGTACGACCAGGTGATGCATCTCGGATGGAAGGTCATGCTCCCGGTCTCCCTCGCCTACGTCATGCTCGTGGCGGCGACCATCCTGGTTCTCGATCAGATGGCGATCGAAGGGTTCATGTTCGGTGCCGTTCTCACCGCGGTAAGCGGTGTGGCGACGGGCGCCTTCGTCTTCGTCCTCGACCGAGACCGCATCATGTCGGGGGCGGCGGTCGGCCCGGATGGGGTGAGTGAACTCAGGGAGCCGCTGCCTGGCCGCACCGACGTGCTCCCGGCCGATGCTTCGAATCCTCTGATCAGCTGATAAGGACTCTACGATGGCAGTGACAGTGAAGGTTCTCAGACGTCCGGCCGCGGGGAAGACCTCGTACCTGCGTTCGGCGCTCAAGGGCATGGGGCTGACCTTCAAGCACATGGTCAATCCGAACAAGGCGACGCATCAGTACCCCGAGGAGCCGGTGAAGCTGTCTCCCCGTTGGCGCGGAACCCATGTGATGGAGGTCCACGCCGACGGTCGGCCCAAGTGTGTCGCCTGCGGGCTCTGCCCGACGGTCTGCCCGGCGAACTGCATTCGGCTGGTCGGTGGAGAGGACGACGAAGGGAATCGCTATCCGATCGTCTACGAGATCGACGAGTTCCGGTGCATCTTCTGCGGCATGTGCCAGGAGGTCTGCCCGGTCGAGGCGATCCACGTCGGCCAGCACTTCGAGAACGCCGAATTCACCCGGGAGCGATTCGTGTACGACCTCGATCGACTCATGGAGCAGGACCATGAGTCCACGCTGCTATGGGACCCCTCCGACCCCCGCTCGGAGTAAGGACGCCAATTCATGGTTGAAATCCTCTTCTACATTTTCGCTGCGGTCGCGCTGGGCGGAGCCATCGGGGTGGTATTCCAGAGGAACCCCGTCGGCAGCCTGCTTTTCATGGTCGCGACGCTCGCGAGCCTGGCCGGGATCTTCGTGCTCTTCGAGGCGCATTTCCTCGCGGCGATCCAGATCATCGTCTATGCGGGGGCCATCATGGTCCTCTTCCTCTTCGTGATCATGCTCCTGAACCTCGGGCATGACTATCGAAAGGACCTCAAGATGGGGCTGGGGATGATCCTGGCCTTCGCGGTGACCGGCGGGATCGCCGGGATCCTGGTCCGACAGCTGGGCGGAGCGGGGACGAGCGCGGTGGAGCAAGCGCTGCCGGGGCCCGAGGCGATGGATCAGTTGATCCAGGAGCAGGGGATCATCGGATCGATCGCCCGCCCCCTCTTCACGGACTACGTCGTGGCCTTCGAGCTCACGGGTCTCCTACTTCTGGTGGCTCTCGTCGGAGCCATCGCCATCGCCAAACGGAGGGTCTGAGACCGATGCTCGCAGAAGCGCTCATCCTCAGTGCCATTCTCTTCGTGATCGGGATGCTCGGGGTTCTGGTGAGGAGGAACGTGATCATCATGTTCCTCTGCATCGAGCTCATGCTGAACGCCGTGAACCTCTCTTTCGTGGCGTTGTCCCGCTTCATCGGAATCGAAGGCCAGATCTACGTGTTTTTCGTGATGACGGTCGCGGCTGCCGAGGCCGCGGTTGGGCTCGCAATCATCATCTCGATCTTCCGACACTACGAAACGGTGGACGTGAACAACTTCAACCTCCTGAAGTGGTGAGGGCATGATTTCACTGGGATTCATCAGCGCCGGGTCGATCCAGGCGGGTGGGGCCGGGGGATTCGACCCTCTCCTCCCGGGACTCATTCTGCTACTGCCCCTCCTCGGCTTCGCGCTCAACGGGGCGCTCGCTCTCGTGAGCGGACGGCGCTCGGCAGATCGCGTTCGGAACTCGATTCCCGAAGAGGACCACACCGCGGGTTCGGTACCGCTCACGCATTCCCTCCCGACCTGGATCGGGCCGGGAGTGCTGCTGGGTGCCTTCGTCCTTACCGCGATCAACTTCGTGCGGCTGCTGGGCGTCGAGCTCACCGAACCGGTGATCCGCAGCTACTGGAGCTGGATGCCGACCGGAACCCTTTCGGTGGACGCGGCGATCCAGCTCGACCAGCTCTCGATGATCATGATGATGGTGATCACGGGCGTCGGGTTCCTCATCCATGTCTTCAGCGTGGGGTACATGAAGGAGGATCCGGGCTATCCTCGGTACTTCGCGTACCTGAACCTCTTCGTGTTCTTCATGCTGGTGCTGGTCGCGGGAGCCAACTTCCCCGTCATGTTCGTCGGGTGGGAGGGTGTGGGTCTCTGCTCCTATCTGCTGATCGGCTTCTGGTTCCAGGATCGGGAGAAGGCGGATGCGGGGAAGAAGGCCTTCATCGTCAACCGGGTCGGTGACTTCGGCCTGCTGATGGCGATGTTCCTGCTATTCGCCACCTTCGGGACGCTGGATTACGGAGCCATCTTCGCTGCGGCACCGGACACGCTGCTCTACGGTGGGGGAATCGTGACCGCGATCACCCTCTTCCTGCTGCTCGGCGCGGTGGGGAAGAGTGCGCAGATTCCCCTCTATGTCTGGCTCCCCGATGCCATGGCCGGGCCCACGCCGGTCTCGGCGCTGATCCACGCCGCGACGATGGTCACCGCCGGGGTGTACCTGGTGGCGAGGGCATCGGTGCTTTTCGCTCTGGCTCCGGTCTCGGCCGCGGCGGTCGCGACGATCGGGGCGCTCACTGCGCTCTTCGCCGCCACGATTGCCCTCAAGCAGTACGACATCAAGAAGGTCCTCGCCTACTCCACGGTCTCGCAGCTCGGGTTCATGTTCATGGGCGTGGGGGTGGGCGCCTACGCAGCCGGCGTGTTCCACCTGATGACCCATGCCTTCTTCAAGGCCCTGCTCTTCCTTGGGGCAGGAGCGGTGATCCACTCCATGCATCACGCGCTGCATTCGACCCACAAGGACTGGGACGCGCAGGACATGCGGAACATGGGGGGGCTCCGGCGCTTCATGCCGATCACCTGGATCACCATGTGGGCAGCGACCCTCGCGATCGCCGGAATCTGGCCCTTCGCGGGATTCTTCTCGAAGGACGAGATCATCTGGTACGTCGGAACGGCAGGGGCCTTCTCGGGGCTGTACGTCGTGCTCTGGGGAATCGCCCTGGCGGCCGCCGTGCTCACGGCCTTCTACATGACCCGAATGATGATCATGACCTTCCACGGCCCGAACCGCACCGGCGAGCCTGAGAGCAGGCACCTTCACGAGGCGCCGCTCAACATGACGATCCCCCTCGGGATCCTGGCGGTGCTTTCGGTCTTCGGCGGGTGGATCAACGTGCCGGGGTCGGTCCGCGAGTCCTTCTTCGGCGGCTTCGGCGTGCTCCCGATGTCCGATTGGCTGGATCGCTGGCTGGCACCGGTGACCCAGTCGGCCGACGCCGTGCGGGCCTCGCAACTCGGCGCCTACGCCGATGTGGCCCCCGTGGGTGGTGGGCACGTCGTGTGGGGGGCGATCGCGACGGTGATGGCCCTGGTGGTCGTGATCGTGACGGCCCGCTACTTCCTTTCGCAGCCGATCCAGCCGGCGCACGAGGACGGCGAGCCGGACCGTGGCATCGGAAAGGTCCTCTACAACAAGTGGTACGTCGACGAGCTGTACGATGCGATCATCGTTCGTCCACTGATCGGGGTCTCTCGCTGGTGCTGGCGTGTAATCGATCGGGTTCTCATCGATGGGACCGTGAACGCGGTCGGAAGCGTCTCGAAGGGGGTGGGCTGGTTCGGCTCGCTCTTCCAGACCGGACAGGTGAATACGTACGCCTTCATCCTTGCCCTGAGCGCCCTCGCGGTGCTCGGCGCCTTCATCTTCTGAGGTCGGCGGAATGACGGGACTTCTCGACGCAATGGGCTACGCGGACTGGATTCTGCATGCCCTCATATGGTTGCCCCTGGTGGGGATGGCGGTGGTTCTGCTTTCCCCCGAGGAGCGGGCGAAGCACGTGGCCTTCGGCTGGGCGCTGGGGCTCTTCGTGCTGAGCCTCGGGCTCTGGTGGGTCTTCGATCCGGACGGACCCCTCTTCCAGCTGACAAGCATGACGGAGTGGATCGGGGCGTGGGGTGTCACGTACGCCCTCGGCATGGACGGGATCAGCCTCTTCATGATCCTCCTGACCACCTTCACCATGCCGGTGGCGATCCTCGGATCGTTCAACTACATCCGCGAGAGGCAGCGCGCCTTCTACTCGCTCATGCTCCTCCTGCAGGTGGGGATCGTGGGCGTGTTCGCCTCGATGGATCTGTTCCTCTTCTACGTCTTCTTCGAGCTGACCCTGGTCCCGATGTACTTCATCGTCGGGATCTGGGGAGGCGAGCGAAGGATCTACGCGGCGGTGAAGTTCTTTCTTTACACCGCGCTGGGGTCCCTCCTTATGCTCGTCGGGATCCTGTACCTGTACTGGCAGTCGAACCTGGCCTTCGGTTTCGCCTCGTTCCACTACTTCGACCTGCTGGGCACGCCGCTTACGCTCACCGAACAGCTCTGGCTCTTCGCCGCGTTCGCGCTCGCCTTCGCGATCAAGGTTCCGCTCTTCCCGTTCCACACGTGGCTTCCGGATGCCCACGTCGAAGCGCCGACCCCGGGCTCGGTGGTCCTGGCCGCCGTCCTCCTCAAGCTGGGGGCGTACGGCTTCCTGCGGTTCGTCCTGCCCTTCTTCCCCGAGGCATCGGCGCACCCCACCGTGGTGCTCGTCATGATCACGCTCGGGGTGATCGGCATCATCTACGCAGCGTGGGTTGCCGCGGTCCAGCCCGATGCGAAGAAGCTGGTGGCGTATACCTCGGTCGCCCACATGGGATTCGTCGTCATCGGAATCTTCGCGCTCACCACCAACGGGCTGCAGGGCGGCCTGATCGTGATGATCTCCCACGGGATCTCCACGGGAGCACTCTTCCTCATTCTGGGAATGCTCTACGAACGGCGGCATACCCGGGAGATCAATGACTTCGGAGGAATTGCCAAGGTGGCGCCCCTCCTGGCCACCGCCCTCGTGATCACGGCCATGGCGTCGATCGGCGTGCCCGGCACGAGCGGATTCGTGGGTGAGTTCCTGGCCCTTCTCGGTACCTTCGAGCGCTATCCCATGCTGGCCTTCCTGGCGGCCACGGGAGTGATCTTCGCGGCCTACTACATGCTGCCCATGGTGCAGACGATCCTCTTCAACCCCCTCGATCGGGAGGAGAATCGTACCATGGAGGATCTTTCGGGACGAGAGATCGCCGTGCTCTCCCCCCTCGTCGGACTGATGCTCCTGATTGGCGTCTTGCCCGGGCCGATCCTCGAGCGAATGGAACCCGGGGTCCAGGCCATCATCGAGTGGGTGGACGAGGGCGCCTCGGGTGCCCTCCTCGATGCCGCACGCGACCGGGGCACCGAACCCGGGCTCGGAGAGCTGCCGGTGCGCTCCGAACTCTCCGAGCTCGGCACGAGCGCGCTGGGCACGAGCACCTACGACGGGACGCGGCGGATTCACCTGTTCTTTCGGGATGAGGGCTGATCGGTATGGAACTCGACTTCACTTCCAGCGCGGATTACCTCTGGGCCTTCCTTCCCGAGATCGTTCTGAGTGTCTCGGCCATGGTTGTCCTCCTGGTGGGGGTCTTCACCGAGGACCGTGACCCCCCCGCCGCGGGGGATCCGAGCCCCCTGGGCTGGGTGGCACTCGTGGGCATCCTCCTGGCCGGGCTGGCCAACGGATGGCTCCATGGGGTGGAAACCACCGGTGCCTCCTCGATGGTGGCGATGGATGGCTTCCGGCTCTTCTCGAACTGGCTCTTCCTGGCCGGTGCTGGCCTGACGATCCTCCTCTCCTTCCCATACCTGAGCCGACAGCGCCTGCAGATCGGAGAGTTCTACTCGCTGCTCATGCTCGCCACGGTGGGGATGATGGTGATGGGCGGGACCCGGAACCTGCTCCTCCTCTTCCTCGCGATCGAGACCATGTCGATCGCGGCGTACGTGCTGACCGCCATGAATCGGCGAGATCGAAAGTCCGCCGAAGCCGGCCTCAAGTACTTCCTGCTCGGCGCCTTCTCCTCGGCGTTTCTCCTCTACGGGATCGCGCTCGTCTGGGGCGGGACCGGGAGCGCGAACCTTCCCGAGATCGCCGCCGCGATTCAGGCCGGTGCCGCCTTTTCGCCTCTCCTGATCGCGGGCATGGCGCTGCTGGCGATCGGATTCGCCTTCAAGGTGGCCGCGGTCCCCTTCCACATGTGGACTCCCGATGTCTACGAGGGGGCGCCCACACCCACGACCGCCTTCATGGCGGCGGCGGTCAAGGCGGCCTCCTTCGTGGCCTTCGTGCGGGTGTTCATGGAGGCCTTCCCGGCGCTCTACGAGTCCTGGTACCCCGTCATCTGGTGGCTTGCGGCCCTGACGATGGTGATCCCGAATCTGATCGCCCTCTCGCAGTCCAACGTGAAGCGCATGCTCGCCTACTCCTCGGTCGCACACGGCGGGTACCTGCTCGTGGCCCTGGCGGCCGCGAACGAGACCGCGATGGCGGGACTCCTCTTCTACCTTCTGGTCTACACGGTCATGAACATCGGCGCGCTCGCCGTGGTGATGATCGTCTCGGGGCATTCCGAGGAGCGAATGCAGGTCGAGGACTACGGGGGATTCGGATGGAGCCAGCCACTCCTCGCCACCATTTTCACCATCTTCCTCCTCTCGTTGGCCGGATTCCCCGGCACCGGAGGATTCATGGCGAAGATCTACCTGCTTCAGGGCGCGGTGGAGAGCAGCCTCTGGACGCTGGCCATCACGCTGGCCGTGGTCACGGTCATCTCCTATTACTATTACCTGCGGGTCGCGTGGTACATGTGGATGCGACCCGCGCCCGTCGAGGGAGCACACACCCGCGTCTGGGCTCCGCTCCCGATGCGCATGGGCCTGGTCGGGAGTGCGGCCGTGATCATCTATCTGGGGATCTTCCCGAGTGGACTCATGGAGGGCGCACGCGTCGCGGTCGGAGGCTTCGGCCGGGCGGTCGGCGGCGTGCTCCTCGGACTCGGGCCCTGACCGCGGGTCGGTCCCTGCCCAGCGGGAACGAGACCCGCGGTCCAACCCCTATACCCGCCTCAGGATGGTGATGCGATGAAGGTACCGGAGCAGATCTTTCGCGAGTACGACATTCGTGGGATCGTCGACGAGGACCTCACCGAAGAGCTGACCCACGCGGTGGGACGTGCGTACGGCTCCGAACTCCTTTCCGCCATCGCACGCGATGCACCCGGGGGTATTCCCGGTGACCTCCCACGCGTCGCGGTGGGATACGACAATCGGCCCTCCTCGCCTCGCCTGGTCGACGCCCTGATCAGGGGGGTCACCTCCACCGGTGTGAATGTGCTCGACCTGGGAGTGGCGCCCACACCGGTGACCTGGTGGGCCGAGCCCACCCTCGGTACCCACGGCGCGATTCAGCTCACCGGGTCGCACAATCCCCCCGAGTGGAACGGGATCAAGATGACCCGGCTGGGCCGCTCCCTCTACGGGGCCGGTGTCCAGGAGCTGATGACGCGGATCCAGCGCGACGACTTTGCCTCGGGCGAGGGGACCCGGCAGGCCATTCCGGTCCTGGACCGATACGTCGAGGACCTCTCCGGCCGGTTCGAGCTCAAACGACCCGTGAAGGTCGTGGTGGACTGCGGGAACGGGACCGGGTCGGTAGTGGCGGTTCGGCTCCTCGAGGCCATCGGGGCCGAGGTCATCCCGCTCTACTGCGAGTCCGACGGCACCTTCCCCAATCATCATCCGGACCCGACCGTCGACGAGTTCCTGGTCGACATGATCGAGCTGGTCCGAGCGAATGGCGCGGACCTCGGGGTCGCCTTCGATGGAGACGCGGACCGGATCGGAGCCGTCGACGAGAAGGGGCGGGTGATTCGGGGCGACATCCTACTGCTGCTCTTCGGCCTCGAACTCCTGCGTCGCGGGGGTGAGGGTCAGCTGCTTATCTTCGATGTGAAGTGTTCTCAGGTGCTTCCCGAGGTGTACGAAGCCGCCGGAGGACAGGCGCTCATGTGGAAGACCGGTCACTCTCTCATCAAGGAGAAGATGAAGGAGACGGGGGCACCGCTGGCCGGAGAGCTCTCGGGGCACATCTGCTTTGCCGATGACTACCTGGGGATCGATGACGCACTCTACGCCGCCCTCCGGCTGATCGACCTGGTGGATCGCACCGATGCGCCTCTCTCGGCACAGGTCGATACGTTCCCGAAATACTTCTCGACCCCCGAGATCCGGATCGAGGTGACCGAGGAGACCAAAGTCAGGGTGGTCTCGGCGGCGATGGAGCATTTCGGCAAGTCGCACGAGGTACTGGATGTCGACGGCGCACGGATCCTCTTCGGAGACGGCTGGGCGCTCCTCAGGTCCTCGAACACCCAGCCGGTGATCGTCGCCCGCTTCGAAGCCCGCACCCCGGAGCGGCTGGCCGAGATCCGGTCCGAGGTCGAACGATGGCTCAGGGAGCAGGGCGTGAATGTCTGAGCGGATTCCCAGCTGGTTCCGGGGAGGCAAGACCCTGCTGGTCGGCTTCCTCGGGGTGCTCCTCACCCTCCTGCTGCTGCGCTGGGCGTCCTCGCTCTACATCGAGTACCTCTGGTTCGCCTCGGAGGGGCAGACGGGGGTCTTCTGGCGTCGGACGGGGTGGGAGTGGGGTGCGCGTCTCGCAGTGGGGCTTCTCACCGGTGGCCTCGCCTGGTACAACCTGCGCTTCGTGGCCCGGACCTTCGCAGGGATCCAGATCCAGAGGAAGGTCGGGGATCTCATCATCCGGGAGCAGATCCCGAAGCGGTACGTACGCTGGGTCGTGCTCGGGTCCGCGGCCCTGATCGGCCTCTGGTTCACCGCTGCGCTCCCGTCGGGAACCGGTCTGCAGGCCCTCCTCTTCCTGAATGGCCCGAGTGTCGGGGTGGCCGATCCGGTGATGGGACGCGATCTGGGATTCTATCTCTTTCGCTACGAGGTACTCTCGGGGCTCGTGACCTTCGGGATGGTCGCCACCGTCTTCGTGGCCGCCGTCGTAATCGCCGGCTACACCGCGACGGGTGTCGTGCGATGGGGAGGGGGCCGGGTGACCTTCGACGCCCTCCCCAGAACCCACCTGGGAGTGCTTCTGGCGCTCTTCCTGGCGCTCGTCGGCGTTCGGTTCATCCTGGCGCCCTACGGACTGGTGATGGACGGGAGTTCCGAGGTCCAGGGGATCTTCGGATTCACCGACGAGCAGGCGAGGATTCCGGGCTTCCGGATGGCGGCCTTCCTGGCGCTGGTCACTGCGGGCCTGGCCGCCTGGGGTACCCTCCGGTCCCGCTTCCTCCCCGCCGCGGCGGGGAGCGCGGCTCTGGGAATCCTCATCCTGATCGTGGTTCAGGTCTATCCGGCGGTGATCCAGCGCTTTCAGGTCCAGCCGAACGAGCTCGTGCGCGAGACCCCCTACATCGTCGACGCGATCGAGGCGACGCGCGAGGGGTTCGGGCTGGGTGCGCTCGATCGACAGCGATTCGACTACCGCTTGCCCACCTCCGGTGACTGGGATCTCGCCCTTGAGCGGGCCGCTCGACTCCCTGTCTGGACCGAAACCACCCTTCTGGCCACCTTCCGGCAGATCGAAGCCCGGTTTCGCTATTACGATTTCAACTCGGTGACCTTCGATCGATACCCGACGGCGAACGGGGTGGAGCCGGTCGCGGTTTCGGTGCGGGAGCTCGACCCCGCAGGGATCCAGCCCGAGGATCGAGCGTGGCAGAACCTGAGGCTTCGGGAGCGCTTCATCACGGGAATGGGGGCGGTCGCGGGAGAACTCAACCGACGGGACGGCGATGGACGCCTCCCGATGTTCCTGACCGCGATCCCTCCGGAGTTCCGGAGCGGCATCGGGGCCCCCGAGCAGTTGCGCATGAACCGGCCTCAGGTCTTCGTGAGCGCCCGTCCGCAGCTCGCATACGCGATCGTCGCTCAGACCGAGAGCAGCTTTCTTGCTCCGGACGGGTCGATGGGCGTTCCCGGAGAGGATTTCCCCGAGGGCATCCCGATGGGCTCGCTCCTTCGAAGGCTGGTCTTCGCCTGGAACTTCCAGGACGCGAATATCGTCCTCTCCAACGAGGTGACGAGCGAGAGTCGTTTCCTCTTCCGGCGAGACGTGCGGAGTCGGGTGCAGGCGCTCGCACCCTTCCTGCGTTTTCCCGAGGCCCCCTACGCGGTGGTGGCCGATGGGAAGGTCCACTGGATCCTCGAAGGCTTCACCCAGAGTCGCGCGTACCCTCTCTCGGTCCGGCATGACGCCGGCACCCGAAACCCGGTGAACTATGTCCGGAACTCGGTGAAAGTCACGATCGATGCCGTGACCGGCGAAACGCGCTTGTTCGCGGTGGACACCGAAGACCCTCTCCTGCAGGGCTGGCGCGCGGCGTTTCCGGGGCTGGTCGAGGATCTCGACCGGATGCCCGACAACCTGCGGCCCCACCTGCGCTACTCCCGCTGGCTCCTGGATGTCCAGCTGCAGGTGCTCCTTCGGTACCATCAGGAGGAGCCTGCGGTCTTTCATGCGCAGCAGGATCGCTGGTCCGAGACCACCGAGCTTTCCGTCGATGCCACCCCGTTGCGCTATCGCCCGGAATACAGTCTGCTGACCCTTCCCGGCGAGGAGGAGGAGAGCTATGTCCTCTCCACCGCGCTGGTTCCGCTCGACCGCCAGAACCTGGCCGCCTTCCTCGCGGCCCGATGGAGTGAACAGGACGGTCCGGAAATCCTCCTGTGGGACCTCCCTCTCGAGGACCAGGTCCGGGGTCCCCGGCAGATCGAAGCGCAGATCGAGCAGGACCCCGAAATCTCCCAGCAGTTCTCGCTCTGGCGGCAGGGCGGAAGCCAGGTCTGGACCGGACACCTGCACCTGATCCCGATCGGAGAGACCCTCCTCTACATGGAGCCCGTGTTCCTGGCCGCGGACTCCGACGCGATTCCCGAGATTCGGCGCTATCTCGTGAGCGATGGACGCCGAGTCGTGATGGAGACCGGGCTCGCCGACGCGATCCAGGCCCTTCGCGCGGGAGAGGGAACCGAGATTCGGGTGGAGGATCCGGACGATCGGGCGGCACGGCCGGATGTGGTCGATCCTCCCGAGTTCCCCGTGCCCGACCTGCCGGTCGCGGCCCCCCCCGGAGAGGTACCGGAATTGTCGCAGCGAGCGCTGGACCTGCTCGACGAGGCGGAGGCCCGGCTTCGTGCGGGAGACTGGGAGGGCTTCGGCGACAAGCTGAGAGAACTCCGTGAACTCCTGGCCGCCGGGGGGTGAGCGATGAGGTGCCCGATGGGTTGATTGCCCTTCGACCCATGGGTACCTTGCACAGGCTCTATGCGAACGGGGGATCGGACGAAATCGTTTCGATCCCCCGCGTCATGCGGGACTCCCGGGTCCGCAGGGATCCGCGAATCAACTGGGAATCACGAAAGGGACGGTATGGACATCCACGAATATCAGGCGAAGGAACTCTTCATGAAGGCCGGGCTCCCGGTCCCACCGGGTGAAGTGGCAACCACCCCCGATCAGGCCGAAAAGCTCGCGCAGGAGCTGGGTGGCCGCGTGGTGGTCAAGGCCCAGGTTCACACGGGCGGGCGGGGCAAGGCCGGCGGGGTCAAGCTCGCGTCGTCGCCCGAGGAGGCGCGGAAGCACGCCGAGGCGATCCTGGGGATGTCGATCAACGGGCTCACGGTGCAGAAGGTCCTGATCACACCGGCCGAGGACATCACCTCGGAAGCCTACGTGGGTGTACTGATCGATCGGAAGAAGCAGTCGGCGACCTTCATGGTCTCACCCGAGGGTGGCGTGGATATCGAGGCGGTCGCAGAGACGAATCCCGATGCCATCCTGAGGGTCCCGGTCGATCCCCGGTACGGGCTCCTTCCGCACCAGGCCTATCGCATGGCGACCTTCCTCTACGAGGACCCGAAGCTGGTGAAGCAGGCGACGCGCGTCATGCACCAGCTGTATGCCGCCTTTTCCGAGAACTCCTGCTCGCTGGCTGAGATCAATCCCCTGATCGTCACCCCCGAGGGCGATTTGAAGGCGATCGACGCGAAGGTGAGTATCGATGACAATGCCCTCCCTGCGCTGCCCGAGGTGGCCGCCTACCGCGATACCGACGCCGAGCCGCCGTCCGAGACCAAGGCGCGCGAGGCTGCGCTCTCCTTCGTGAAGCTCGACGGAAATGTGGGCTGCTGTGTGAACGGAGCCGGGCTGGCGATGGCCACGATGGATCTGGTGAAGTACTACGGAGGAGACCCGGCCAACTTCCTGGACATCGGGGGGTCTTCCAACCCCGACAAGGTGGTGGCCGCGCTGGAGATCATCACGGCCGATCCGAGTGTGAAGGTGATCCTCTTCAACATCTTCGGCGGGATCACCCGATGCGATGACGTGGCGAACGGGATCGTCGAGGCGACGAAGCGCATCGACATCCAGACTCCGATCTATATCCGGCTCACCGGCACGAACGAGACCGAAGCCCTCGCGATCCTCAAGGATGCGGGCTTTTCGGCCTATACCTCGATGGACGAGGTGGTCGAAACGGCGGTACAGTTCGCGGCGCAGGCCTGAATCCAAATCCAGCGGCAGGGAGATCAGTAAGACATGTCGATCTTTATCGATACATCCACCCGTCTCGCGGTCCAGGGCATCACGGGCCGGGACGGTTCGTTCCATACGCAGCAGATGGTCGAATACGGTACGAACGTCGTGGCCGGTGTCACGCCGGGCAAGGGAGGACAGACCTTCGAAGCCGGCGATCGGTCCATCCCGATCTTCAACACCATGGACGAGGCCGTCGAGGCCACCCGGGCGAACGCCTCGGTCGTCTACGTTCCGCCGGCCTTCGCCTCCGGAGCGATCATGGAAGCGGCGGACTCGGGTGTGGACTTCGTGGTCGCGATCACCGAGGGCATTCCCGTCCTCGACATGACGCGGGCATACGCCTTCGTTCGTGACCGGGGTGTCCGCCTTCTCGGACCGAACTGTCCGGGACTGATCTCCCCGGGCAAGGGGAAGGTCGGGATTATTCCGGCACAGATCACGGCCGAGGGTCCGGTGGGGGTGGTTTCCCGCTCCGGTACACTCACCTACGAGGCGGTGCATCAGCTCACCGAGGCCGGGATCGGCCAGACCACCTGCGTCGGGATCGGGGGAGATCCGATCATCGGTACGAACTTCATCGACTGTCTCGAAGCGTTCGCGGGGGACCCCGACACTCGTGCGGTGGTGATGATCGGAGAGATCGGTGGCACCGACGAGCAGGAGGCCGCGGCCTGGGTCAAGGCGAACATGGAGATTCCGGTCGTCGGCTTCATCGCGGGTCAGACCGCCCCCCCCGGACGGACCATGGGTCATGCGGGCGCGATCATCTCGGGATCCTCCGGGACCGCCGAGGAAAAGATCCGGGTGTTCGAAGAGAACGGGATCGCGGTGGCTCGCAGGCCGGTCGACATTCGAGACCTCATCAAGGAGGCCCTGGGGCTCTAGCCTTCTGCCCTCAGAACCGCGCGAATGCGCGGGAGGACGGCCCCGGCTCATGAAGCTGGCTGAACTATTGACTCCGGATCGAATCCTGCTTCCGCTGGAAGCCAGGACGCTCGAGGAAGGAATGGCGGCCGTCGCGCGAACGCTCGGCCCCGAGGCAGCCGAGTTGAAGCCGGGTAGGCGGGAGCTTCGGACTCCCTCGCCGCGAAGCGTCGTGTGGTTGCTTCCGGGGGACTCGCGTCCGGGTGCGGTGCTCGGGATCTCTCCGGACCCCCTGGAGGGAGACGAGGGACAGGCTGTCCGGATCATCCTTGCCCTAAGTGTCGGCGGGGGACAGGGCTTCGAATCCGCGGCGACGCAGAAGCTCGTTTCCACCCTGGCGGACCCCGAAGTGGAGTCGGGTCTCCTCACCGCAGGATCCGTGGAAGCGGTGGCTCGGATCGACCGGCTGATGTCGCTCTCGCTGCGAGGCCAGCGGAAGGTGCGAGACGCGCTGACCCCCATGAGCTACCGGATCTATCCCGACACACCTCTGAGCGAGGTGGCCGATCTCATGGCACGCAAGAACCTGGCGGCCGTTCCCGTTGTGGGAGAGGGCCTTCAGGTGCTCGGGATCATCACCAGCGGCGAAGCACTCCAGCACGCGCTGCGCGGCCAGGGAAGGGGAGGGCCGGCGACCTCGGGCACCCGTGCCCGCGACGTGATGAGTCGGGCGGTTCTCTGCGTCACCGAGGATCAGGACCTGGTCGATGCGGCAAAGATGATGTCCAACCGGGATCTGGCACAGCTTCCGGTGGTGCGGGAAGGTGAAATGGTGGGATTTCTGACGCGCGAGGCGGTACTTCGTGCGTTGCTCTCGGGCTCCGGATGAAGGAGCCGAATCGGTCCCTGGGGACCGTGAACAATCACTTCATGGAGATATGAACGGATGAGCTACACCCTTGCGATCATAAAGCCTGACGCGGTCTCGGCCGGGCGAGCAGGAAAGATTTTGGCGCACCTCGAGGAGAAGGGGTTCACGGTTCGGGCCCTGCGGATGATGCGCCTGAACCGGGCGCAGGCCGAGGCCTTCTACGCGGTGCACCGCGAGCGCCCCTTCTTCGACTCCCTGGTGTCGTTCATGACCTCGGGGCCCGTGATCCCCATGGTCCTGGAGTCCGAGGATGCCGTCGCCCGGTTCCGCGAGGCCATCGGGGCCACCAATCCGGCAGAGGCCGCGGAGGGCACGGTGCGGAAGCTCTTTGCCGAGTCGATCGAGCGGAATGCGGTCCATGGCTCGGATTCCGACGAGAATGCGCGGCGCGAGGTGGGGTTCTTCTTCTCGGAGGCGGAACGCCTCGGGCTGTGATGATTCCATGAATCCGAACCTCGATCTCGACCGGGCCACCGTGGTGGGTGCCGGAACGGCCGGACGCGGGATCAGCCGGGCCCTCGCGGCCGCCGGGATCGAGGTTCGGATGGTGGAGCGTACCGATGGCCTGCTCGATCGAGCGCGTGCGGCCCTGCGGGAGGGGCTGGATCGGGACCTGGGGCGCTGGGCGGTCACGGAGTCGGAACGCGATGCGATCCTGGCGCGGATCGACGGCACGAGTTCCCTCGAAGCGGTTCGGGGGGTGCCCATCGTTTTCGAGGCCATTCCCGAGGATGCAAAGGAAAAGCGGGCACTCCTGAGAGAGATCGACGCCATCGCCGATCCGACGACGGTCTTCTGCCTCAACACCTCGACCCTGTCGATCACCGCTCTTTCCGAAATGCTGCCGGTGGAGCGTCGTCCCCTCCTGATCGGGATGCACTTCCTGCACCCGGTGAGCCGGATCCCACTGGTCGAACTGGTGCGGGGGCGTCACACCGGAGAGCGTGCGGAATCAATGGCGCGCGCGGTCGCGGCCCGCCTCGAGAAGGAAGTGATGGAGGTGGCGGAGTACCCGGGGTACGTGACGACCCGGCTGACCCTCACCCTCATCAACGAGGCGGTGCACCTGGTCATGGAGGGGGTCGCGACCCGAGACGCCGTGGACCGAGCGATGAAGCTGCGTCTCGGCGCACGCCATGGGCCGCTTGCCCTGGCCGACGAGATCGGGCTCGATTCGGTCTACCGGGCGCTGGACTCGCTCTGGAGGGAGCTGGGACTCTCGCAGTTCCGACCCGCCCCCCTCCTGCGACGGATGGTCAGCGCGGGATGGCTCGGAGAAAAGTCGGGACGCGGTTTCTATCGGTACGACGCGGCCGGGCGCCGTCTCCCGGTCTCCGAGGATTTCGGGAAACCGCCCCTCGATCGACTCCTTCCGGAGGGCTGATCCGACCATGCGGATTCTCGTCCTGAACTCGGGCTCTTCGTCGGTCAAGTACCAGGTCATCGATACCGGGAGCCAGGACACCCTGGTCGTCGGGCAGGTCGAGCGGATCGGCGCCGGTGGGGCGATCCTCACGCAGACGCGCACCTCCGACGGGGAGCGGATCAAGCGCTCGGGATCGATCCTCGACCACCGCGACGCGATCCAGTCGGTGCTCGACCTGGTCAACGATCCGGATCGCGGTGCCATGGAATCCCTCGAGGAGCTCGACGGGGTGGGGCATCGGGTCGTGCACGGCGGAGAGGCCTTCACCGATGCGGTCATCATCGACGACGACGTCGAAGACGAGATTCGCGACTGCATCGAGCTGGCCCCGTTGCACAATCCTCACAATCTGGTCGGGATTCGGGCGGCTCGCGAGCGCCTTCCGGAGCACCCTCACGTGGCCGTATTCGATACGGCGTTCCACGCCACACTCCCTCCAAAGGCTTTCCATTACGCGCTTCCCTACGTGCTCTACAAGCGGCACCGGATTCGGCGATACGGATTTCACGGAACCAGTCACCGGCACGTCCTCGAGCGCTCCGCTCAGCTGATGGACCGGGAGCCCGATACCCTCCATCTCGTTTCGCTGCACCTGGGCAACGGCGCCAGCGCCTGTGCGATCCGGGCTGGGCAGTCGGTCGATACCTCGATGGGCTTCACTCCTCTCGAGGGGCTGGTCATGGGAACCCGATCGGGGGACGTCGATCCCGCCGTGATCCTTCATGTGATGGCGCGCGAGGAGATCGGACTGTCCGAAGCCACGGCGCTCTTGAACAAGCACTCCGGTCTCCAGGGACTTTCTGGCATTTCAGGTGATATGAGGGATCTGCTAGAGGAAGAGGAGACGGGGGACGAGCGGGCGAAGCTCGCCCTCGATGTGTATTGCTACCGGATTCGCAAATACATCGGAGCCTGCGCCGCCGCCATGGGGGGAGTGGACGCGGTGGCGTTCACCGGAGGGATCGGCGAAAATGCGGCGGGGATTCGGGCGCGGGCGCTCGACGGTCTGGGCTTCCTCGGCATCGATGTCGACGAGCCGGAGAATGCCTCGCTGACCGGAGGAGAAGAAGGGGGCTTTGGCTCGGGTCGGGTCGCCCTCCTGGTGGTGCGCAGCGGCGAGGAGCTCACCATCGCGAAAGAGACGGAACGGATTGTCGAGCAAAGAGAGCGAGATCGTTGACAGATTGGCCCATGGTTCGGTAACTTTCATGTCTATGTTCAGGGTCAATCTTACCGATCTCGATCGGAAAGGAAGTCAGGTCGTCGAGGGACGAATCCCTCCCGACGACGCCCTCTGGGGTGATCTGGATGACGGGGTGCTGGATCACCCCGTAGACGTGCAGTTGACCTTTACGGCGACCTCATCGGGTCAGGTTCTGGCCCGGGGCACGTTGCGGACGGAGCTGCTTCGAAGCTGTCGGCGCTGTCTGACCGATGTTACGGTGCCGATCCGCGAGGAACTGAGCCTGTTCTGGAGTGTGCCGGACGAGTTGCGTGGATCGGACGAGGAAGAAGAGGATGAGGCGATCCGATGGCTGGATCCGACCTCGAACGAACTGGATATGAGAGACGCCCTCCGCGAGGAGCTTCTTCTCAGGATTCCCCGGTTCGTCCTCTGTGACGAGGAGTGTCAGGGGCTTTGCCCCCTGTGTGGGATCAATCGAAACGATGAGACGTGCGAGTGCACTCTGGAGGAGCCCGACCCCCGTTGGGACGCCCTCCGAGCTCTGCAGAACGACTAAACGAGGATTGAATCATGGCGGTCCCAAAGAAGCGGACATCAAAGCAGCGACAGCGGAAGCGCCGTACGCATTACAAGGCGCAGCCCGTCGCGACTCACACCTGTTCACGGTGCGGGGATCCGAAGCAGCCTCACCGTGTGTGTGGAAGCTGCGGGTATTACCGGAACCAGGCGGTCCTCCAGATCGAGCTGGACTGAGGAGGAGCGCCCGGTGCGGGTCGCCGTCGACGCCCTCGGAACCGACTCCGCGCCCGGCCCAGAGGTCGAAGGGGCACTCGCGGCGCTGAGTGACGCGGGAGATCGACTCGAAATCGTGCTCATCGGAGATGAGGCGGAAATCGAGCGCGAGTTGTCGGGGTATGCGGGATCCGTGCCCCGAAGCCAGCTTTCGGTGATTCACGCTCCCGATCGCATCCTGCCATCCGAATCGCCCGCCGCAGCCGTTCGCAGGCGCCCCGATTCTTCGATCGTTCGGGGAATCCGGCTTCAGAAGGAAGGCGAAGTCGATGCCTTCGTCAGTGCCGGCTCCACCGGAGCCGTGATGGCGGCTTCGCTGATCTTTCTGCGCCCGCTCTCGGGGCTGGATCGCCCCGCGATCGGAACCCTCCTGCCGACATCCCGCGGCGCCACGCTCATGCTCGATGCCGGGGCGAATGTCGACTGCAAGCCTCGCCACCTGCATCAGTTCGCCCTTCTTGGTCAGATCTATGCTCAGGACCTGATGGGCATCGAGACTCCCCGGATTGCGCTTCTCAACATCGGAGAGGAGCCCGAAAAGGGTGATGAACTCGCGCTCGAGAGCCATGCGCTCCTTCGCGCGGAGCCCCGTCTGAACTTCATCGGAAATGTCGAAGGCCGCGATATCATCGGGGGCCGTTGCGATGTCCTCGTCTGTGATGGCTTCGTGGGGAACGTGCTCCTGAAGTTCTACGAATCCGTCGCCGAGTTCATCGTTTCGCTCCTGCACGAGGAGATGGACCGGACGGGTACTCAGCTTGATGTCCATGGGGCGTTTCGGGTACTGGACTATGCAGAGTACGGTGGGGCACCGCTGCTGGGGGTGAACGGGGTCACGATCATCTGTCACGGGTCCTCGACTCCGCGAGCCGTACAGAATGCCATCGGAGTCGCGGTTCGCGCGGTGGATTCGCAGATGGTCCATCATATGGCGGGTGAGCTCCAGAGACAGGGTGGAGCCGGGGAGGCGTGAACGGCAACGGCCCCGTCGTGGGTCACGTGGTACTCGAAGACGGAAACCTTAAGATTGCGGAGTCTCCAGAACATGCCCTCAGCACTTCTCTTTCCCGGCCAGGGCTCACAACACGTGGGGATGGGCCGGGACCTTGCGAGCGCCGATCCCCAGGTGCGCCGGACCTTTCAGGAAGCGGACGAGATCCTGGGACTCGAGCTCTCGCGAATCATGTGGGAGGGGCCGGACGACGAGCTCGTGCTGACCCGGAACGCCCAGCCGGCGATCCTGACCCATTCGGTCGCTGTCTTCCGCACATGTCATGACACCCTGGGGTCCGTGACCTTTGCCGCGGGGCACTCCCTCGGCGAGTTTTCGGCCTGGGTCGCGGCGGGAGCCATCTCGTTTGCCGACGCGCTGGAGGTCGTCCGACTCCGGGGCGAGTTGATGTACGAGGCAGGCACCCGCCGTCCCGGTGCGATGGCGGCCCTCCTCGGGATCTCCGACGAGGATGCAGATGCGCTTTGTGATGCCGTCTCCAGAGGCCCCGACTCCATCGTGGTTCCCGCCAACCTGAATGCGCCCGGACAGGTCGTGATCTCGGGAGACGAGGACGCGGTGCAGCGGGCGATCGATGGAGCAAAGGATGCGGGAGCGAAGAAGGCGGTTCGCCTGAATGTGTCGGGCGCGTTTCACTCTCCGCTCATGCAACCGGCCGTCGAGGGATTGCGGGACAGGCTCTCACGGGTCACCTTCGAGCGCCCGGACTTTCCCGTGATCTCGAACGTGACGGCTGCACCGGTCGAGGATCCGGCAGAGATCCCCGGGTTGCTCGTGCAGCAGCTCACCATGCCGGTCCGCTGGGCGGAGTCCGTCGGAACGATGGTGGAGTCGGGAGTGGATCGGTTTCTCGAACTCGGACCGGGATCCGTGCTCACCGGACTGAACAAACGAAACGCGAGAGGCGTTGAGAGTGCGGCCCTGGAGGGGCCGGACGCCATCGCCGAATTTCGAAAGGAACCAGGATGAGTGAGGGTGAAAGCAACGAGGTGGCCCTGGTCACGGGTGGATCCCGAGGCATCGGTCTCGCCATAGCGGAGGCCCTGGCCGATGCGGGTGCGGTCGTGGCGGTGATCGGACGGAATGAAGCTGCGGCCGTGGCGGCAGCCGAGGGACTGCCCGGCACCGGTCATGCCGGATGGGCATGCGACGTTGCCGATTCCGAGGCGGTGAATCGCACGGTGAAAGAGGTCGAGAAGACGCTTGGTCCGATTTCGATCCTGGTGAACAATGCCGGGGTTACCCGGGACAACATCCTCCTCCGACTGAAAGATGAGGACTGGGATGCGGTCATGGAGGTGAACCTGCGCGGTGCCTTCAACATGACCAGGGCGGTGACTCGTGGAATGATGAAGCGGCGCGACGGGGTGATCCTCAACATCACCTCGGTGGTCGGACTCACCGGGAACGCGGGCCAGTCGAACTATGCGGCATCGAAGGCCGGTCTGATCGGCCTGACGAAAAGCGTTGCCAGGGAGCTGGCTTCCAGGGGAGTGCGCTGCAACGCGATCGCTCCCGGCTATATTGAAACCGACATGACGGGCGCGCTCGACGAGCAGCAGACCGAGGCTCTCATGAGCAGGATTCCTCTGGGGCGGCTCGGCGCCCCGGAGGACATCGCCGGGGTGGCCCGCTTTCTTGCAGGCCCTTCGGCTCGCTACATTACCGGGCAGGTGATAACCGTGGACGGTGGGATGGTCATCTGATCATCTCGATCCAGCAGGATTCGTGAACACACACACATCAACAGGGAAGAGGCGCATAATGGCGGATAGCATCGAAGCGCGCGTGAAGGAAATCATCGTGAACGAGCTGGGTGTCGAGGCGGAAAAGGTGACGACCGAAGCATCGTTCGTCGAGGACCTCGGGGCGGACTCACTCGACACGGTCGAGCTGGTCATGGCCTTCGAAGAGGAGTTCGGCCTCGACATCCCCGATGAGGACGCCGAGCAGATGCGGACCGTGGGGGAAGCGGTCGACTACCTGAAGAAGAACGCCGAGGGCTGAGTTCGCCTGAGCCCGGAATCGCCGGGTTGAGGAGGTGAGGCGGAACGATGGTGACGACCAGGAGTGGCACGCATGGCTGATCGGTCCCGACGCAGAGTGGTGATCACCGGAGTGGGACTGACGACTCCGGTAGGCAACAGTGTGAAGACGGCATGGTCCGCACTCCTCGATGGAGTGTCCGGAGGAGCGGCGGTCAGCCACTTCCCGGCCGACGAGGACTTCCCGACGCGTATCGCGTGCGAGGTCAAGGACTTCGACCCGTCCGAGGTGCTCGATCCCAAGGAAGTCCGGCGCTACGATCGCTTCGCGCAGTTCGCGCTCGTGGCGGCGCACGAGGCCATGACCCATGCGGGGCTGGATGGTCCCCCGCCGGGGGTCGATGCGGGCCGTTTCGGCGTGATCATCGGGAGCGGGATCGGAGGCATCGCGACCTTCGAACAGCAGTGCCGACTGCTCCTGGATCGTGGGCCGAAGCGAGTGAGTCCCTTCTTCGTGCCGATGTTCATCCCTGATATCGCACCGGGTCTGATCTCGATCCGGTATGGTGCCAAGGGTGCCAACTATACCACCGTTTCCGCCTGCGCCTCCTCGGCCCACGCGATCGGGGAATCTGCCCGTGCGATCGAACGCGGCGACCTGGACGCCTGCATCGCGGGGGGCACCGAGGCCACGATCACCGCCTTGACGATGGCCGGCTTCGCGGCCATGAAGGCCATGTCCACCCGAAATGACGAACCGGAGTCCGCCAGTCGCCCCTTCGATGCGACGCGAGACGGCTTCGTGATGGGTGAGGGCGCCGGGTGCCTGATCCTCGAGACGGCCGAGCGGGCCGAGGCCCGTGGCGCCACGATCATCGCCGAAGTCGCCGGGTACGGTCTGTCAGCCGATGCGTATCACATCACGGCGCCGGCACCCGATGGAGAAGGTGCGCAGGCGGCGATGCGCATGGCGCTCGACGACGCGGGTGCCCGGCCGGAAGAGGTCGATTACGTGAACGCTCACGGCACCTCTACGCCGCATAACGACCGTGCGGAAACCGCGGCGATCAAGGCGGTACTCGGCCCCCGTGCCTACGATATCGTGGTGGGATCCACCAAGTCGATGACGGGCCATCTGCTGGGTGCGGCCGGGGCGGTCGAGGGCATCGTCTCGGCCCTGGTGTGCCGCGAGGGCCGCATTCCCCCTACGATCAATCTGAAGGAGCCCGATCCCGACTGCGATCTGGATTACGCCCCCGAGGGTGCAAGGGACCGGGAGGTCTCGCTCGCGCTCTCGAACTCCTTCGGATTCGGGGGACACAACGTGTGCCTTGCCTTCCGGCGCTGGGATTGAGTCACCCCCCGCGTGGTGTCCGGGTCGGGTTTGGCTATGATTCCCACGCCTTCGATCCGGAACGACCCTGCATTCTAGGGGGCATCCATATCGACGGCGTACCGGGTCTCCGTGGGTTTTCCGATGGAGACGCCGTGGCCCACGCGGTCACAGACGCGATCCTCGGTGCTTCTGCCCTGGGGGACATCGGAACGCACTTTCCACCTGGTGTCGAGAAGTGGCGGGATGCGGACTCGATGATGCTTCTGTCTCGATCCGTGGCCATCGTCCGCGAGGCAGGGTACCGGGTCGGGAACGTCGATGTGACGGTGATCTGTCAGGGTGAGCCGCGAATCTCTCCTCTTGCCGACCGGATGCGCGACTCACTGGCGGCGGTCCTCTCCATACCTCCGGGCGCCGTGTCCATAAAGGGAAAGACGAACGAGGGCATGGGCTGGGAAGGAAGGGAAGAAGGAGTCGCGGTTCATGCCGTAGCCCTTCTCGAAGGGATTCCGGATGCCGGATGAGGTGAAGGGGAGGAGCGTCGAAGGTGGGGGGGTGGAGCTGTTCATCGAATACCTGAGCTTCGACCGGGGCCTCTCCGACCGAACGGTCATGGCCTACGTCAGCGATGTCGAACGGCTGCTCGAATGGATGAATGGCCGGGGCATCGCGGACCCGGTCGGCGCCGGGCATCGAGACTTGAGGGAGTATCTATACCACCTCAAGGATTCCGGCCTTGCGGCCACCACGATCCGGCGGGCGCTCTCGTCGATCCGCAGCTTCTATGCCTTCCTCCTCGACGAGGGCCGCCTCGACGCGGATCCCACGGAACTGCTCGAATCTCCCGCGCCGTCCCGGGTGCTCCCCGAGTTCCTCACGACCTCCGAGGTCGAGGCCCTGCTGGCGGCTCCCGTGGAATCGAGCAAGGTCTACTGGCGTGACCGAGCGATCCTCGAGCTGCTCTACGCGACCGGGATGCGGGTTTCGGAGCTCACCGCCCTCACTCGCCATGATGTGGATATGGAAGAACGGACGGTGAAGGTTCTGGGAAAGGGCTCGAAGGAGCGCCTCATCCCCTTCGGGCGCTCGGCGGCTGACGCGCTCGAACGCTACCTGCGCGAGGTTCGCCCTCGCTTCGACCGAGGCGAGGGAGAAGGCATCATCTTTCTGAACCAGCGAGGACGACCGCTGACACGGATGAGCGTCTGGACCACGGTGAAGGAGAACGCGGACCGTGCGGGCCTCGAGAAGGACGTGTCACCTCACACCCTGCGACATACCTGCGCGACTCACCTGCTCGAAGGGGGCGCGGATCTGTCCACGGTCCAGGAGCTGCTGGGACACAGCGATATCTCGACCACCCAGATCTACACCCACGTCAACCGGGAGCATCTGCAGTCGGTGCATCGGTCGCACCACCCGCGCGCCTGACGCCCCGTCCGATCAGCGTTCCCGGTTCGACGCCTGCTGAGCCGGACCCCCGACCCCTCCCGCACGCTCGACCTCGGCGAAGAGGTCCCCCTGCGTGCGCGCCGCGCGGAGGAACTCCACCGCGGCCGAGAGGACCGGATCCCTGCGGCTCTTCACCTCGATCGAGAGGTCCTCCCGCTCGAGCCGGGCATAGAGGAAGTCCTCGAGTCGGAAACGGAGATATTCGGTCGCCTCGGTGGTGATGGTCTCCGGGGGCAGCCCCTCGGAGATCAGCACGGCCTTGAGGTCCTCGAGTCGCTGGGCCGGGAAATCCTCGGGGGTCACACCGGATTCCCGCGCGGACTGCGCGACTTCGAAGGCGGATTCCTGCAGCCGGAGCATGAGCGGAATCTCGGCCTCGGCCACGGCGGTCAGAAACCGCTGTTCCTCGGACGAGAAGGTGTCGGCGGCGATTTCTAGGTCCGGAAAGACTCCCCCTCCGCCCAGCAGGCGGCGTCCCGAGCGCGATGTGAACTCGGGGATCGAGTCCGGCTCGATCACACGTCCCTCACGATCGCGGGGACGGTTCAAAGATCGTCCCTGTGGCGTGAACCATTCGCCGCTCGTGAGCCGGATCAGGCGACCGCCGGGCAGGGGAACCACGCTCTGTACCGTTCCCTTTCCGAAGGTGCGCTCCCCGAGGACCACGGCACGATCATGGTCCTGGAGGGCCCCGGCGATGATCTCCGAGGCCGAGGCCGAGAAGCGGTCCACGAGCACGATGATCGGTACGTCCGGAATCCTGGGTGTGACGCGCGAGTAGGCGGTCTCCTCACTCAACCCATTCTGCTGGCCGGGGGTGGTGCGACTGCGGGTGCGGACGAGTGGGTCCCCTCGATCCAGGAAGAGATCGGCTAGGCGGAGCGATTCGTCGAGATACCCCCCCGGATTCTGTCGCAGGTCAAGGATGAGGCCGGGGCTTCCGCTCAGTCCCGAGAGGACCGAGTCGACTTCGGCCGCGGAGTTGCGGGCCACCCGGTCGAGGTGAACGTAGTCGAAGCCTTCGAAGATCTTTTCAGCGGTTACCGCGGGGATGTGAACCTGATCGCGCTCGATGTCGAAGGAGATGGGCTGGCTGATCCCGTCTCGCTCCACGACCACTCGCACCGAGGTCCCACGCTCCCCTCGGATCCGGCTCGAGGCGTCCTGCACGGTCCAGGCCCGGTCCGTTTCCTCGTCGACTCCGATGATCCGGTCCCCGACGAGGAGGCCAGCGCCCTCCGCAGGGGTTCCGCGGAACACCGCCGTGATGGTGACCTGTTCGTTCAACTCCGTGATCTGAACCCCGATCCCCGCGTAGTTCCCCGTACTCTCCTCTTCGAAGGCCGCGACCTCGTCGGGAGTCAGAACGGTCGCGTAGGGATCGTCGAGCTCCCGGATCAGCCCGGCGATCGCCATCTCCCACAGCACCGAGTCCGCATGGGTCGTCAGGGCGTGCTGGCGAATCGCCTGCAGCGCTCCGAGAAAGACGTCGGACTCCTCCGAGGCCTGACTGCCCTGCGTCCGCTGGTCACGCTCGAACGGGGTGAACTGCTGCGCCTCGAGGGCTGAGCCGCCCAGAAGGAGGCCGACCAGGAGCAGGAAGAGGGAGGAACGCCGGAGTGAAGACGCGGACTGAGTCACGGTGCGGCCTGTCGTTCGGGAAACGTCGGTGAGTGTTTCGGGTTCTAACCCGCGGGCCGAGAGGCCGTTCCCCCCGTCCCGGGATCGGGTGTGGGGTCCGGATCGTCCCATTACGGGCGGACGAGGGGATGTTATCTTCTCCCGACGCTCTGCACGACGTTTCGGGAGCATCCGGTCGGTTGCTTCCGGCCGACCGCACGCGTTCCCGATCCGAGACGTATTCGCACTCGATCACATGAGACCGAACCGAGATATGAGTGATCAAACGGGACCGACCTCCAGGGGCCACGCGACCGCCGACGATGTGGATGGACCCTCGGGCAGGATGTCCTCCGAGGGGTCCTTGCGACTGACGATCGCGCAACTCCGCGCCTCCAAGGGTCGGGGGGAGCACAATCTCCGTCGAGTCGCCACCGAGGCGGAATCCTGGTCCGGCCGCACCGACATTCTCGTCGTCCCCGAGACCTTCCTGAGCGGGTACTTCGTCGAAGGAGGGGTCGAGGAGGTCGCACGAAGCGCGACTGGGATTCTGCGTGGACTCGGTCCCCCGAAGGCCGATGCGCCCGACCTCATCCTCGGGGCATACGAGCGGGACGGCGGCGAGGTGTTCAACACGGCCTTTCATCTCACCCCCGGTGACGACGGATGGGAACTGGTCCACCGGCATCGAAAGACCTTCCTGCCCACGTACGGCGTCTTCGATGAAGGGCGCTTTGTCTCGGCAGGCAGGCATATCCGGGCCTACGACACCCGATTCGGGCGAATGGGCCTGCTGATCTGCGAGGAGATGCTTCACGCCCTCCCCCCCATGACGCTCGCTCTGGATGGAGCGGATCTGGTCGTGGCCCTGGCCGCCTCTCCGTCGCGCGACTATCAGAAGGGGCGAACGCTGCCCGGGAACCTCGAGCGGTGGGATCTGGCGGGTCGAGCGATCACCCTGGAGCATGGTGGATACCTGGCGGTAGCCCAGGCGATCGGGAGCGAGGGGGGGAAGCTCTTTGCGGGTGGGAGCGCGCTATACGGCCCCGGAGGGACGGTCGATGCCCGGGCCGCCCTGTTCGAGGAGCACCACCTCGAGGTGGTGGTGAGCCCGGCCCGGATCGCCAGACAGCGACTCCGCTCCCCGCTCCTTTCGGATCTCAGGGCCGCGTTTCGTGGGTTGGCGCCCGAGCTGGAGCGTGCGGCCGAGCGGGCGACCGGCGACGCCGACCCGTCGATCGCCGACTCGAGGGCTTCACTGGACCGTCGGAATCGGCTCGGCCGAGAGGAAGCCCAGGCCCCGCCGACCCCGTCGTCTCCCGCCTCTCTGGAGCTCAATCTTCCGTTGCTCGAGCGCGCGCTCCTGGCCTTCCTGCACGACGAAGTGAGCCTTCAGAGGGGCTTCGAGAGGGTGGTCGTCGGAGTGTCGGGGGGCGTGGACTCGGCGGTGACGCTCTCACTGGCCGTGCGTGCCTTCGGGGCCGATGCGGTCACGGCGATCCTCATGCCCTATTCGACCTCCTCGCCAGAGAGTCTCGAGCACGGACGACGGGTGGCGGAAGCGCTGGGGATCGAGCCGAGGGTGATCCCGATCTCGGCGGGTATCGACGCCTACATTGAGAGCGAAGAGCCGGAGCTGTCCCCCCTGCGTCGCGGGAATCTCGCGGCTCGGTTTCGGGCCATGGTGCTCTGGGACCAGTCGGCGAAGCTCGACGCTCTGGTCCTGGGGACCGGCAACAAGAGCGAGCGCCTGTTCGGGTACTATACCTGGCACGCCGACGACTCCCCGCCGGTGAACCCCCTGGGGGACCTCTTCAAGACGCAGGTCCTGGCGCTCGCGGAGCACCTGGGAGTGCCCGACGAGGTGATCCGGAAGCCTCCCTCGGCGGACCTGGTGGAAGGGGTGCACGACGAGGACGAAATCGGTGTGCCCTACGCCGTGGCGGATCCGATCCTGCAGGGCCTCCTCGAAGGCTTCACACCGAACGAGCTCGCCTCCGCCGGCTTCGACGGGGACGCCGTCGATCTCGTGATACGGAAGCTGAACGGGACCCACTGGAAGCGGCGGCTCCCCTCGGTCGCGATGGTCTCCTCGACTTCGATCGGTGACTTCTATCTCCGCCCGGTGGACTACCGATGATCCTGGTCCTGGACAACTACGACTCCTTCACCTGGAACCTGGTTCAGCTGCTCGGAGGGCTGAACACGGATCCCGTGGTCCTTCGCAATGACGAACGGTCGGTCGACGAGGTGCTCGAGATGCGGCCCGAGCGGGTGGTCCTCTCTCCGGGACCCTGCACCCCCAACGAGGCGGGGATCACCGTCGACCTGGTTCGAGCGCTCGACGGCCGGCTCCCCGTGCTGGGGGTCTGCCTGGGGCATCAGTCGATCGCCGAGGCGTACGGAGGGCGCACCATTCGGGCGCCGCAGGTCATGCACGGGAAGGTCGACCCGATCGAGCATACCGGCGAAGGCCTTTTCGGGGGCCTCGCCTCCCCCTTCGATGTGACTCGCTATCACTCGCTCGTCACCGATCCCCGCGAACTGCCGGAGGTGCTCGAGCCGGTGGCATGGTCCGGAGACGCCGAGCGGGGCGACCGGGTGATCCAGGCGATCCGCCATCGAGCGGCCCCGGTCTGGGGCATCCAGTTCCATCCGGAGTCGCTCTTCTCCTCGTACGGGGTGGAGTTGATGCGAAACTTCCTTCGCCTCTGACCCGAAGAAGGAGGCCCGCGCTCGAATCTCGAATTCCTCCGAGCCCTTGCCCCCGAAGGCCCACGGCGCCTACCTTACATGGCGTGGATCTTGCAAACGCACCCCCGACCCCCCGGCGCCCCGGGACACCGTGAACGATTCCGTTCTGGCGGTGATCCCCGCGCGCCTCGCTTCCGAGCGACTCCCGGAAAAGCCTCTGCAGCCGATCGCAGGCCACCCGCTCATCGAGTGGGTCTGGCGGCGCACTTCGGCGATGGGGCTCTTCGGGGAGGTCGTCGTCGCGACCGATCATCCCCGGGTGGTCGACGCCTGTCGGAGCTTCGGCGCCCGGGTGGTGCTCACCGATGTTGCACACCCCTCGGGCACCGACCGGGTCGCCGAAGTCGTCCGCATGCGGGAGTTCGCCTCCTACCGGTTCATCGTCAATGTCCAGGGAGACGAGCCCCTGGTCGACGAAGAGCACCTCATGGAGGCTGTGAACCTCGTGCGGGATGAAGACTGGGATCTCGGGACCTGTGCCGGTCCGCTCAAGACGCCGGAGGAGCTGGCGGACCCCTCGGTGGTGAAGGTGGCCCGCGCCGGCAGCGGCCGCGCGCTCTACTTTTCACGGGCCGCGATTCCGCATCGCAGAGGCGGGCCTCCGACCGATGATGAACTGCGGCACGCCCCCTACCTGAGGCACCTCGGGATCTACGCATACCGCCGGGACGCCCTCCTGCGCTGGGTCTCGCTCCCCCCGTCGCCCCTGGAACAGATCGAGCGACTCGAGCAGCTGAGGCCCCTGGAAGCGGCGATGCCGATGGGGGTCGCCGTCGTGGCGAATCCGGTCGGGGGGGTGGACACAGTCGCCGATCTCGCCAGAATGGAGGGGATCCTTTCCGGGGCCTCCGGCCTCATTCCATCCGAACCAAGGGCTCATGACTGATTCGACGCGCAACACCAAGTACATCTTCGTCACGGGGGGCGTGGTCTCCTCGCTGGGGAAAGGAATCGCTTCGGCCTCGCTGGGTCGGCTGCTCAAGAACAGGGGGTTTCGGGTCACCATCCAGAAGTTCGACCCGTATATCAACGTGGACCCGGGAACGCTCTCGCCCTTTCAGCACGGCGAGGTGTTCGTGACCGACGACGGGGCCGAAACCGACCTCGACCTCGGGCACTACGAGCGCTTCATCGACGAATCCCTCTCGCAGGCCAACAACATCACGACGGGCCGGATCTACCAGACGGTGATCACCAAGGAGCGGCGCGGTGACTACCTGGGTTCCACGGTGCAGGTGATTCCCCATGTGACCGACGAGATCAAGAACGCGATCCGACGTCTCTCCCACGATCATGACGTCGTGATCACCGAGATCGGGGGCACGGTCGGAGACATCGAGTCGCTCCCCTTCCTCGAGGCGATCCGGCAGTTCCGGCAGGAGGAAGGGTCCCGAAACGCCATTTTCGTGCACCTGACACTCGTCCCGTACATCGCTGCGGCAGGAGAGCTGAAGACGAAGCCTACTCAGCATTCCGTCCGCGAACTCATGGAGATCGGGATCCAGCCCCAGGTGCTGATCTGTCGCTCCGAGCATGCCCTCGACGAGGACATCCGCCGGAAGATCGCCCTGTTCACCAATGTGGATCTGCCGGGCGTGGTCGAGGCCCTCGACGTCGACTCGATCTACCAGGTGCCCCTCGAGTATCATCGACAGGGACTCGACGCCTACGTCATGGAGCTTCTGCGGCTCGAGGCTCCGGAGCCCGAGCTCGAGGAGTGGACCCGGATGGTGAATACGATCCGGTCTCCTTCGGGTGGCCCGGTGAAGATCGCTGTCGTCGGGAAATACACCGAGCTCGTGGACTCCTACAAGTCGGTGCAGGAGGCGCTCATTCACGGAGGGATCGCCAACGACGTCGGCGTCGAGATCGACTGGCTCTCGTCGGAGGGCTTCGAGAGCGAGGGGTGCGGGGAGCGGCTCGACGAGTACGACGGACTGCTCATCCCCGGTGGCTTCGGCCAGCGGGGTGTGGAGGGCATGCTCTCGGCGATCCGGTGGGCGAGGGAGTCCGGCCGACCCTTCTTCGGGATCTGCCTGGGGCTTCAGTGCGCGGTGATCGAGGCCGCCCGGAACCTCGTGGGGCTGGGCGAGTCGCACTCGATCGAGTTCGAGAACGAGGTGCAGGATCCCGTGATCTGCCTCATGGACTCCCAGCGCCAGGTCACCGACAAGGGGGGGACCATGCGCCTGGGGGCATACCCGGCGAAGCTGGCGGAAGGATCCCGGGTGGCCGGGATCTACGGCACTCTCGAGATTTCGGAGCGCCATCGCCACCGCTACGAGGTCAACAACCGGTACATCGAGCAGCTCGAGGCGCAGGGGATGCGCTTCAGCGGTCGTTCGCCCGACGGCAAGCTCGTCGAGATCATCGAGGTGCCGGACCACCCGTGGTTCATCGGCTGCCAGTTCCATCCCGAACTCAAGAGCCGGCCCACCCGACCCCATCCGCTCTTCGCGTCGTTCATTGCGGCGGCTGCGGCTCGCAAGGGGCGGGAGCGGTCCACCGAGGGCGCCGAGCAGGCGGCCGGGGTCGATGCCTGAGATGAGGCTGTTTCATGACTTCACCCTGATTGCGGGGCCGTGCCAGCTCGAGGACGATGCACTGAACCTCGAGATCGCGCGCTTTCTGACCGCTCTCTCGAGGGAGCTCGAGCTCGAGGTGGTCTTCAAGGCCTCGTTCGACAAGGCCAACCGCTCCCGGGCGGGCTCCCCCAGGGGGCCGGGGCTCGACGAGGGCCTCCAGCGGCTTGCGAAGGTCAGGGCCGAGACGGGGCTTCCGGTGATCACCGACATTCACGAGCCCGACCAGGCCGGGCCCGTGGCGGAGGTCGTTGACGTGCTTCAGATCCCCGCCTTCCTGTGCAGGCAGACCGACCTCATCCTGGCCGCTGCGGCCACGGGACGTCCCCTCAACATCAAGAAGGGACAGTGGATGGCCCCCGAGGAGATGGCGGCAGTGGTCGAGAAGGCTCGAATGGGGGGAGCCGAAACGGTGGTGGTCACGGAGCGAGGCACCTTCTTCGGATACGGGAACCTCGTGGTCGACATGCGCTCCTTCGCCCGCATGCGGGCCGCGACGGGGTGCGCGACGGTCTTCGACGGGACGCACTCGGTGCAGCGGCCCGGACGGGCCGATGGGTCGAGCGGAGGGGATCCGGAGCACATTCCGGCCCTCGTTCGCGCCGCGGTATCCGCGGGCTGTGATCACCTCTTCCTCGAGACCCACCCCGAGCCGAGCCGGGCGCCTTCCGATGGTTCGAACATGCTCCCGCTCGAGGAGATGGCGTCGCTGCTGCGTGAGGTTCTGGCGCTGCGCGAGGTTCGCTCGGTCATGGCCGGGATGGCCTCGGTCCGGGGGGCGGGATGATGAGGCGACGGGCCCGTCTGCTCCGCCCGGAGGGAACCGGATCCGAGTTGGGATCCGGCGGAGGGTTCTCCGGTGCGGAGCGAATTCCCCGTGATGTCGCACGTCGAATCCGCCTCGTCATCCTCGATGTGGACGGGGTACTCACCGATGCGGGCGTCTACCTCGGAGAGGACACCGAGGGGCGCCCCATCGAACTCAAGCGGTTCGATATCCAGGACGGTCTGGGACTCGTGCTGCTCCGCGAGGCCGGGATCCACCTGGCGCTGGTCTCGGGACGGGTGTCTCCGGCCACGGCGGCGCGTGCCCGCGAACTCGGGATCGAGGAGTGCCATCAGGAGGCGGGGGCCCGCAAGCTGCCCGTGGTCCAGGGAATTCTCGAACGGCATGGGCTTTCCTGGGATGAGGCCGCCATGCTCGGCGACGACCTTCCGGACCTGCCCGTCTTTCGGCGAGTGGGGCTCCCCGTGGCGGTCGCCAACGCGGTGAGCGAGGTCCGCAGGGAGGCCCTCTGGACGACCCGTCGGGAAGGCGGGCGTGGCGCGGTGCGGGAGTTCTCGAAAGTCCTCCTGCAGTCCCGGGGAGAGTGGGAGGAGCGGGTCGACGCGTACCTGGCGGCCCGGGACGGAGACCAGTTCGCGGCGTCCACGGCCACGGGAGGACGACGTGACTGACCCGACGACGACCGAGTCCCGGAGCGGCGATTCCAGCGCACGCACCTCCCCCGAGCCCGATGCGGGTGTCCTGGTCCGCGAGGGCCGTCGAGTACTGCACGACGAGGCTGAGGCGCTGGCCGAGATGGCCGATCGGCTCGACGACACCTTTGCCAGGGCCATCGAGATCCTCTACCGGGCCGAAGGGCGGGTGATCGTGAGTGGAGTCGGCAAGAGCGGGATCATCGCGAGGAAGCTCGCGGCGACCCTAACGTCGACCGGGACCCCCGCCACCTTCCTGCATCCGGTCGATGGCCTCCACGGCGACCTGGGAATCGTCTCCCGGGCCGATGTGGGCATCGTGATCTCGAAGAGTGGAGCGACGTCGGACCTTTCGGGCCTCATGGAATACATGGCCCGCCTGGGACTGCCGGTCATTGCGCTCACCGGTGCGGTGGACTCACCGCTCGCCCGGCACGCCACGGTGGCGCTCGACTGCGCCGTTTCCGCCGAGGCCTGCCCTCTCGACCTGGCCCCGACCTCGTCGACGACGGCGGCCCTCGCGATGGGCGACGCCCTCGCCATGGTGCTCCTCCAGAGAAAGGGCTTCGAGCCCGGTGATTTCGCCCAGTTCCACCCGGGGGGTGCGCTGGGCCGTCGCCTCACGCTGAGGGTCGAGGATGTCATGGTCGGAGACGCATACCCCGCGGTCGGGACCGATGCCCGCATGCGCGACTGCATCGTTCCGCTCGCGCACATGCGCGGCACGGTGCCGATCATCGACACCGAGCGACGGGTCGTGGGGGTCCTCACCTCGGGTGACCTGGCTCGGCTGATGGATCGCGAGCCCGACTTTCTGGGCCTGCCGGTGTACGAGGTCATGACCGCCGAGCCCAGACTGGCCCGGCTCGGCCAGCTCGCCGGTGCTGTGGTGCGCGAGATGGAGGAGCATGGGATCATGGCGCTTCCGGTGGTCGACGGGGATCGACGCCTGCACGGCGTCGTGCACCTCCATGATCTCTTGAAGGCAGGAATGGTATGAACAGGTCCGACTGGACGATCCGGCGATGGGCGCTGATTCTGGTGCTCCTGGCGCTCCCCCTGGCGGCCGGGTGCGAGGAGGAGGCGCCGCTGGTGACGGTCCCTCCGGAGTACCTGGAGTTCAACGCGGACGGCATCGCCTTCGGGATGGTGCACCGGTTCACTCAGGATGGGGTGATCCAGGCGAAGGTCGTTGCCGATACCACGATCCAATGGAACGATTCGACCTCGGTAGCGCTCCGCGTTCTCGAGATGGACGTGTACAACGAGGACGGCTCGGAGCGGGCGCACGTGGTGGCGGACCGCGGCTGGCTGGACACGAGAACCAACCGGATGGCCGCGTACGGCAACGTGGTTCTGACCGTTCCTGGCCAGGGGCGCCGCCTCGAGAGCCAGGAGCTGCACTACGACCCTCGAGCCGAGGAGATGCGAAGCGACTCGGCCTTCGTCATGTACCAGCAGGGGGAACCTCCCTTCCGGGGGGCGGCCTTCACGACCGACCTCGAGTTCAGAGACTTCAGGGCGCGGGGGACGGGCCGATGAGTACCTCACTACGTTCATCCGCTCGGGTTCCACTCCTCCTCCTGTTCGGAGGCCTGTTCGGGAGCATCGGTCTTCCGGGACCGGGGGATTCCCCCGCGGGCGTCCCGGCGTTCCTCGTGGGACTCGGGCCGGCCCCGCTGGCCGCGCAGGCCGCGCTGGGCACAAACTGCTCGCTCCGCGAGGACTACCGGGAGTTCGCCACTCGACAGGTCACTCCCGGGAATCGGATCACCTATATCGGCGGGCCTTACCTGATCTGCCCCGACGGCCTTCGGATCCAGGCCGATTCGGCGGTCGTCTACGAAGCCTCGAATCGGACCGAACTGATCGGGAACGTGCGGTTCCGGCACCCCGAGCGGGAGCTCGACGCCCGCCTCGCGGACTACTACGAGAGAGAGGGACGGCTTTTCGCACGGGGAGCGGTCCGCTTCCTCGATGTGGAGCGGGGCTCCGAGGTCCAGGGCGATACCCTCGACTACCGCGAGGCGGTCGCGGGACGCCCCGATGACCAGCTCACCGTCTGGGGACCGGGGACCCGAGCCGATCTCGTTCCCAGCGCGACCGGTCCGGGCGCCCCCGCTCCCGCTCCCTATCGGATCCTGGCGGATCGACTCCGGTTCGAGGGAGAGGACTTCTTCTGGGGCGATGGGAATGTCGAGGTGGATCGGGAGGATCTTCGCGCCACCTCGGACTCGCTCGCCTTCGATCAGCCTGGCGGGCAGCTGATCCTGACCGGCAACGCGAATGTGGTCCGCGGGGAGGTTGTGGCGTCGGGCGGTCTGGTGAACCTGACCCTTCGCGACGACGTGCTGGAATCGCTTAGAGCCCGAAGGGAGGGCCGGATCGAGACCGACGACGGCACGATCCTGACCGGAGACGATGTCCTGGTCCGGCTCACGCCTGCCGAAGAGATCGAATCGGTCACCGCGGAAGGGACCGACGAGGTGCGGGCGACCCTGACGTCGGAGGAGATCTCGATCTTCGGGCGAAACATCGTGATCGAGGGCGCGCAGGAGGAGACGCGGACGATCCGGGCCACCGGACAGGCACGTGGTGAGACCTCGAGCCAGGCACCCACGCTTTCCCTGGCGAGTGACGAGGAGGGGGATGGATCCGGGATGGTCCTGGACCATGACTGGATCGAGGGCCAGGAGATCGTCGCAACCTTTACACGGCTCCCCGATGCGCAGGCAGAGGCGCCGGATCCGGCGGACATCGACCCCGACGCTCCGGAAGTGGACGAGCCCGACGACACGCCCCCGGGGGGCGGGGGTGTCCGACGCGACGAGTATCGCCTCGAGAGACTCGAATCCTCGGGTGGGGCGCGCACGCTCTATCGTCAGCCCCCGTCCGAAGGGGAGGCCGGCGCCGCAGCGGACGACGACGAGGAAGCTGGCGACGACGTGGTGGTTGTGGATGCAGAGACCGGAGAGGTCCGCTCACCCCCGTCGTCTCGCTGGTCGATTTCCTACATCGTCGCAGAGCGGATCGTGATCTACCTGGTCGAGGGTGAGGTTGATCGGGTCGAGGCCCAGGGAAATGGTCGGCCCGTGGACGGCATCCAGCTGGATCCGGTGGGTGGAGGAACGGCCTCCGCCCGGAATCAAGAGACGGTCGGGGGACCTGGACGATGAACGAGGGATCCGAACTCACGCAGGATTCGAATGTGGCCACACTCCCGCAGAGGAAGGGGACGAGTATCCTCCGGGGCGAAGGGCTCACCAAGATCTATTCGCGACGCAAGGTCGTGAACCAGGTGGACCTCCAGGTCCAGCAGGGAGAGATCGTGGGACTCCTCGGCCCGAACGGAGCGGGGAAGACCACCACTTTCTACATGGTCGTGGGGCTGATCGCACCGGATGGCGGGAAGGTGTACCTCGATGACCGGAAGCTGAACCGCGTTCCGATGTATAAACGTTCCAGGATGGGGGTCGGATACCTCGCCCAGGAGCCCTCGGTCTTCCGGAAGCTCTCCGTCGAAGACAATGTCATGGCCATCCTCCAGACGCTCAAGATCCCCAGG
>SLBA01000107.1 GCA_007126575.1 Gemmatimonadota bacterium | reverse complement strand
GCCTTCTGGAAGCTCCAGGCGCCGAACATGCAGCCGTGGTCGGTCAGGGCCAGCGCGGGCATCTCGAAGTGGAGCGCGCGCTCGACCAGGTCGGTCAGGCGGTTCGCGCCGTCGAGGAGCGAGAATTCGGAGTGGGTGTGCAGGTGGACGAAGGACACGGCGATGGGGCGGGTCGAAGGCGAGGGGTTCGGGGCTTCGGGCGCGGTCACCCGGGGGCGCCACGCTGCTCTGATAGAGTGGCATTTCGGTGAGCGATCCGCGAGGGGTGGGCGGGGGGACTCCTCGATCGGCCCGGATTCATGCGGTGCGGAATCGGGGCGCGCTGCCAATCGGCGGGATCCGGGGCGGACCCGATGGGCTGCCAGGGGGCCGATCGCCCGGGGGCCCCGGCGGCGGGGCCGCTCGCCGTACCGGGGAGTTCATGGGGGAGGGCTCGCTACGCTTCGGGGCGCGTTGGGGTGCCGGTTGGGCATCGTGGCTCGGCTGCGCCCCGAAGAGTCCCCGTCGCCGGGGCCCCCGGGCGATCGGCCTTCGCGACGGGGGGGCGTGGCGCGAGCAGCTGCGCTCAGCGCGGGAAGCTCACCACGATGTGGGTTGGGGCGATGGCCCCGGGACAGATGTGCTCGATTCCCGTGCCGGGCTCGATCCAGAGCTGCGCTTCCATCCCGACGACGATGTCGGAGCGTGAAATCCGAAAGTAGCGATTCCCGGAGTCCCTGAAGAGGAGTACGGGGTCCATGTGGTACGTGGCGAGGCTCCCGCAGATCTGTCCCGGGCCGGCCAGCCAGAGGTTGGGAGTGAATTGTACGGTGCCATGGCCAACGGGATGGGTGGTGATATCGACTCCGGCGATGGGCGCAGTTTGGAACGCCGGGCGATCCGGGGGCTCCGGGCCGGTGATGGTGTCACACGCGGTCAGGATCACGGCGAGGGTGTCCAGCGCCGTGGCGACGCGATATGGACGTGGCGTCGAGCGAAGCATGGTTCGGACTCCGTTGACGTGGTTGAATCCCCAATACCACGGGGCCTTCTAGCCCTCCCCCTCCACCTCGGCGTGCATCTCTTCGGCACCGGTGCCGCAGTGGAAGGAGTTCAGGATGGTCTGGAGCTGGATCATGTACTCGTACTTGTCCTGCCCGGGGGCGTACAGCCACGCGTCGGCGAAGTACATCCGGTCCTGGTCGGGGCAGGTGATCACCCTCGTGATGAAGGGGCCACCGGCGGGCCACTCCCCGGGGGGGCTCGACCAAGACGCCTGGAACTCCAGGGCTTCGGATCCGTCGATCGAGACGGGACGCAGGTCCGTGATCCGGGTCTCGACGACCTGGGCGTCGTTGTAGTAGGCGTCGGCGAAGTCGTTGCGCCATTCGATCAGCGCCTCCTGGCCCGGAAGTTCGTCGGGGATCGGGGTCTTCCAGCTCACACCGATCTCGCGGATTCGCTCCGTCGGGGTCGGGTTGTCATTGCGGAAGCGGTAGACCGAGTCCTGTACCGAGTACCGATAGACGTTGGGCAGGAGGATCGAGAACCCGACGTTCGTGCCGAGGGAGTCGGCGAGCTCCGTGTTTCGCCCGGACGTGAACATCCGGTTCGTCGCATAGGTGCGGAAGCGCTGGTCGATCCGGTCGTGAAGCTCGTCGGCGTGGGCCATGACCTCGGCCGCCCCATGTTCCGGCCCCAGAACCAGCACATGCACGATCTGACCCCGCGACCAGACGTTGTCGACGTGAATCAGTTCGGGAGGAGTGACATCAGCCGCCCCCCGCCCCCGCTTTTCGAGCGCGGGGGCCACCCAGTCATCGTCTACGGTCCCGATCACGAGCACCTGTCTGAAACGGCGCAGGTCTCCCCAGATCCGCCGCTCCTCGGGGTCGTGCCAGGTCACGCGGTAGGCCCGCTCGTCGGTGATCGTCTGGATGGTGGGCTCCAGGGTGTCGATCAGGTCGTCTTCGACCGCCTGCCAGATCTCGGGGTCGGAAGCCACGATGAGGGCGTTGACGTCTCCATGTGCCTGCGGGAGGTCACACGCCACGAGTCCGAGGCCGAGTGCGCCGATCAGAGGGAGTGCGAACGTTCGGGCCATTCCGGGAGCTCCTGGGATGATGAGGGGGACCTCAGGGTCCGACGTCATCGGAGACCGACCTCCCATGCGTCGCATCACAATAATAAAACCGGCAGGCCGAGCACGTTCCCCCGGGCATGCCGACGAGGCGCTTGACTTTCAAAGGCTCGACCGTACAATTGCCCGGATCGGGGGGCGTGGTGCCATTTTCCGTCCTCCGGGTTCACCCCTTCACCCGCCATTTTCCGGAGAACCTGGCATGCGTGCGCTACCGGTCGATCTCGAAGCAGAGACCTTCCACCCCCTCTTTCTCGACATCCATCCCCTGCGCGCCCTCGACGAAGACGACGACTTCGACGAGGACGACTGGGATGACGACGACGATTGGGACGAAGAGGACGAGGACGAGTGGGAGGAAGACGAAGACGACGACGATGATGATTGGGACGAGTGGGAGGACGATGACGACGACGAGGTCTCGATGGGGCGCCCCAGTCGCTGGAATTGAACCCGGTCGCCGCGGCACCCCGCGACACCGGGGGTGACCTTGCCTGACGTGGGCGAGTCCGGCGATCGGTTCCCGATCCCCGCGGGGGTCCATCGGACCGAGGAGGTGATCCGCAGAAGCCGATTCATCACCACGCTCGGCCATACGCCCGAGCCCGAGCTCGCACGGGACTTCATAGGCCGGGTGGGGGCCGAGTTCCCGGACGCCACACACAACTGCTGGGCCTTTGTGGCCGGTCCTCCCGGATCCACGGCTCACGTCGGAATGAGTGACGACGGGGAGCCGCAGGGAACGGCGGGACGACCCATGCTGACCACGCTCCTGCATTCCGACCTGGGAGAGATCGCCGCCGTCGTCACGCGGTACTATGGAGGGGTGAAGCTGGGAAAGGGCGGACTCGGGCGAGCCTACGCCTCCGGCGTCCAGAGGGCACTCGACACCCTCCCTACCGTCGAGAAAGTGCTCAGGGTGGAGTGTCGCCTGAACCTCGATTACCCCTCCGTCGATGGGGTGTTTCGGCTTCTGGATCGAGTGGAGGCCACCCGACTCGAGGAGAGGTTCGGCGCTCGCGTCCGGCTTCGTGTCGCCGTTCCTCTCGACCGGATCGCCGAACTGGAACGTGGGCTTGCCGATGAGACGGGCGGAGCCGGAGAGATCACGCGGGTGGGTCCGACCCCCGGGCCCGAGAGCTGAAGCAGCGGGGGCAGGGTGGAACAAAGCTTGGCAGGGGCGATGATCACGAGGTGAATCCGCAACATCTCCTGTCCCGGCAGGTCATCGGTTGCCCGGCCGCCAGACCCCACTCAGTGCAGGGTTCGGGCTCTGAAACCCCTTGGGACACGGGGTGTGCCGGTCTGGTACGGGGCTTGCGCTTCGAGACGGTGAAGCTCAGCATTCACACGTACGAAAGCGGAGGCACCATGTATCAGAAGCCCACACTCAAGCGGTTCGGAAGTTTTCGCGAACTCACGCTCATGTTCGCCGACGTTTACGTCAACGGCCGAAGCTGAGGTGACTGCACCGACGGCTGAAGCCTGAAATTACCGGAACCCCGGGGACACTGGACGGTCATGACCATGAAGAGTTTGCCACAGCCCCGGGGTTCCGTGATTTTCAAGGAGATGGACGACGGGGCCGTCCTCTACTGCACCGACACTGAAACGTACTTCGGGTTGAACCCGGTCGGTGTGACGATCTGGCGGTTTCTCGAGACCGGAGTCGAGGAGCCTGAGGCCCTTCTGAACGCCGTCCACCAGGCGTTTCCGGATGCGCCTGCGGGCGATGTTCGCACTGACGTGATGGAGTTTCTTGCGGACCTTCTGGACGCGGGACTGGTCGGAGCGAACAGCGTCGATCACGACTCCCGCCTGTGATGTATCGCGGAGGTCCTGCAGCTCAAAGGTGTACCTCGGCGCTGTCCTGACCCACGCTGCGATGTGGTCGGAGTCCCGCTGTGGAAGTCGAATGCCTCGGGCCTTCTCTGACACCGCCCTGGAATTGAAGACCGCAGGGACCGAATGATCCGACCTCTCCTTACGCTGCTGGGATCCGGTCCTCGAGGCTGGCTGGATCTGACACGAGCGCAGCTTGCCCTTCTTCGCTGGACCCTCGTAAAGCGTACGCGAAAGAGGGGACATCTCGTAGGGACGGCCGTTCGTTCCCCCCCCGGTGGGGCGGACCCTTCCGATGAGATACTCCGAGGCGAGCGGGTCGACGGCCTGGGTGCAGCTTCCGGAGTCGAGCGGGCTCGTCAACTGGCACTGGCCGTGGACCGGGTGAGCCGGTTCGGACCGCTGCGCGCCCAATGCCTTGTGCGCTCCCTGGCCCTCCATCAGCTTCTCCGATCGGAGGGGTTCTCGGACAGCGAGATCCGGTTCGGCATTCGTACGGTAGGCGATGCCCTCGAAGGGCACGCATGGGTCGAGCTTCGCGGGGAGGTCCTCGGAGATGACCCGGACCATGTTCGCCTCTTTTCACCGGTCCCCGAGATCGAGTACCTGGGAGATTGATGTCCACGTCATGGGGGGGACCCTTTCGGTACTCCATCTACGGAGAGTGCCTCGAATCCGAGATCCCCTTCCCGGAGCTCCGTGAATGCCCCGGAGGCGATCCACGCTGGTGGTTCGCTCTCGACTACGATCTGCCTGACAGACCCGATGGGGAGGTCCTCGGTGGTGGGGTCCTCTACGACGATGTCCGCGTACGTCTGCTCGAGGACACCGAGGGGGCTCGCTGGATCCTGGTCGATGACTCCGGAGTGTTTCGGATATCGAGGGACGGGCGGACCATCCACTGGCGTCCGAATCGGGAACCCTCCTGGGAGTTCGGGCGGGCCGATCTGATGGGTCGTGTGCTCAACACCACCCTGCACATGGAAGGGCTCCTGACCCTGCATGCCGGCGCTGTCGATGTCGGTCCCGGGGCCGTGGCGTTTCTTGCTCCCAGTGGTTCGGGAAAATCCACACTGTCCCTCTCCCTCGTGCAGCGTGGAGGGCGCCTCGTGACCGACGATGACCTGCCCGTCGAGCTGCCGGACATCGGGAGCGTGAGGGTGCGTCCGGGGGGAGCGAGTGCGAGGCTGACCGACGAGAGTCGCCAGCGGCTCGGCATTGGACGCGATCGGGCACTCAATCGCGAGGGGAAGCTGGTCGTTTCCGACCTTCCCGAGCGTGCGATCTGTGGTAAGCCCGTGCCGCTCGAGGCCTTATATCTACTCGCCTCGGTCCCACCCCGGGATGCCGAGGCTACGGTCCGACGGGTTCGGATGGGTGCGGTCGAGGCCACACTCGCGGTACAGGGGCAGGTCAAGTTCGGGGAGATGCTGGGGGCGGCCGCAATGCCGACGCTCCTGGACCGGGTGGCGACGCTGGTCCGGAGGGTCCCCGTCTACACCCTCTACCTCGTGAGGGATTTCGATCGGCTCGATGAGGGGCTCGATCAGCTGCTCTCCTGGCATCCGACCGGGTGATGGCCTGGGTCGACGGTGACCGCAGCGGGCTGCCTCCCGAGGTTCAGGTCGTGCTTTCCACGGCGAGCGGAAACCCGCAGATCCTTCATGCGGCACTTCAGGCGAATGGCGCCCTTCGGGAAGGATCGCGCTTCGACTGGTCTCTCCTGCTTCTGGTCGCGGAGTGGGAGATGGCCACTCCGGTGCTCTACACCCAGCTGCGGAGTCTGATGCGCAGCGGACTCCCGATCCCCGCACCGCCGCTCGACGAGGTGCGCGAGGGGCCGCCGTCCAGCGCTCTCGAGGTGCTGGAGCGTCTCGCGATGATCCACGAGTTTCGCCTGCGGGAGTTCGAGGAGCGGTTCGAGCGTCTGCTGCGAACCTTCGAAGCGGACGAGACCAATGCCCTCATCCTCAAGGGTGGGGCGCTGGCCCTCGGCTACTACGACTCGATGCGCGAGCGCCCCATGTCCGATGTGGACATTGTCGTGCGCGAGCCGGATGTCGCGAGGGTCCGGGAACGGGCGAACGCCCTGGGGTGGCAACGGTGGGGAGGACCCGTACCGGATGCGGCGTACGACACCCACCATCATCTTCGCCCAATGGAAGATGACGTGGGCCTCGGGATGAAACTCGAGCTCCATGGCGACGTGTTTCCCGAATTCAACCCCTTCCTATACTCGGCCGCCGATCTGTGGAGTGGAGCCGAGCCCGTAGGCACCTCCGGGGGACGTCCGCTGTGGGGGGGGATCGTGATCCCTTCTCCGCAGGATCTTCTGCTTCACAACGCCCTCCACTTCACCTGGTCGCATTCGCTGGCGCACGGGGCCTGGAAGGCGCTTCGCGACACGCAGGTACTCGTGGCGTCCGGACGGATCGACTGGGGCCGGTTCGTCGACCGGGCCCGTCGGAGTCGCGGGGGAACCGGGGCATTCTGGCTCCTGACGCTCGCGCGGGACTGGGCGGGGATCGCGGTGCCTTCCTCTGTAGTCACCGAATTGGATCCGGGAATCGCCGCTCCGGTGAAGCGGGTTCTGATGCGTCACTTCGGCCGAGGGGTGGGGCCGGGAGAGCCGTCTCCGGCCGTGCTCACCCGGAAGCTCTGGGAGCTTGCCATGCGGCCGGGGTCATCCGGTCATGGCTCGATCCGACCCTGGAGCGAGGCGGACAAATGGCTGCCCGAGGAGAGTTCCGACAACGGAGCGGCACCGTCCCCGACAGCCACCGATCCCGAGGGGACGGGAGAGGAGGCCTCCATAGCGGACGCGCGGCCGGATTCGACCGTCCGCAAGGGCGTCCGAGCGGCTCGATACATGGCGGGGCTGCTGTCGGGAAGCTGACCTCACGGCCAGACGGCATGGAGCGGTGTGGTGCCGCCCGGCCCCGGGGTGGGACCCGGGGAAGGGCGGTCAGGAGGCGGGAGGCCGACGCACCGAGTCGGGCCGGACCCCGCCCGGCCTGCGGTCCAGGTCGATGCGCCGGAGCTGCTCGACCATCTCGCTCAGTTGCTCGATCAGCTGCTCCTGTTCCCGCGCGATGGCTCGCGCCTGACCGAGCTCCATGATCAGGCCGCGCAGCCACTGCGCCTGCTGACCCTGCAGGGTCAGAGGATGGTCGTCGACCAGTGTGTCCAGGGCCCGGAGCCCTCTCTCCGGGTCGTGCGTCTCTTCGTCGGGAACCAGAAAGGACAGACCGAGTCCCCAGAGCGCCCGGGCACTCCCATCCTCGGAGCCCCCGAAGGCCAGGTAGCCCTGAAAGGCCTCGATGGCCTCATCGAGGTCCCCCTCGGCCAGAAGGCGTTCACCGTCGAGCAGAAGGGTGCGAAGTTGCGTGGACGACTCGGAAGGGTCCTCGGCCGAGGTCACCGGGGTCGCCGCCGGGGGCCCTGAGTTCTCGACGGTGTCGGAATCGACCGGCGCAGCCGGGGCGGTTCCCCCGCCTCGGAGCCCGCATGCAGAGAGCAGGAACACACCGCCATAGAGGAGCGAGATACGGCAGAGTCGGGGCACAGGGGACTGGATCATCAGGGGCCCGGGATCGATGGGGACATGGAGGCAGTAGTACCCGACCCTTGAGTTTGAGGGTCCCGCTCCTCGACGTCGCGGCCTTCCCAGCGGGAAGGAAGCTCCGGGAGTAGGACGCGGAAGATCGCACCACCATGCTCCGCGGATTCAACCCATATCGCTCCCCTGTGCGCCTCGACCACCCCCCGACAGATCGCCAGCCCCAGCCCGACCCCCTGGCCCTGGATCCGCTGGCCCCGCCGCACCTGGTGAAACTTCTCGAAGACGGCTTCCCGATGACCCTCGGGGACTCCGGGGCCGTCGTCTTCGACCGACAGCAGCAGGAAGGGGCCGCGCTCCCGCGCAAGACTCTCGTGCCACCGTTCGGGCACCCCCGCCGGCGGAGTCTCGCAGCGTCCGATGGTGACCCGGATACGCCCTCCCCGAGGAGAGAATTTCATCGCGTTCCCGATGAGATTGGCGGCGACCTCTCGGACCCGGTCCCCGTCGCAGACCAGGGTGGTTTCGGGGCTTCGCAGGCTGAGCGACACTCGAAGCGCCCGCTCCTCGGTGACCGGCTCCGACTCGGTGATCACCGACTGAACGATGGGCTCGAGATCGTGTCGCACCGGGTCGTACTCCCGTCCGCCGGCCTCCATGCGCGAAGCCTCGAGGAGGTTCTCGATCATCGTCGAGAGCCTGGCGGAGCTCCCCTCCGACAGCTCCAACAGGTGCCTCTGCCGCTCGGTCAGGGGACCCGGCAGCTCCTCGAGGAATACCAGGATCGTTTCCTGGATCGCGGCCAGGGGCCCCTTCAGTTCGTGGGAGACGTGCGAGACGAAGTCCTGCTTGAGCGCCTCGAGCTCGTCGAGCTGCTCGGCCATCTCGTTGAAGTCCTGCGCGAGCTGTGAAAGTTCGCTGCCCCCCGCAACGGGAAGCCGGTGGTCGAACCGGCCGCGGGCGAGCTCCCGCGTCCCACGGGTCAGCCGGCGCAGGGGATTCGAGATCGACAGGTACAGGAAGAGCCAGGTGCCGAGCGCGATGAGGAGCGCCAGGCCCGCCGCGATCCATGCGATCGTTCGGGCCCGGTCCGCGGCTCGCAGCGACTCGGCGCGCATGGCCAGGACGGCGGCTTCGTTGAGCTCGATCAGGGTCTCGGTGTGCTCCCGAAACTCGAGCAGCGCGGCGGTGGTCTCGTCCAGGGCCGCCAGGGATTCAGGGGTGAGGGCGGCGATGGGAAGGAGCGCGCCACTCAGCGATCCCCCGCCAGCCGGGGGCTCCGGGGCGGCCTCGTCGGTCAGACTCCGCAGCGGCCCCGCAGCCTCGCGGTAGTATCGCCATGCCCCCAGCACGGCGTTTCGCTCGCGACTCGACTCGCCCTGAAGCTCCGTGCGCTGCAGGGGGATGAGGTCCTCCTCGACCGAGGCCTCCCACTCCTCCCACTGCAGGCGGTAGCCCGGGTCGCCGGTCGCAACGTACTTCGCGCTGAACTCCCGGACGCCTTCGGCACCCTGGAGAAGGCGTACGGAGATCCTGGCGGCATCGAGGCTGGTCAGCGAGATCTCCTGATTGATCTGCTGGACCGTCTGGACGATCGAAAGCTGATACCCAACGGCTGCGATCATCGTACCGCCCAGCAGGGCGAAGGCGAGCCCGAGCCGGGTGGTGATCTTCATCGATCGATCTTCCAGGCGTTGAGCTTGTTGCGCACGGTGCGAACGCTCACTCCGAGCCGGCGTGCGGCCTCGGCCTTGTTGTTTCCGGTTTCATCGAGCGTCTGCAGGAAGAGCGCCTTCTCGACCTCGGCCGCCGACGCGCCCTCGGGGAAGCGAAACTCCCCTCCCGTCGAGGTGGCCTCGGGGACCCGCACGTAGGGGGGGAGATGGGACGGGCGGATCCGACCCTCGCGAGCCAGAACGACGGCCCGCTCCACAAGGTTTCGAAGCTCCCGAACGTTACCGGGCCATTGATAGGCCTCCATGAACTCCAGGGACTGATCTTCGAAGGTCCGCGGCTCGCCCCCGTGCTTGGCCGAAAACTCTCTTGCGAACCGCTGGGCCAGGAGCGAGATGTCGCCCCCCCGCTCCCGTAACGGGGGCAGATGCACATGGAGGACGTTCAGGCGGAAGAAGAGGTCTTCGCGGAGGATCCCTTCTTCGACCGCCTTCCGGGGGTCACGGTTCGTGGCCGCGAGGGTTCGGACGTTGAAGGTGACCTCGCGCTTGCCCCCCACCCGGCGGATCTTCGCGCGATCCAGCACCCTGAGCAGCTTGGGCTGGAGTTCGCGGGGCATCTCGCCGATCTCATCCAGGAAGAGGGTGCCGTCGTCGGCCATCTCGAAGCACCCCGGGCGGGCGTCGGTGGCCCCGGTGAAGGCTCCCTTCTCGTGCCCGAAGATCTCGCTCTCCATGAGCTCGCGGGGGATGGCGGCCGCGTTGACCGCGATGAAGGGCCCTCCGGCGCGTGCGCTCAGATCATGGATCGTCTGCGCTGCCAGTTCCTTTCCGGTCCCGCTCTCACCAGTGATCAGGACCGAGGCGTCGGACTCGGCCACTGACCGGATGAGCTCGTAAATCTCGCGCATCGCGCGGCTGGTGCCCATGAAGGGGCCGAGTTCTTCTTCGGTCGAAGCGGATCTGGACTTCGGGGAGGCCGATGTCGGCTCCGAATCGTCGCGGGGCCTCTTCCGGGCCTGTGCCAGCGCCTCTTCGACCACGGCGCGGAGGTTCGGGTAGTTCAGCGGCTTCGTGAGGAAGTCCACGGCGCCGACCTTCATGGCGTCGACCGCCATCGCGACGGTCGCATGGGCCGTGAGCAGGATCACGGGTCGTCCGGGGTCGTCCTCGCGGAGCTGGTTGAGGAGCTGCATCCCCGAGACCTCGGGCATGACCACGTCGGAGAGGACCAGGTCGGGTCGCCAGCTCTGCACGAGACTCCGGGCCTTTCGGGCGCGGTCGGCGACCTTCACCTGATAGCCCCAGCGCTCCAGGCGCATCTCGAGGACTCCGCGGAATGTGGGGTCGTCGTCGACGACCAGGATCTTCGGGGGACGTTCCAGCATGGATGTCCGGGGGGACTTGTGAGGGCTCAGGAGGCTGCCGAGCCCACCGGATGGCGCCTGATTCGGCGGGGTCGATCGCGATGGGTGCAACCGGATTTACATGCATCAATATACAAGGTGCCCCGCTCGTCGGACGAGCGAGGCACCCGAAAGGCTGTCGAATAAGTCTAGGAGACTTCGTCGAGACTACAGCCTGGTTCGTGCGTTCATCGGCTCAGGAGTCGTCGGTCCCGGACGAGGCGACTGCGGGCATGGTGGCGGACTGCGGGTTGAAGTCGATGACCATCGACACCCGGCGGTTCTGCCAGCCCTCGGTGCCCGGACCCTGTGCGCCGGGAACGATCTGGCGATCCTGCGCTTCGCCGTAGCTCACGGCACGCAGACGATCGGAGGCGAGTCCTCGGGTCTGCAGGTAGCTCTTGACCGACTCCGCCCTGCGTTGCCCGAGCTGCTTGTTGTATTCCGCGTTGCCGGCCGAGTCGGTGAAGCCCTCGACGGTGACGGTCGCGTCGGAGTAGTAGTCCGCGATGACGGCGGCGAACTGGTTGAGAAGCTCGCGATCCTGCGTGCGCACCTGGTCGTCGTCGAATGCGAAGTGGACCGGCGTGTTGAAGCGCAGCGCCGATTCCAGTCGCTCGACGGTGACATCGAAGTCGTCACGCAGCGCCCTCAGGTGCGACTCGAGACCGGCGAGACGAGTTTCGACCTGGTCGACCCGGGCATTGAGCTGGTCTTCGACGGCCTGGTCGCCCGCACGCATCTCCGCGCGGACCTGGGCGAGCTCAGCCTCCATCTCGTCGGGCTTCACGTGGGCGCAGGCGGACAGCAGCAGTGCCGTTCCCGAGAGAAGTACTCCAGAGCGAATCAGCGCCCCGTATCGTATCCGTTTCATCCGGACCTCCCTTGAAGACCGAAAAGTGTGAGCGTATCAGAAGAAGATGGAGAGGAGGGGCCCATCCGACCGAGTCCCCGTACGGTGTCTCCCCGTTTGACCGACCGGACGGGACACCCTCCACCCATCACCTTCGTCCTGTGTATATCGCAATGCGGGTGCCAGAACCCTCAAGGGGTGCGATTGTCCAGACGGGGCAGGTGGTTTCGCGGGATTCTGCGCTTTGGTGCGATCGGCGGATCGGGGGCCAGCCCTGCAGAAGCTGCATGGCTGCCGGGAAAGACTTGCCGGGTGGTGTGGGCTTGTCGGGCGGTCCGCGGCGCCCCCGGGGACGGGGTGAACCACGAGGGGTTGAACCACCCCCCTCGATCCTCTACCTTTCACGGCCTTCGGGGCCTGTAGCTCAGGTGGTTAGAGCGCACGCCTGATAAGCGTGAGGTCGGTAGTTCGAGTCTACCCAGGCCCACTACGTAAATGCGGGCGGTCCAAGCAGTTACAATGGACCGCCCGCTTTTTTTGTTACCGTGGTAACACAAACGGTACCACAACGGTAACACAAGACGGCATCCACCCGCGGCATCGGGTCTCCCCTGACGACCGAGTAGGGAGTGAGTACAGCCGAGCGTCATCCGCGCTCAATCACGATCACCTGTACTCAGGAGAGCCACGATGCCCAAGCTTCGTGACGACACACTCAAGTCCCGCCTCTACCTCCGGAGGCGGGGAAAGACGTCTCCCCCCCGATTCTACGCCGATTTCCGTGACTACTCCCATGTCGGCGGTGGCCAGGAGTCCCTCGTCCCGCCCGGCTCGAGACGAGCCACCACGGATGAGGAGGAAGCCGTGGAACTCGCCCGCCATCGGTTGGCCGAGCTTGAGGGAGTGGCCGCAGCGCTTCCGGAGCGGTCGGTCGCTTCCGACAGG
>SLBA01000006.1 GCA_007126575.1 Gemmatimonadota bacterium | reverse complement strand
GGCGGGGTTGCCGACGTGGCCGGGGGCGACGACTGACGCGGCGGAGTGCGCGACGCGGCCGGCGGTGACGACTGACGCGGCGGGGTTGCCGACGTGGCCGGGGGCGACGACTGACGCGGCGGGGTTGCCGACGTGGCCGGGGGCGACGACTGACGCGGCGGGGTTGCCGAACTGGTCGGGGGCGAGGCCTGGCGCTGATGGGGCGAGGACGCTGTCGGCGGGGACGCGTTGCGATTCGGAGCATCGGCCGCCGTCGTCCGCGGGTTATCGCCCGACGGGTTTCCGATGCGGGTCCTCAGGTCCGGTGGCGGAGCGGCGGAGCGGATCTCCTCCCCCCCACGAGTCGTGGCGGGCCGAGTTCCGGTGGCCGGAGATGCGGAGCGGGGTGCGTCGGCTCCCGTCGACGTCGCCGTGCCGCGCGGCACCGCAACCCGGCCGGTGCCCGGAGCCGGCGTGGCGGCCCTGGGGTCCTCCTTCCAGGTACCCGCGGTGCGAACCTGCGTGGGGCGCCACGGGTCGTAGACGGTTCGAGTGGGGGGCGGCCGATGGATCCAGCGCACCGGAGGCGCCACGTAGACGGTGCGGTAGACCGGGTATGCGCGCACCGGGTACCAGCCATGGTACCAGGGGTCATAGTACGCCGAGTGCCATCCTCCGCCGATCGTGATCGAGAAGGCGAATCCGGAGCGGTAGCTGACGTACGGACGGTGGTGTACGGCCGGCGGCCACCATCCCGGATGAGGACTGAAGGCGTACCAGCCCCAGTCACAGTATGGGTGATAATAGGCCCAGGGGTCGTACCAGATGTCCCAGCACTGCGCCGACTGGTAGGCGAGTCGGCTCGACGTCCATCCGAACGAGGCGGCTGAGCCACTCCGCCATGCCGAACTGCCGAGGCTCACCTGCACGCCGACGTTGGCTGCGGCCGGTGTGACGCCCAGATGAACACCATCCCAGAGGGCGTGTGACTGAGCCGGTGGAAGGTCCCATACCGAAGCGGCGAACTGCTGCGCCTCGGCGTCATGGGATGACCACAACAGCGACACCAGCAGGAGCGGCAGGAGGAGCAGGTTTCGAGACTGGTCAGCGTTCCTCATGATGCATTCTCCGACTGATGGGCCGAACGACGAGCGAACCCTCCGCCACAGATGTAAAGAGCATACTTCGTGCCATCCTGAGGTGCCCGGATCCCCCCGAAAACCCGGCCCCGGTATGCCTCTTCTGCCCGAAGTGACCGGAACGGGAGACACCCGCTGTCACCTGAGCGGGACACCGTTTCAGTTCCCACGGAGCCATCCGTCCAGGAGGAAGAAGAAGGCCAGCAGGAGAAAGGGAGTGAGCGCCAGAATTCCCACATGACTCCAGTGCGCACCTTTTCCCGATGAGGCGCCCTCCGCCGGAACGCTCTGCCCGGTGTCGGATTCGGCCGCGTCGCGTGCTGGTGGCTCGCTCATGAGAGATTTCGCCTGATCGGGGGAGAAATGGACATGGTGTCGATGGCTCCGGAGGGGATGATGAGTGGTCCGGTAAATCCCCGGCCCTTGTCAGCGAAGCAAAAGGGCAGTAGGCTGTAGCGTCACTTTTTCGGAACCCCTTCGTGTCCTCGGGGTTCCCGGCGCAGGCTCGGACTTCGTTTCGAGATCCGCCTTTTCCACGGATCCATCCTCCCCAAGATACCGTGACCGACGATCAATTTCTGGGCGTGCTGGAAGTGCTTTCCAGCGGCTCTGGCTTCATCAGACGAAAGGAAGCGGGCTATGCCCCTTCCAACGATGACATCTACGTGAGCGGGAAGCTCATCAGCCGATTCGGGTTGCGGACCGGTGATGACCTCTCGGGTACGGTTGGCGGGCGCCCGAAAAGCGGGAAGGCGCCGCCGCTGCAGCGACTGCAGCTCGTCAACGGACGCCCGCCCGAAGAGGCGCGAGGGCGACCGGACTTCGACCGCCTCAGCGCCATGCATCCCGACGAGCAGTTGCGGCTCGAGTGCGAGGTGCGTGATGTGCACGGGAACCCCGACTACACGAACCGGGTGGTGGATCTCTTCTGTCCGCTCGGAAAGGGGCAGCGTGCGATGATCGTCGCACCGGCCAAGGCCGGGAAGACGACGATCCTGCAGCGCGTGGCCGAAGGTGTGGAGCGCAATCATCCCGAGTGCAAGCTCATGATCCTCCTGGTCGATGAGCGGCCCGAAGAGATCACCGAGATGGAGATGTGCGGCTTCGGAGAGGTGATCGCATCCTCGTTCGACTTTCCCGCCGATCGCCATGTCGCCCTGGCCGAGATCACGATCGAGCGGGCACGGCGCAGGGTGGAGATGGGAGAGGACGTGGTGATCATCCTGGACTCGATCACCCGGCTGGCCCGAGCCTTCAATACGTCGGAGGACGGCAGCGGCCGCACGCTGAGCGGGGGACTCGACGCGACGGCGCTCGAACGTCCGAAGCGACTCCTCGGAAGTGCACGAAAGGTGCGTGGCGGGGGGTCGCTCACGATCGTCGCCACCGCACTGGTCGACACCGGATCCCGGATGGACCAGGTGATCTTCGAGGAATTCAAGGGCACGGGAAACAGCGAACTCGTACTCTCTCGGGACCTGGCGGACCGACGCATCTTCCCGGCGATCGACCTCGTCGCCTCGGCTACCCGTCGAGAAGAGCTCCTGCTAAGCGAAGAGGCGCTGGCGCTGTCGAGAGCATTCCGCCGCCAGATCTCGGGTACGAACCCCGCAGAGGCGATGACCGAACTGCTTGGAGTGATGAAGCGTACGGTGACCAACTCCGAGCTCCTGGAAATGAGCCGGGCCAACATGCGGCAGTAGGTCCGACACGCGGCGGCCAGGGAGTGTGGGGCTCGCACCGGGCCCCGAGCCGCCGGGTCGGGTCAGGCGTCGGGCTCGAGCTCCCGCCCGTCCTCGACGAGTCGCCGCAGCGAGGCCAGCGAGGCCTCGAGCTGCTCCCCCTGCATCTCCTCCATCCGTCCGGCGATGTACCCGAGGAGGGGGTTGCGGCCGAAATCCCCGTACTCCCGCCAGTGCACCCGCGTGCCCTCCTCCTCCGGGGTCAGCCGCATGGTCCCCTCGATCTCGATCGCTCCCCCCTCGACCTCGACGCGGTATTCCACGCGTTCGGAGTCGATGCTCCCGGTGATCTCGAACTGACCCTTCCCGTAGCCGGGGTCGTCCCAGAGCCGACCGGAGCCGACCCCTCGATCAGGACCGTACAGCTCCGTTCCGGAGTCCGGGGCGGGGGTCCATCGCTGCCATTCCGCGGCGCTGTCGAGGAACCGGTAGACCTCGTCGGGCTCCGCCGCGATCCATACCGATCGTTCCGTTTCCCAGGTCGAAGGGAGGAGAAATCCGATCGCGAGAAACCCCAGCAGTAGAATGCCGACGGTGCCCGCGGCGATGGCGGCGATCTTGATTGGACGCAAGGAAGAAAGGCCGGTCTGAAGATGGAGGGGAGCGACGGACGTGCCCCGAAAACTCGACGGGGACGCGCCACGGTCAAGGGCGAGCGGCAGACTCGGATTCAACGAGATCGCGAATCACCGGCTCGAGCGAGGTCCATGCGACCTCGGCCATCCGCCGGTGACCCGGGGGGGTCGGATGGATCCCATCTGCCTGATTCAGGGCGCGGTCGCCCGCGACCCCGTCGAGCAGAAAGGGGATGAGGGCGGCGTCCCAACGCTCCGCCACTCGGGGGAAGACGGCCCGGAAGGCCTCGATGTAGCTCGTGCCCAGATTGGGCGGTGCCTCCATCCCGGCCAGGGCCAGTCGCGCGTCGGGCGCGTGGCTGCGAACGGTCGAGAAGATCGAGTCGAGATTTGCCTCGAGCTCCTCGGGAGAGAGGCCGCGCAGGCCGTCGTTCGCACCGGTCTCGAGCACGAAGAGGGCGGGGGGCCGGTCCAGGATCCACTCGATCCGTCGGCGGGCGCCTGCGCTCGTCTCTCCACTCACCCCCGCGTTGCGGACCTCGAGCGGCATCCCGCGGCGCGAGGCTTCCTCGGCGAACCGGGCGGGCCATGCCTCGCGGTCGGGATCGGGCAGTCCATAGCCTTCGGTCAGGCTGGTTCCCATGAAGAGCACGAGGGGACGCTCGTCGGCGGCGTCGGGCGAAGGGGACCCTTCCTCGGGTTGAGGGGGTTGGAGCCGCGACTCCGATGCCGGTGCCTCGCCCCCGGGGACGGAATCCGGCCCGGCGTCGTTCGGTGCCTCCGAACATGCGGCCACAAGGATCGCGAGCCCGAAGAGGGCCACTGCGCCACGCGCGGAAGGAATGAGCATGAAGATCGAGTTGCAAGGGGTGGAAAAGGACTTCAGGATCGGGGGACGGACCCTTCCGATCCTGCGCGGGATCGATCTTCTGATTCCCGAGCAGAGCGTGGTGGCACTGGTGGGACCGTCCGGGTCGGGAAAGACCACCCTGCTCGGCCTCATGGCGGGGCTCGACTCGCCCTCGCGAGGCCGGGTCCTCCTGGGCACGACCGACATCACCGCCGCGACCGAGGAAGCACGCGCGCTCCTTCGGGCGCGCCATGTCGGCTTCGTCTTCCAGACCTTTCACCTGCTGCCTTCCCTTACCGCCCGCGAGAACGTTCAGGTCCCTCTGGAGCTGCATCCCGACGCGCCGGCGGGTCGATCCGGAGGGGTCCGTCGACGAGCCGAGGAGCTCCTCGACCGGGTTGGCCTCGGGGATCGAGTGGATCACTACCCGGCCCAGCTATCGGGTGGGGAGCGCCAGCGCGTGGCGCTTGCCCGCGCGTTCTCGGCTCGCCCGGCCATCCTCTTCGCCGATGAGCCGACCGGAAACCTCGACCGTGCCACGGGCGCCGGCATCGTGAAACTCCTCGAGGAGCTGAACCGCGAGACGAAGACGACCCTCGTGCTCGTGACGCACGACATGGAGCTGGCGAGCCGAGCGGCCAGGGTCTACCGCATGGTCGATGGGACGGTCCGACCCGACGTGGCCGCGGCGACCGCCGGTGGAGGACGGGGTGAGGGGTAGCTTCGAGGTCTCTCTTGCCCTTCGCGAGGCCCGCACGGGTGCGCGACGCATCGGGGTGTTCATGCTTGCGATCGCCCTCGGCGTGGGGGCCCTGACCGGGCTTCATGCGTTCCAGGCCGACGCCGCCGCCGGGGCCAGGTCCGAGGCGCGCGCGCTGCTGGGTGGCGATGTGAGGGTCCAGGCCGGCAATGCGTTCGGGCCGGGGCTCGAGGCGGTCATCGACTCGATCGAGGCTTCGGGGATCCCGGTCTCCCGCAGCATCAGTCTCGGATCGATGGTTTCGGCGGTCGACGGAAGCGGGGCTCGCCTCCTGCAGCTGATCGGGGTCGACCCGCTGTATCCTCATGGGTCCGAGCCACGGGCCACTCCCGAGGACGCGTGGGACCGGCTGGGCGGGGGCGGGGTGATCGCCGCGGACCGCACGACGCTCCAGCAGCTCGAGGTCGAGGTCGGCGATTCGCTTCGGGTCGGGACGCTCGTCCTGCCCGTGTCCGGAGCGGTCTCGGGGCTTCCGATCGACCCCGGGATCCAGACGATCGTGGGCCCCCCGGTCTTCCTGGCGCTCTCCGACCTGGAGGCGGCGGGTCTGCTCACCGAGGGGAGTCTGGCGCAGTATCGAGCCTCACTCCTGGTGCCCGAGAACCAGAATCCCCTCGACGTCGCCCGACACCTGCAGGAGCGGATCGGGGAGCTCGACGAGGACTATGCCCGCCTCTCGGTTCGCACGGCCCAGGAAGAGGCGGAAGCACTTGCGGAGGGCTTCCAGGCGCTGAGCCGCTTCCTGGGGCTGTCCGCCTTCATCGCGCTGCTCCTGGGGGGCGTGGGAGTGGCGGGAGCAATCCAGCTCTACGTCGAGGAGCGGCTTCCCGGTATCGCGGTTCTCCGCTGCCTGGGTGCCCGGCAGAGCACGATCTTCCGCTCGTACCTGCTACAGGCCGCGCTCCTGGGGGCGGGCGGGGCCGTCGTGGGGGTCGTCTTCGGGGTTCTTCTGCAATGGGGGCTTCCGGCCCTGCTCGCGTCGGTGCTCCCCTTCCGGTTCGACCCGGGTTTTCGACCGTTGAGCATGGTCCTGGGGCTCACGGTCGGCATCGGCGTGACGGTCCTGTTCGCCCTCTTCCCCCTCCTGCGCGTTCGGGAGGTGCCTCCCCTGGCGGCGCTCAGGATCGATGTGGAGGGGGCCTCGGGGCGTTCGCGATCCGCCCGGCTTCTGGTCGGAGGCGCCCTCGCGGTCGGGGTCCTTCTGCTGGCGATCTTCCAGACGGGTGGTATCCTCGAGGGTGCGGCGCTCACCGGCGGGCTCGTTCTGGTGCTCCTCGTGCTGAGGGGAATCGCGGCCCTGTTGATGTGGGGAGTGCGCGGTGTCCTGACCGACTCGGTCCCGTTCGCCATCCGGCAGGGGGTCTCGGGTCTCTTCCGCCCCGGGAACCAGACCGCGGTCATGTTGACGGCACTGGGCTTCGGAGCCTTCCTCATCTCTTCGCTCTTCGTGGTCTCGTCGGGACTGCGCGACTGGCTCTCGGTGGAGTTGTCGGAGGACGCACCGGCCCTCTTCCTCTTCGATGTCCAGTCCGATCAGCGGGACGGGGTCGAGGCCCTGCTCGCGCGCTTCGGGGCGCCGTCAGATCTCTTCCCGGTCGTGCCCGCGCGGCTGGAGTCGATCGAGGGGGTCGGGGTCGAGGCGCTTGCCCTCGAGGGAGAGATCCCCGGTTGGACCCTTCGGAGGGTCTACCGCAACACCTGGAGCGGCGAGCTGCAGTCCGGTGACCGGATCACCGAGGGAGAGTGGTGGGATGCCGATCACGGGGAGGATCGGGATCAGGGCGCAGCCCCCTCGTCGGCCGGCCCGGTGCGGATCTCTCTCGAGGCCGATCTGGCTCGCCAGCTTCGGGTCGGGTTGGGATCGCGTGTGGTCTGGGATGTCCAGGGTCGGAGCGTGGAGTCGGTGATCACCAGCCTGCGCGAGGTCGACTGGACCCGCTTTCAGCCCAACTTCTTCGCCGTCTTCGAGCCCGGCTCCCTCGAGGGTGCGCCCGCCAGCTGGATCGGCCTGGCTCCCCTGGTCGAGGAGGAGGCCCGGGTCGCCCTGCAGCAGGAGCTGGTGCGGGAATTTCCCAACGTCTCCTTCCTCGACCTGTCGGCCATTCGCGAGACCGTACTTCGGGTCTCGGGGCAGGTCACGCGCCTCCTGGGGGGGATGGCGCTGGTCGCCGTGGCGGGAGGATTCCTGGTCGTGGCCGCCACCCTCCTGAGCGGGCGCTTTCGACGACGGCGCGAGTCCGCGATCCTGAGGACCCTGGGGAGTTCCGGGGGCACCCTGCGGGTCATCCTGGCCGTCGAGTACCTCGCGCTCGGGGGACTCGGAGGAGCCGCTGGGGTCGGTCTCGGTGCGCTAGGCGGGGCGGCCGTGCTCCGATTCGCCTTCGAGCTTCCGGTCACGGTTCCCCTCTGGTCGCTCCTCGGAATCTGGGGGGTCCTGGTCCTCCTCACGCTTTCGGTGGGGTGGACTTCGGGCGGTCCGGTCATCCGCAGCACCCCCCGAGCGGTACTGGGATCCGCCGAAGGCTGACGGGATCCCGGGCGGGACACTGGCGGAATCGGCCTCCACACCCGAAATTGACCTTCGGACTTCATCTGTTTACCAGAGGTGATCGAAGGTGGCGGGCCCCTCGCGCGGCCGACCTTCGCGCTCACTTCGCCGAAAGGAACGTCGGTGCACCCCGATCCATCCGAGATGACGACGTCGATGGGGGACCCCGGCCGCGACGCTGACAGCCGGATTCCCGAGGAGTCGAGCGCAGGGGTCGGTGCGGCGCTCATCGCGCTGGCCATCGCCGCGCATCGCCACGCCATGTATCCGCTCGATCATCCGTCACTTCGGGATTCGCTCGAGGTGGCGGTTCTCGAGCTCGGACGGGTCCTGGCGGGCCGCGGGTCGATTGCGATCTCGGTGCGGGACGGACAACTCTCCGCGGTCTCGACCCTGCCCGAGGAGTCCCATGCGCTCCTCGCGGACCTGGCGCGGCGGATCGACGACCATGAGCTCGGTGCCATCGTGTTCCGCCGTGGCGTGACGATCGAGGAGATGCGGGGCGTGCTCGACGCGCTTTCCCGTGACCCGCACCATCCGGAGACACGCCTCGGTCTCCTTCCGGTGCACGAGCGGCCGAGCTGGGAGCACGTGCTCTTCCAGCCGATCGGGTACGAGTACCTGCACCCCGGAGAACAGTCCACGACCCGACCGGGGCGATCGCTCCTCGAGGTCTGGGCCGAGGTGCAGTCGCTCTCGGAAGCGGGTCAGGGAGGAGGGGGTGAGGAGGAGTTCGAGGATGCGGCGCTCTTCATCGCCACGCTCACGCGGGTGCTCGACGAGCTGGGCTGGGATCGGGGCTCCGGCGCCCAGTCGGTTCGGAACGAGCTCGAGGGGTGGCTGGGACAGACTCCCGCCGACCGGCTCGCGGGTTGGATCACCCGTGCGGACGAGACCCCCGCGCAGTCGGGATCCGAGGACGGCGGCCTGGTGCCGTCGGTTCGGCTCCTGGTGGCGCTCAGCCGCTCCGAGGTCCGACTGCTCGCGCTGGACCGGCTGACACGCGCCCTCTCGATCGCGTCGCCCTCGGTGGTCTCTCCTACCCTGGCCGACTCGATCTCGCGACTCGCCGCGCTGGCGGAGGCTCCGGCCCCGTCGTCCTTCGAGGTCGAGGGGCTCTCGGCGGCCCGCGCGATCCTCGATCGTGCGGTGATCGAGGGGGGAACGGGGCGTCGCGGGGTAGCTCCGGGTCGCTGGGGCTCCGAGGATCCCGCGACCTCGCGGGGAACCGATCGGGATCCGGGGCTCTCGCGGGATGCCGCGATGCGAATCGTGGAGATGTGCCTGGCGGTCGATCGGGGTGGCCCGGGGCTTCATCGGGCCCTGCGGAGACTGGTCCGCTCGGCCGACGTCAAGGACGTGATCGCCTGGTCGGAAGCCGCTCCTCCGGACTCACGCGCCGCGCGCGAGATCGAGGAGTGGCTCATGACGCCGGAACAGCTGAGGGTCCTCCTCTCCGGAGACGATGTCGACGATGCCAGCCTGGCGGCCATGGTCAACCGCCTGGGGGACCGGGCTCTCGATCCTCTCTTCGACCGCCTGGCCGGCTCCGAATCGCGCCGGATTCGTCGAAAGATCTTCGACTGCCTCACGGCGATGGGTGAGCGTGTGTCCGGGACCGTGATGAACTACCTCGAGGACCCGCCCTGGTTCGTGCAGCGGAACATGCTGGCGCTTCTTCAGCGGATGCCGTCGTTGCCCCACGGCTTTTCCCCGCTCCAGCACCTGACCCACGAAGACGCACGGGTGCGACGCGAGGCCCTCCCCCTTGCCCTGCGGGTTCCCGGAGCCAGGGAGGAAGCGCTGCGCCTGGCGCTCGACGACGTCGACGAGCGGATCGTCAGAATGGCGCTTCTCGAGCTTCAGGACGACGTGCCTCCGTCCGTCCTCCCGGTCCTGATCGAAAAGGGGCTGCGGGAGCCGCGTTTCCCGGAGCTCGGCTCCCTCGCGGCACGGGCGCTCGGAGGGTCCGAACGCGACGTGGCTCGTGACGCTCTGCTGGACCGCTGTCGAACCCGTGGCCAGCTGGCTCCCGGCGATCCGACGCTTCTTTCGGCACTGGTCGCCCTCGCTTCGGGCTGGAGCCACGATCCCGCCGTGCGGGAGGTGCTGGACCTTGCCGAGCGATCGAGTGACCCGAGGATCCGAGCCGCTCTCGCCCGGGTGCGAGCCAGACCGGGAGCTGGCGATGCGTGAGGCCGTGGTGCTTCTCAAGGGACTCATGGAGGCGGTGGCGCTCCGGGCCCAGGAACCGACGGGCGGCGATCGCTGGAACGATGCGCTCGATCAGTTGATGTCGGATCTCCGGGAGGCGGTCTCGGCGGCCAAGCCGCCGGCGGGTGATTCTCCATCCGGCGTGCTCCGATTTCAGATCCAGGACGACGAAGTGATTCTCGGCGCCGACCCGATCTGGGAGCTTCGGGGCTGGCTCTGGACGCAGCGACTCTCTCGCAGGGGGATTCGGTTGATCAGTCTCGGCCTGCCGCTCGAGAGGAGTCATCTCGAGAACTTCGTGGTCGATCTCGAGGCGGTCCTTGCCGGCGAGGGTGAATCCCTCGAGGTGGGGCTGTCGGAGCGGTGGGGTGGACTCCGCTTCATGCTCGATGCTCCAGCGCCGAATCCCTTCGGCTTCCGGACCGTCGCCGAGCCGCCGGAGGTCCGCGCGATCGTTGGGGCCTCTCGGTCCGGGGCCGACCCCGGGGGTCGGGGCGAAGGGGATGCGGGCTTCGGTGCAGCCGAGCCGACCTTTCCGGCCCGGACCGAGCTCAGCGTCGCCCATTGGATTCTCGGAGAGGTCGGTGCGGGCCATGGCCTCCCTCTCGTCGAATCCGAGGCGCTCGTGCGGACCATCTCCGTCGGGATCCGCTGCCATAGCCGGAACGCGATCCGACTCCTGGACCCTACCGACAACGAAGAGTATCCCCCGACCCACGCCATCAACACCGCGCTCCTTGCGATGCTCCTGGCGGAGGAGCGGGGGATGAACTCCAGGGACGTCTGGGAGGTCGGGCTCGCGGGCCTCCTTCACGACGTGGGGATGACGCAGCTTTCACGAGGGCTCGTGCAACGGGCGGAATCCCTCACACCCACCGAGCGCGAGCTGGTGAACACGCATCCCAAGATCGGCGTGCGGATCCTTCTCGAGGGCCCCGAGGCCCTGTCGATTCCCGCCCTCGTGGCCTACGAGCATCATCTGAGGGCCGACGGGGGCGGCTATCCGGTACGCGCGGGCAATCGGCGGCCCCACCTGGTGTCGCAGCTGGTCCACGTGGTCTCGGTCTACTGCGCTCTGCGGGCCTCGCGGCCCTACAGCGCTCCCTGGAGCCACTCCCGGGCGGTAGCCTTCGTTCGTGCGGGAGCCGGAGGCCAGTTCGACGAAGGGCTGGCTCGAGATTTCCTGCGCCTCATGGACCGATGGACGCCTCGGTTTCACCCGTCGTTTCCGGCGCGGGGTCCTGTCGCAGGAAGCGGCGATGGAGGTCGGGAAGAGCGGCGTTGAAGGCCTCGATCAGCCCTGGGTCGAAGTGGGTCCCCGCGCGGTCCCTGATCTGGCGGACGGCATCCTCCCAGGTGAGGGCGCGGCGGTAGGGGCGGGAGCTGGTCATCGCGTCGAGGGCGTCGGCCATCGCGACCACCCGAGCCGCAAGGGGAATGGCTTCCCCGGCCAGCCCGTCTGGGTACCCGGTCCCGTCCCAGCGCTCATGGTGCCACCCGGTCACGGCCAGGATCAACTCGTCTCCCAGAACCGGTTCGAGGATCTGGCGGCCGGTGACCGGATGCCTGCGCACCCGCTCGAACTCCTCGGGGGTGAGGGGGCCGGTCTTGTTCAGGATCTCGGGAGGCACCTCGAGCATTCCCACGTTGTGGACCAGGCAGGCCAGGTTGAGCAGCTCCGCGTCGATCTCGCGGCTCCGGTCTCCGAGGCCGTGGTGGATCGCGAGTGCATAGGCGGCGACCCGCTGCGCGTGGCCCTGGCTGTGGGCGTCGTACAGTTCGGCCGCCCGCGCGAGCGAGAGGATCCCCTGGACCACCATGCCCCGGCTCTCGTCGGCGCGCTCGAAGGATTCCTTCGAGAGGCGGTGGCGCCGCCGGTGCTCGGAACGAATCCGGTCGTGCCGGGCGAGGGCGTCGATCAGGTGGGTCTGGAACTCGGGCAGGGAGATCGGCTGGTGCAGGAACCGGTCACCCCCGGCGCTGAGTGCGTCGGCGGCGAACTGGGTGTCACCCGCTTCCGCGACGACCAGGACCTGGGTGGCGGGCCACCGGGATTTCACCGCACGCACAAGTTCGGTGCCCGAGAGCCCGGGAAGGTGAAGGTCGGTCAGCACCAGATCGAATTCTCTCCCGAGCGCCTGGATGGCGGAGCTCGCGTCGGGGATCGTGGTGAGTTCGAAGCCCTCTCTCCGGAGATAGCCACCGACGGCCTCCTCGAGCTCGGTCCCATGCTCGACGAGCAGGATCGTGCGCCCCGTTCCGAACTGGGGAATCGCGTCGGGGAGTAGCTCTCGGGGTGGAGCGGTCTTGCCGAACCTGGCAGGGTCCTCACCGTACCTCGGGGTGCCTGCGGACCCTTCGACCTCTACGGGCCCCGACGTCCGCCGGGCCTCTCGGGCGTCGTCGGAGCCCACATCCTTCCCGAAAACGCGAACCCGGTTGCGTCCCTCCTCCTTGGCGCGGAAGAGGGCGAGGTCCGCCGAGGCGAGGAGCTCCTCGGGGGACCTCATGCTGGGATGGTACGCCGCGACGCCGGCGGAGACGGTCAGGTTGCCCCGCTCCAGGTGCGCGGACTGGAGGCTTTCGCGGATCCGGTC
>SLBA01000105.1 GCA_007126575.1 Gemmatimonadota bacterium | reverse complement strand
CGGCCCGTCCGGAACCATCCGGACGGGCCGCGGTTTTTTTGTGCCGCCCCTTCGTCACCAGACATCCCGAGAGAATGACCGTGCTGAGAATCGCCATACCCAACAAGGGCCGCCTCTCCGAGGCCGCCCTCGACCTGTTCGAGAAGGCCGGACTCAAGGCCGAGTTCCGGGCCGACCGTGCCCTCGTGGCCCGGCTCGGCGACGAGTTCCAGGCCATCTTCGTGCGAGCACAGGACATTCCCGAGTTCGTGGCCGACGGGGCCGCGGAATTCGGGATCACCGGCGGAGACCTGGTGGCGGAGTCCAGCCGTCCCGAGGTGACGGAGCTCCTGGACCTCGGCTTCGGCAAGTGTCGCCTCATCGTCGCCGATCGCGAGGAGTCGCCGATCCGGTCCCCCGCCGAGCTCCCCGCGGGGACCCGGGTCGCGACCTCGTTTCCGCAGTGCACCCGCAGGTACTTCGCCGAGCTGGGCACCGAGATCCGGATCGTGCCCGTTTCCGGGGCGGCCGAGATCGCCCCGCACCTCGGGGTCGCCGATGCGATCGTCGACCTCACCTCGACCGGCTCGACGCTGCGGGTCAATGGACTCAAGGAGATCGGCACGATCCTGGAGTCGTCGGCCCGGCTGATCGCCAACGCCGACGCCCTCGAGGGCGACACCGAGCGGCGAGCCACCGAACTCACCTCGGCCCTGGAATCGGTTCTGCGGGCGGCCCGAAAGCGCTACCTCATGACCAACGTGCCCCGGGACCGGCTCGACGAGGTGCGCGAAGTCCTGCCCGGAATCTCGGGCCCCACGATCGTCGACGTCCTGGACCAGGGGAAGTGGGTCGCCGCCCACGCCGTGGTCGACGAAGACCAGGTCTACCAGACGATCGCGCGCCTCAAGGCGCTGGGCGCCGAAGGCATCCTCGTGACCCGCATCGAGAGGCTACTCCCGTGACCACCGACCGCACCCCGATGCCGAGGATCGCGATCGACACCACGGTCTCGGCCCTCGACGACGAGCAGCGGGCGATCCTCCTCGACCGCAGGCCCGGCGACGAAGCTCGGCTCAAGGAGGCCGTCCGAGGCATCCTTACCGAGGTCCGGGAGGTGGGCGACGCGCCCCTCTTCCGCATGGCCCGCGATTTCGACGGGGTCGAGCTCGAGTCGCTCGAGATCCCGCGCGCCCGCTGGGACGAAGCCCGGGAGGCGCTCGACCCCGAAGTCCGCGCCGCGCTCGAGCGTGCGGCCCGCAATCTCGACGCCTTCCACCGGGCTCAGATCCCCTCCGAGGTCACCTTCGAGCCCGAGCCCGGGGTCCGGCTGGGTCGCCGCTCCACCCCGCTGCCGGCGGTCGGAGTGTACGCGCCCGGCGGGCTGGCGGCGTACCCCTCGTCGGTGCTCATGGGCGTGGTGCCCGCACGGGCGGCGGGCGTGCCCGAGATCGTGGTCTGCTCCCCTCCCGGCCCCGAGGGCGAGCCCCCGGCCGAGGTACTCGCCGCCTGCGCCATCGGTGGCGCGACCCGGCTCTTCATGCTCGGCGGGGCGGGAGCGATCGCGGCGATGGCGTACGGAACCCCGACCGTCCCCCGGGTTGAGGCCATCGTGGGACCGGGCAACCAGTGGGTCACCGAGGCGAAGCGGCAGGTCGCCGGGGAGCTGCGCATCGACTCCCCCGCCGGCCCCTCCGAGGTCCTGGTGATCGCGGGCCCAGGGGCCGATGCCGAGCTCGTCGCCGGTGAGATGGTGGCGCAGGCCGAGCACGACCCCGAGGCCGCGGTGGCCGTGGTGAGCTGGGACGCCCCGACCCTCGATCGCGTGCGCGCCGAGCTGGCGGAGCAGGTCGCCCGGGCTCCCCGGGCGGAGATCATCCGGACCGCTCTGGCGGACCGGGGCGCGATCCTCCTGGCCGACTCGAGGGCCGAGGCGCTCGAACTCTCGGAGGCCTATGCCGCCGAGCACCTCTCGATCTTCACCGACGACCCGCGGGGCGACCTCGATACGCAGACCACCGCCGGCACCGTCTTCGTCGGGGAGCCCTCGACGGTGGCCTTCGGGGACTACATGACGGGTGCGAACCACGTCCTCCCGACGGCGGGACGCTCCCGTGCCTTCTCGGGGCTCTCGGTCCTCGAATTCCTGCGCTTCTACACCTGGCAGGAGATCACCCCCGAGGCCGCCGCCCTCATGGCCGACGACGTGGGGCTCCTTGCCGACGCCGAAGGGCTGCCGGGGCACGCGGCCGCCGCGCGGGCCCGACGTGCCGGAGCGACCGAGGCCCGCCAGACCGCCTCCACGCACACCGACCCCTCCGACCCCACCGACCGCGAGGAGCCGCGATGAGCCCCTTTCCCAGAGAGGCCTATCTCCCGCTGACCCCCTACGCACCGGACCGCCGTCCGATCGAGATCGACCTGTCGGACAACACGAACCGCTGGGGAGCGCATCCCGACGCCCTCACCGTGGTGCGCGAGGCCGATCCCGACGAGCTGATCCGCTACCCCTCGGTCTACGCCGACGCGCTGCGCGATGCCATCGCCCGGCGTCACGGGGTACCGGGCTCCGCGGTCGCCACCGGATGCGGGTCCGACGACCTGCTCGACTCCGGCTTCCGCGCGATCTGCGAGCCGGGCGAGCGGGTGGCCTTCATCCCCCCGACCTTCTCGATGATCGAGATCTTCGCGCAGATGAATGGCCTCAAGGCGGTGCCGGTGGGAGACGGGGTCGGCTCGCTCCCCTCTCCGACCGAGCTGGTCGAAGCGGCGGGGGGACCCGGCTCCCGCGGACTCATCTACCTGTGCCGGCCGAACAACCCCACCGGCGAGGTCCAGCCGCGCGCCTGGGTCGACGCGCTCATCGACGCGGTCGGCCCGCGCGGTCCGGTGATCTTCATCGACGAGGCCTACGCCGACTACGCCGACGACTCCGTCCTGGAGAGGGCGGCGGGCTCGGAGCGGGTGGTCGTGCTGCGCACGCTCTCGAAGGTATACGGGCTGGCGGGGCTGCGGGTGGGATTCGCGGTGGGAGCGCCTCAGGTGATCGCCGAGATCGAGAAGTCCCGGGGACCCTACAAGGTGAATCGGCTGGCCGAGCGGGCGGCGGTCACCGCGCTGGACGATGCCGACGGGTGGATCCCCACGATCGTCCGGCAGACCCGCGAGGAACGGGCCTACCTGATGCAGGCGCTGCGGGCCCGCGGGCTGCGTCCACTCGACTCGGGCGCGAACTTCATCCTGGTACCGCTGCCGGACGGACAGGACACCGACACCGTGACCGCCGGGCTGCGCGAGGGCGGCGTGGCCGTGCGCCCCTTCCCCGCACTCCCCGGGCTCGGCGACTGTATTCGCGTCAGCATCGGACCACGGGAAGAACTCGATCGCTTCCTCGCCGAACTCGACCCGATCCTCGACCCTTCACTGACCGGAAACAACCGATGAGCCGGATCGCACTCTTCGACTACGGAGCCGGAAACCTCCACTCCCTCGCCAAGGGCCTCGAGGCCGGGGGCGCCCGCGTGAGCGTCACCGCCGACTGGGGCGAGGCGCTCGCGATGGACGCGCTCGTGCTCCCCGGGGTCGGCTCCTTCGGCGCCGCGGTCCGGGCGCTCGAGGGCCACGAGACCCGCGTTCGGGACGCGCTCCTCGACGGGCTCCCCTGCCTGGGCATCTGCCTGGGCATGCAGCTCCTCTTTCCCGAGAGCGAGGAAGGCGCCGGGGTGGGGATCGGGCTGATCCCCGGCCGCGTCCGCAAGCTTCGGGCCCGGACCGTGCCGCAGATGGGCTGGAACGATGTCGAGGCCGACGCCGCTCCCGATCCGCTCCTCTCGGAGCTCGGGGCCTTCACCGCCTACTACGCGAACTCCTACGTCTGCGACGTCGACGACGGCGAGGCCGTGATCGCGGAGTCCGAGTACGAGGGGGAGCGATACCCCGCCGCCGTCCGACGCGCCCGAAGCTGGGGGGTCCAGTTCCACCCCGAGAAGAGCTCCACGCCGGGACTGCAACTCCTTCGTAATTTCCTGGCCCAGGTCGATGGCACCGAGGCCGCACCGGGAGGGGACCGATGAGTGGGGCCTCCTCCTTCCGCGCGATCCCCGCCGTCGACCTGAAGGGAGGGCGCTGCGTGCAGCTTGTCGGTGGCCGCCCCGAGGACGAGCGGGTCTCCCTTCCCGACCCGGTGGCGGTCGCCCGCCGCTGGCGCGAACTCGGATTCGCGGTGCTCCACGTGGTCGACCTGGACGCCGCCCTGGGCTCGGGCGACAACCTGGAGCTGATCGAGCGGATCGCCACCGAGGTCCCCGGCGAGCTTCAGGTGGGGGGCGGAGTCCGCGACGAGACGCGGGCCCGGGCCCTGATCGAGGCCGGCGCCGACCGAATCATCGTGGGCACCCGGGCGGTCGATGACCCCGAGTGGCTCGCGGGGCTCGCGAACGACCTCCCCGGACGGATCGCGGTCGCGGCCGACATCCGCGATGGAATCGTGCTCCGGAAAGGCTGGACCGAGGCGTCGGGACTCGAGGTGGAGCACTTCGTCGAGGGCCTGCATGAGCTGCCTCTGGCCGGGATCCTCTGCACCGACGTGGGCCGCGAGGGCCGGGTCGAGGGGATCGATCGGGTGGGAGTCACGGCGGTCCTTCGCGCCTCGCCCCACCCGGTCTGGATCTCGGGGGGCGTGACCACGATCGACGAACTCCACTTCCTGGCCGACCGAGGCGCCGCCGGCGCGGTGCTCGGGATGGCGCTCTACTCCGATGTACTCGACGCGGCCCGCGTGGCGGACGCCTTCGGCCGATGACCGATCTCCCTTCACTCCGATCACTCCGAGGACCCTCATGACCCGCATTCGACGCGACACCCGTGAAACGCAGATCACCCTCGAGGTGCATCGCCAGGGCTCCGACATTGAGATCGACACCGGCGACACCTTCCTCGACCACATGCTCGTCACCCTCGCGCGCTACGCTGGGCTGGGGCTCACCATCGATGCGACCGGCGACCTGCGGCACCACCTGATCGAAGACGTCGCGATCGCGCTGGGGACCGCCCTGCGCGAAGAGATCCCCACCGAGGCCGAGCGCTACGGCTGGGCCACCGTCCCCATGGACGACGCGCTCGTGCGCGCCGCGATCGACATCGGGGGACGCCCCTGGTACGAAGGGGGGCTCCCCTCGGACCTCTACGACCACTTCCTTCAGTCGCTCGCCACGAACCTGGGCGCCACCCTGCACGTGGTCGTCGACCGGGGCCGGGACCGGCACCACATCGTCGAAGCCGGGGTGAAGGCGACCGGACTCGCGCTGCGGCAGGCACTTCGGAAAGGCTCCGGAGGCGGGATCTTCAGCACCAAGGGCGCCGTCGCGATCGAATTTCTCGACTCCGAGGAGATGTAGCCGATGCTGAGACCACGGGTGATCGTCTGTCTCGACGTGAAGGACGGACGGGTCGTGAAGGGCACGAAGTTCAAGGGGCTACGTGATGTCGGAGATCCCGTCGAACTGGCCCGCCGCTACGAGACCGAAGGTGCCGACGAGATCGTGTTCCTCGACATCTCGGCCTCGCACGAGGGGCGCGGGACCCTGCTGGACACGGTGCGTCGCACGGCCGAGGTGCTCTTCATCCCGCTCACCGTGGGAGGGGGCGTGCGGACCGCCGACGACATGCATGCGCTTCTGCGCGCCGGGGCGGACAAGGTCTCGGTCAATTCGGGGGCGGTGCGGAATCCCGAGGTGCTGACCCACGGCGCGGAGCGGTTCGGAAGCCAGTGCGTCGTGGCCTCGATCGACGCCGCCTGGACCGACGAGGGCGCCGCAGGGCCGGGGTGGTACCACCACACCCACGGGGGTCGACGCCCGACCGAGCTCGAGGCCGTTGCCTGGGCCCGGGCGTGTGTCGAGCGTGGGGCGGGCGAAATCCTCCTCACCTCGATCGATCGGGACGGGGTGCGCACCGGGTACGACCTCGAACTCACCCGGGCCGTGGCCGAGGCCGTCCCGGTCCCGGTCATCGCCTCGGGGGGCGCGGGCAACGCCGAGCACCTGCGCGACGGCTTCACCGAAGGCCGGGCGGCGGCCGTGCTCCTGGCCGGGATCCTCCACGACGGGCTCACCACCGTCGGAGCGCTCAAGGAGGCGCTCGTCGGCTGGGACGTTCCGGTGCGAACCGCCGTCCTCGATCCAGACGGGGAGGTCTCGCCATGACCCCGCCGACCGACCGGGCGCTTCGCGGCCCCGCGGATCTCGACACCCTCCGCTTCGACGAGCGGGGGCTGATCCCGGTGGTGGCCCAGCAGGTGGCCTCCGGGGCCGGCCCCGAGATCGGTGCGGACCCCGGCTCCCCCGTGTCGGCAGAGCCGATCGGGAGTGCGCGGGCCCCCTCGGGTAGCGTCCTGATGGTGGCCTGGGCGAACCGCGAGGCCCTGGAGCTCGCCCTCGAGACCGGGTTCATGCACTACTGGTCCCGATCGCGGGGCCGGCTCTGGAAGAAGGGAGAGAGCTCGGGGAACCTGCAGCGCGTGGTGTCGCTCCACGCGGACTGCGACGCCGACACGGTGCTCGCACGCGTCCGGATGGAGGGGCCCGCCTGCCACACCGACGAGCCCACCTGCTTCGGGGCCGACACCGCACCCGCCAGTCCCGGTGCCGTGCTCGACGAGCTCTGGGCCGTCATGGAAGCCCGCGACCGGGACCGTCCGAAGGGAAGCTACACCACGAAGCTCCTCGAAGACGAAAACCTGCGCCTGAAGAAGCTGGGCGAGGAGGTCACCGAGCTGGTCACCGCCCTCGTGCGCGGCGATGGCCGGGCACCGGAAGAGGCGGCGGACCTCCTCTACCACCTCTTCGCCGCGCTCAGGGGAGGCGGCCACGGACTGGACGAAGTCGCCGCCGAACTCAGACGCAGACGGGGGTGAGACCGCGGCTCGAACTCCGAGCCCGCCTCACCCCCGTCCACTCTCGTCCATCCTCGTCCAACTCCGTCACCGCCCGCACGATTCACACGGACCGGGACGCGTCAGACGCGCCCGCTCAGAGGCGTGCCCTCAGAAGAGCACACCCACCGAGAAGCGGAAGAGATTCTCGGCGTTGTCCTCGAAGATCCGCTCCAGCTGCGCCCGCCCATAGAAGCGGCCGGTCACGGCCGTCGCGCCCCCGCGGAAGTAGAAGTCCGTGTCGGTTTCGGTCTCGGAGATGGTCACCCCGCCCGCGGACCCGCTGAAGGACATGCGCTGCCAGAGGAGCCCCGCCTCGGCCGAGGGGAGGAACTGGATGTTGCCCGACCCGGCCTGGATCCCGGCCGCGAAGCCGAGCGGCACCCCGATCATCGAGGCGTCGAAGCCGAGCATGTCCGAGGGAAACTGCGTGTACTCGACCCCGATCGCCGGGCAGGCGCTGAACGAGGCGGAGCCCAGGTCCCAGGCGCCGCTCGCCGATGCCTGAAAGACGTTGTCGTCGGCGCCATCGATGTCGAGGGTGGCGATCGACGCTCCGAGCGCGAGCGGGCCGCCCGGGTTCGTGCGGGCCTCGACTCCGTAGCCGGTCATTCCGTCGGCGGTCAGCAGCATGCCGCCGAGCGCGAACTGCCCCGTCATGGCCGGATTGCCGATACAGGCCTGGGCGAACGCGCCCTGGGGAATCAGCAGGGTCGTGGCGAGAAGAGCCGAGCCGGCTCCCGCCATACGCAGGGTCTTTCGGACCAACGATGAATTCGTCATCGGGTAGCTCCTGATTTCGTGGTGATGAGGGGCGGTGTTCTCACGCCGCTCCGGGCGAGACCATTTGTCCCACCGGGTCCCGGAATCTGTCCAATCCTTGTAGACTCCGGAAGGGAAGCGCACGACGGCCTGAGCCGTCCCTTCCCCCGAACGACTCCTTTCCTACACCGCAGATTCCGATTCGGCCGAGGTTTCCCGGGTATGCCACGCCAACCGATCCGATTTCGATCTCTCCCCTTCGCGTTCCCGGTCGCACTCCTGATGGTGGCCGGCCTGCTGGTCGCGTGCGACTCCGAGGGATCATCCGAGCTGGTCACCCTCGAGGGGAGCTACACCCTCGACTCGGTGAACGATCGGTCACTGCCGGCGGTGTTCGAGGAGTCCGGAGACGGCACCCGCGAGGCGCTGGAAGGCCAGATCGTGCTCAACGAAGACGCCACCTGCGAGCGAATCACCGAGGTGCGCATCACCCTCGACGACATGATCAGCACCGAGACCGTGATCGACCCGTGCCTCTGGTCCGGAAATCCCGAGTCTCTCGAAGTGGTCTGGGAAGACGAGAGCATCTATCCAGGTGCCCTGCTCGGCAACGAACTCACCCTGTCGGGCGACTCCGGCGTCTGGGTCTACATCCGTTGACGCGCACTCCCCGGACCGGATTCCTGCAGAGCACGGCGTTTGCGCCGACCGCGGTCCTTTTCGTCATCCTTCTCGTGGGCTGTGACCTGACCGATCCGGGTCCCGTCCCGGACGCCATCGAGGTGGAGCCGACCGCGATCACCTTCGATGCACTGGGCGCCCAGCGACTCCTCGCACCCCGGCTCCTCGACACGCAGGGGTCGGAGATCCCCGACCCCGCCTTCGAGTTCGAGAGCTCCGATCCGGGTGTCGCCACGGTCAGCCCGGGTGGACAGGTGATCGCCCGCGGGAACGGCTCCACCGAAATCCGGATCCGCAGCCGGGGCATCAGGGGAGTCGTTCCCGTGACCATCGAGCAGAGCGGTGCGACTCTCGGGCTTCTTTCCGGACGCGGTCAGACCCGGGAGATCGGCCAGCCACTCGAGCCCATCCGGTTTCAGTTGACCGACCCCAGGGGCAACCCGGCCGAGGGGATCCCCCTGATCGGGGAGGTCACAGGGGGCGGCGGATGGCTCGAGGCCGACACCACCCTCACCGACGCCGAGGGGCGGGCGAGCCTCACGTGGACCCTCGGGCCCGAGGTGGGGCCGGGGCACACCCTCCGGGTCCGGGTCGCAGAGGAGCGGAGCGTTACGGCCGGAGAGACGGCGGTCTCCGTCAGCGCCCGCGCCCAGCCCGGTTCTCCGTCCACGCTCGAACTGCTGACCCCCGAAGCGATCACTGGACACCGGGGGCTCTCCCTTTCCGAGCCGGTGCGGGCCCGGGTCCTGAACGTCTTCGACGAGCCCATCGAGGGCGCCCGGGTGCGGATCCACATCGCGGGTCGAGCCACCACGACCCTGGTTTCCGACACCGATGGTGGGATCGCGGCCGAGTGGCGCCTCAATCAGTCGCTCGAACCGCAGACGCTTCGGATGCAGGTGCTCGACGGCCTGGACGGGGGCCAGCTCGAACGCGAGGTGCAGGTCACTCCCTTCTCGACGCCCGAGCGACTGGCAGCGGTGACCACACCGGCCTCGTCCAACCCTCCGGGAACGGAGCTTCCCCCCCTCGGCGTGCGGCTGCTCGACCGGGCGGAGCTTCCGATGGCCGACATCGAGCTCCGCTTCGAGGTCACCAGCGGCGAGGGTCGCTTCATCGCCACCCCGGACGGTACCGGGGTGAGCGCCGTCACCGACGGAGGGGGCGAAGCCCGTTCGCCGGGATTCCGGCTTCCCGACGCTCCCGGAGTCACCCGGGTCGACGCCCGCGTCCCGGGCACCGAGGTCGCCGTCGAGTTCGTGCTGACCGCGCAGCTTCCCGTCGATCGGATCGAGGTGGTGTCGGGCGACGGCCAGAGCGCGATCGAGGGCCAGATCCTGGGCGAGGCGATCACCGTCGAGGTCCTCGGCGAATCGGGCCTTCCCCTCGAGGGCGTTCCCGTCCGCTTCTCGGCGGAGCGAGGAGGGGTCGAATTCCCCCTCGTCATCTCGGACGAACAGGGACGGGCCACCACCCGCTGGCGACTGGGATGGGGCACCGGGCCCGAGACGGTATGGGCGGAAGCCGACCCTGTGGTCCGTGCGATCACCGCGCTGGCCCTCCCCTTCAGCGAGGGAGATCCGGGCGTCCACACGCCTCGCGACCTGGACCCCTCGACCCACCGGATCGAGCTCGTCTTCGGCGAGGCTGTGCCGGTCGCGGCGCGGCCCATCCTTCAGGCGGCCGCCGATCGATGGAGTCGGGCGATCACCGGAGACCTGCCGCCGATCTTCCTGAACCTGCACGCCGGGGGATGCGCCAACGACCTGCCCCTCCTGGGGACCGTCGACGACCTCATGATCTTCGTTCAGGTCGAGGCCATCGACGGGGTCGGAGGGACGGCCGCCTTCGCGGGACCCTGCGTGATCCGGAGTGACGGTGCGTTTCCGGTCGTGGGGCTCACCGTCTTCGACGAAGCCGACTTCGACCAGCTGATGGACGAGGGGTTGCTCCACGACGTGGCCCTCCACGAATTCGCGCACGCACTCGGCTTCGGCACGATCTGGAGCCTGAAGGGGCTCCTCAGGAATCCGGTGGAGTCGTCCGACCCATCGGTCGACACCCACTTTTCGGGGTTCGCCGCCCGCGAGGCGTTCGAGGCGATCGGCGGCACCGCCTACACCGATGGAAACCCGGTCCCGGTCGAAAACGAGTTCGGCGGGATCGGGACGCTGAACGGCCACTGGCGCTGGAACGTCTTCGGGTCCGAGGTCATGACCGGGTTCATCTCGCCCGGCACGAGCCCCCTCTCGACGGTCACCCTGGCGTCCTTCGTCGACCTGGGCTACCAGGTCGACCTGACCGAGGCCGACCCATTCTCCCTCTCCTTCGCCGACTACCTGGCCCTTCGACGAGGCGAGCCGGCAACCGGGCACGAGGGGGGCATCGAACTCGGAGACGACCTCTATCGCGGGCCGGTCCTGGTCGTCGGCCCCGAGGGCGAGGTCCTCCGGGAACTGCGCGGAGACCCCCCGGGCACCCCTCCCCGCCCTTAACCCCGGGATGAAAACCTTTTACCTTTAATGTCTGACCTGAAGGGTTCCTTCGATCCGCTCCTCTCGGTTCGGTCGAAGCTGGAACCCATCGGGTCTTTTTCGTTCTTCGCAGGATGAATGCACCGATGTCGCCGTATTAGCTGTCTCTCGAAGGGAGAAACGGAGCCGTGAACACCAATTCGAACACCGCCGTTCTGGAGCCCGAGGCCCACCTCCCGGATCCTGAAGCCCAAAAAGTCCAGGAGGCCCGGGACGTCCGCAAGGAGTCGCGTGCGGCTTCCCCGGACGCTGGATCGACCCGGGGCCTTTCGATCGAACCCGCAAAATGGGAGCACGCATCCACGATCGTCTCGATCCTCCGCTCATCGGCGGAATGGTACGAGGACATCGTGGAGCCGGAGGACCTCGACGAGCACTACGTGGACATGGAGTGGGCACGCGAGAATCTTGAGCGTCGCGACTTCTACGTGGGTCGTGTCGACGGTGAAATCGCCGGCACCCTCTCCCTCCAGCGAGTGGGAGACGATGCACTCTACCTGGGCTACGTGTACCTGCATACCGATCATGTCGGGAACGGATACGGCGACGACCTGCTCTACTTCGCCCGTGAAAAGGCGCGCAGCGAGGGCCGCTCCCAGCTCGTGCTGATCGCCCACCCCGAAGCGGTCTGGGCCCGAAAGGCATACCTTCGGTACGGCTTCGAGATCATCGCCACCGATCGCAGCGAGGTCCTCGGCTGGCACGACGGCTGGCTCAAGCCGTACTACGAAGAGGGCTTCGAGCTCTACCGGTACTCGGTCGACCCGAGTTGACCCGCAGTCCGGAGGGACCCCTGCGGGGAGGGCTTCCAGGAGCTACTCCTTGAGCCCGGGCTTCACCCCTTCCTCGCCGCCCCCGACCTCGTCCAGGTACTGATCCAGCCGGCCCTCGTCATCCTTCCGGTCCCAGCTCTCGAGGATCCGCTCGACCGCCTGGTGCGGGCTCGCGTGGAAGTGACGACGCCCGAGACGGCGATACAGCCCCGAGAAGCGCATCACGTCGCGGACCGGACCCACCAGGCCCGTCAGGTGCAGCTCGATCTCCTGGGATTCGAGCACATCGACCACCCCGTCGAGCGCTTCGATCGCGGTGGTGTCGAGGTCGTTGATGCTCATCCCGTCGAGGATGACCGCGTGGATCTTCCGGTCCGGATCGGCGCTCTTGCGCAGGATGAAGCGCTTGAAGTATTCGGCGTTGAAGAAGTAGAGCGCGGAGTCGACCCGGAGCAGTAGGATCGATTCCATCAGGTGCGCCCCCTCGGTTCGATCCAGGTCCCGGAAGAGACGGGTCCCCGGCAGGTGCCCCAGTTCGGCCACATGGGGGCGGCTCAGACGATAGAGGACCGCGAGGGTCGAGGCCGCAATCCCCAGCAGAATCCCCTCTCGGATTCCCACCAGAAGGGTGACCGTGAAGGTGAACAGCGCGAGGCGTCCGTCGCGCGGCTTGGTCCGGAAGAAGTACTGCAGCTCCTTCAGGTCGATGAGACCGACCGCCGCCACCATGATGATCGCGGCGAGCACCGCCAT
>SLBA01000017.1 GCA_007126575.1 Gemmatimonadota bacterium | reverse complement strand
CGTGGGCTTCACCCCGACCCTGCAGGGAGCGGTCTGGTTCGGACTCGACCAGCCCTCGCGGATCTACACCGGGGCCACCGGAGGGCGCGATGCGGCCCCGGTCTGGGGTGAGTTCATGCGGCGCGTCTACCTGGGAGACCAGGAGGCGAACGGAGAGGGCCGGGGCCCCCTCATGCCGATGCCCGACCCCTGGCCCCTCGAGGGGCTGACCACCCGCGAGGTCGACAACAAGACGGGACTGCTCGCATCACAGTGGTGCCCGGCGGACCGCCGGTACATCGAATACTATCTGCCCGGCACCGAGCCCACGGAACCCTGTGACGATTCGGCCGCCGGCCGAACCCAGCCGAGATGGCCATGGCAATGAACGAGCTTGCGGTCACCTACACCTTCCCGTCTTCGCACCACGCGCTCTGGGCCGAGGATGTCGCCCGCGAGATGGACATCGCGGTCGAGATGGGGTCGGCTCCGGCCGAGAGCCGTTCCAAGTGCGGGCTGGCCCTTCGGGTGGGGGGAGCGCAGGTGGAGGAACTCGAAACCGCGTTCCGGACCGAGGGGATCGACTTTCAGCGCTGGAGCGGCTGAACCCCGTCCTCGGTGACGCGGTGGGAGAGGAGCGGGCGAACGGGTTCGCCACTTTCCATCTCGACGGCCTCGAGGATGGCGCGCACGGCAGCGCGCGCCTCATCGTGCGAGCGAGCATGCACCCGGGCGATCCGATCCCCGGCGTCGAGGCTCCCTCCCGGAGGTGCGATCCGGTCGACCCCCACCCCCGGATGAATCTCCTGGCCCAATCGGGTCCGGCCCCCTCCGAGCTCCACCACGATCTCGCCGATCCGGCGGGGCTCGATCCGACGCAGGGTCCCCCCTTCGGCCATGAGGACGTCCTCGACCACGGGGGCGCTGGGAAGCCGCCCCGGATCGTCGACGACCCGGGGGTCTCCTCCCTGGGCCTCGATCAGTCTTCGGAATCGATCCAGCGCGACGCCCGACGCGAGCGCATCGGCAGCCCACCTCCGGCCCGCCGCCGCATCGGGCTCCGCTTCGCCCAGTGCGATCATTTCTCCCGCGAGTGCCACCACGACGTCACGCAGATCCGTAGGGCCCAACCCCCGAAGGCATTCGATCGCCTCGGCCACCTCGAGGGCGTTGCCGGCACTCTCCCCCAGCGTCCGGTCCATCGCGGTGAGCAGGGCTACCGTCGGCACCCCGTGCTCCGTTCCGATCCGGACCATCGTTCGCGACAACTCGAGGGCCCGCTCCTCGTCCGCCAGAAACGCTCCGCTGCCGACCTTGACGTCGAGCACGAGGCCCGTCAGGTCCTCGGCGAGCTTCTTCGACATGATACTCGCGGAGATGAGCGGGATCGACGGTACGGTCCCCGTGACGCTCCGCAGGGCATACAGTCGACGGTCTAGCGGGGCGATCGCCTCGGTCTGCCCGATCATCGCCGTCGAGACGCGGCCGAGCACCTCGCGGAACTCGTCGAGGGAGAGATCCGTCCGAAAGCCCGGGATCGACTCCAGCTTGTCCAGGGTGCCCCCGGTGTGGCCCAGCCCCCGCCCCGACATCATGGGCACGGGAACCCCGGCTTCGGCCACCAGAACGGCCAGCGGCAACGAAACCTTGTCCCCCACCCCTCCGGTGGAATGCTTGTCGATCCGTACGGCGCTGATCGACGCCAGATCGAGCACCGCCCCGGAGTGGAGCATGAGTCGGACGAACTCGGCGAGCTCCGCGGTCTCCATCCCGCGAAACTGGACCGCCATCAGGAAGGCGGCCATCTGGTATTCCTCGACCGAGCCGCTCAGGTAGCCTTCGAAGAGCGATCGGAGCTCGGCCGGCTCCAGCGCACGCCCGTCGCGCTTGGCCTCGATGAGCCGGACGGGGTTGAGCACCGGACTCAGGAAATGCGCTTCTTCGCGTGCGCCAGCGCCTCGTCCATCCGATCGCGGACCTCTTCAGCGACCTCTTCCCACCGATCGGTCGCGTTCTCTCGCAGGTCTTCGGCGGCACGGTGGATCTTCTTGCGGGTCTTCTTGCCCGACTGCGGAGCCATCATGAGCGCCACTCCAGCTCCGATCGCCGCACCGCAGATCACACCCGAGAGAAAGTTGAACAGTCTTGCGTCGTCGTCGTATTCCATTGTGTGCCTCGTAAGGTTCGAACGGGTGAACCGGACAAGTGACCGAAACGCTCATCGCTTCGATACGCTCGTCCGTACCGGCCATAGGATACCACGGGAGACGGTGGAAGATCCGTCGATCGAGAGCCACCGTCGGCCCCCTCGCCGGACCCCCCGCCTGCTTCGGGTGTGGAAAGTTTCGACGGTCGGCTATATTATGCAGGCTGCATTCCCGGTCGACTCTCCGGGTCCGCTCCTTTGAGGGAGACGTTCGATGGCACCTAATTCAATCGCTCGCGAGACGGTCATTCCCGCCGCAACCCTCACCTTCCTGCGCCAGGCGCTCAGGAAGGAGGCCGGAGCCCTCGGTGCTACGCACGCGCTTCACGGGGCCGGATACGCCACGGGTCGCCCGGTCCTCGACGAGTTCCAGCGTCTCCTGGGCGAGTTGGCCGCGAACTCCCTCGACCCGAACCGGTTCTGGGACAGGCTCAGCGGATTTTTCAGCGATCGCGGCTGGGGCAGCTTCGTGCATGAGCGGGTCCACCCGGGTCTGGCCGTGCTCACCTCGCACGACTGGATGGAAGCCGACGAGAACGCCTCCGAATCCCAGCCGGGGTGCGCCTTCACCTGCGGGGTTCTCGCGCACCTGCTCAGTTCGGTCGCCGGAGGACCGATCGCGGTGCTCGAAGTCACCTGCCGCAGCCGGGGCGACGACGCCTGCCGCTTTCTTTTCGGATCCGAGGAGGCCGTTCACGACCTCTACGGCCATCTTCTGGAAGGGGCCACGCTCGAACAGGCCCTCCTCCGGACCTGACCTTCGGATGATCCTTTCAGCCGCGATGTACGTCTCCGACCAGGAACACCGATGAGGGTGATGGGCGTGGACTACGGGGAGGTCCGGGTGGGCCTGGCGATGAGCGACGAGACCCGCACCCTCGCGTCTCCCCTTCCGACGCTCCGCAGACGCCGGGGGAAGCGTGCACCCCTCAAGGCGCTGCAGGAGCTCGGCGAGGAGCACGAGGTGAGCGCCGTCGTCTTCGGTCTGCCCCTGGAGCTCAGCGGAGAGGAAAGCGACTGGACCCGGGAGGTGCGCAGTGTCGGAGAAGCGCTCGCCGCCCGCCTCGAGGTTCCGGTCCACTTCGTCGACGAGCGCATGACCTCGGTCCGGGCCGAGCGTGCCGTCCGTTCGATCGGGCTGCCCAAGGGAAAGCGCGAAGAGAAGGAGCGGATCGATGCCGCCGCCGCCG
>SLBA01000106.1 GCA_007126575.1 Gemmatimonadota bacterium | reverse complement strand
GAGGAGGTCCTGACCCACGCCGCGACGCTCCCCCGCGAGGGCTCGGGCCTGGCACGGTTCAATCTGGTTCGTCTCCGACTCCTTCAGGGGGACCCGGCGGGCGCACGTGCCGAAATCGCCGGAGTCCGCGAGGCCGCGCCCGACGACCCCCGCATCATGATCGCGACCGGCTGGGTGCACGCCCGGGCCCTGGAACTCGACGCCGCGATGGCCGAAGTCGAGGCGTACCTGAGCGTGACCGGCCCCGCTCGCATCGATGTCGGAAGCGAACTGTGGGTCACGCTCATGATCGCCTCGGGCCATCCGAACGGCGCCGTCGACCGGATCGAGCAGATCCTCGCCCAGCCCGACCTGGCACCCCGGGCACGGTTGCCGACCGCCGGCCTGACGGCCTGGGTGCTCGCCCTGGGGCACGAGGACCCCGAAGCGATGGACTCCCTGGTGGACCGCGAGGCCGAGCGGTTGCGCGAGAGCGGTGGCGACGACTCCGAACTCACCCGCCTGGCGGCAACGCTCCACCTGCAAATGGGGGATCGGACACGGGCCTCCCGGTGGCTCGAATCCGATGACGAGTTCCAGGCCGATGGCCCCTACCTGCCGGGCAGGGCACCCCCGGCCTCGTTGATCCGCCGCTGGCACTCGGGCCAGGCGGATCCCGCCGGGGTGCTCGGCGACTTCCAGGCCTTCGCACAGGGACCGGACTGCCATCGCTGCGTCGACGACATCCTGCCCATCCTCTACGAAGAGGCGGGGGAGCTCGACCGGGCGCTCGCGGCCTGGAATGATCTGGCGGAGAACCCCCTCCCGCATCTCGCCTACGGCGTGGTCATGGTCCCGATCGCCCTCGAGCAGGCGGGTCGCCTGGCAGACGAGGTCGGGAACACCGAGTCGGCCCTGGAGGCCTACCGGGGGCTGGTCGATCTGTGGCACGCCGCCGGGCCGGAGCTCGAGTCGAGGGTTAGGCACGCACGGACCCGGATCTCGGAGCTGGAGGGGGGAGCCGCGGGTCAGTCCTGATCCCGGAGCCGGACCCGGGGATGGCCAAGGAGGCTCTCGACGTCGAGCCCCGTCGAGAGCGATTCGCCCCCCCCGGACCCGGGGATCCCCTCGGGGTCCTCCTCTCCCTCCTCCGGATCGGAGCCCCCGAAGAGCCTCCGGAAGAAGCCTCCCACCCGATCGCGGACTCCCGGCTGCTCCGGGCACACGGACGCCGGGACCGCTCCCGCCAGGAAGCGTTCCATCGCCCGCTCTCCGTCCGCCCCGTCACACCCCTCTCCGAGCACCTGGCCGGTCGATGGATCGACGGTCCGATCCACCAGCGCTCCAGGCATCGGCCAGCCCTCCTCCTCTGCTCCCCCACCACCCCGGGCCAGGATCGCCCCCCAGACCGGAGCGGCGAGTCCCCCACCGGTCGCTCCCCGCAGGACCGGACGGGGACGATCGAAGCCGATCCAGACGACCCCGGCCAGGCCCGGCGTGTAGCCGGCGAACCATAGGTCATGCGCATTCTGCGTCGTTCCGGTCTTTCCCGCGGCGAGCCCGGTATAGCCCGCGCTCCGCACCCCGCGCCCGGTGCCCTCCCGGATCACCCCTTCGAGGAGGTCGGTCACGAGGCGGGTGACGGCCGGGTCGAGGCCCTCCTCCTGTGCGGTTTCCCACTCGCGGATCACTTCGCCCTCGACGGTCTCGACCCGCACGATGGTGCGCGGGAGGGGGCGCATCCCCCCGGCGGCCAGTCCGGCGTAGGCCCCGGCGAGCTCGAGGGGGGTCGCCTCGGAGGTGCCCAGGGCGGCCGCCGGGAGGGCGGGGATCGGGCCGGGAATTCCTGCACGCGCCGCGGTCTCGGCCACGGCCTCGAGCCCCGTCGCCATGGCGAGCCGGACCGTGGGCACGTTGAGCGACTCGACCAGGGCGCGTCGAAGGGTCACCGTACCGGCGAAGCTCCCATCGTAGTTGCCCGGAGCCCACTCGGTGCCGTCGGTGGCCGTGAGATGGAAGGGGGCATCCGCGATGGGCTGGCTCGGCACGAAGCCCCGCTCGAGGGCGGCCGCGTAGACGAAGGGCTTGAAGGCGCTGCCCATTTGTCGGCGGGCCCGGGTCACCCGGTCGTACCGGGAGCTGCTGAAGTCACGCCCGCCCACGTACGCCCGGATGTCGCCGCTGACGGGATCAAGAAAGACGACCACGCCCTGAAGGTGGGGGCTTCCGGCCGCGCCTCCGTCGTCAGGGGGCGTTCCGGGATCGAAGGCACCGAAGGCCCCCGCCTCGATTCGCTCGAGCTGCCGGGCGAGCTCCAGCTCGGCGCCCTGTTGCAGTTCGACGTCGAGGGTGGTGTGGATCCGAAGCCGGTCCCGGTACAGGGCCTCGCCGAAGAGCTCTTCCAGGCGGGCCCGGACCGCCTCGACGAAGTAGGGCGCGAGGGTGGTGGCGGCGCGGGTGGCGGGCGCGTCGGCGACCATGGCCGACTCGGCGATCGCGGCCAGGTGCTCGGCCTGGGTCAGGGTGCCCTCGCGAGCCATCTCGGCCAGTACGCGGTCCCGTCGGGTGGTGGCCGCCTGGGGGCTTCGGCGCGGGTGGAGGAGCGCCGGGGCGGGAAGGATGGCGGCGAGAAGGGCGGCTTCGGCCGGAGTGAGTTCGGCGGCCGGGCGGTCGAAGTAGTACCGGGAACCGGCCTCGATCCCGTACGCTCCGGCCCCCATGTAGACGTGGTTCAGGTAGAGCTCGAGGATCTCGTCCTTGGTGAAGTGCCGCTCGATCCGGTGGGCGGTACGGACCTCGAGGAGCTTTCGCCGAAAGGTGCGCTCGGCCCCGGGGATCTCCTCGGGAAAGAGGGTGCGTGCGAGCTGCATGGTCAGGGTGCTGCCGCCCTCGCGCACCTCGCGCGCGGTGACGTTTCGCACAGCCGCCCCCAGAACGCGGCGCCAGTCCACGCCCCCGTGGCTCCGGAACCGTCGGTCCTCGGCCGCGATGAAGGCGGCGGGGATGTGGGCGGGGAGGGCTTCCAGGGCAATCGTCCGCGTCTCGAGCGGATGGAGGTCGGCGAAGGGCTCCCCGTGGCGGTCGAGGAGCACCGGCGCGCCTCCGGGCTGGTAGGCTCCGAGCCCGGCGGGATCCGGACAGCCCTGCAGGCCGCAGGTCACCCAGAGAAGGGAGGCCGCCACGAGCCCCGCGAACAGCACGGCCAGCCCTCCCGGAAGTGCCCAGCGCAGGAGGGTGCCGCGGTTGGTTGAGCGCCCCTTGACGCGGCCCCTTGCCCGGCCCTTTATTCGCGCCGTCGAACGCCCCTTCGAGCGCCCTGACCTGCCCTTGCCCCGGCCCTTCGGTCGTTGTGCCATTGCGGTTGCTACCCCGCTGCCGGCGCCGGTTGCCCCGAACCCTCTCGGAGCCTCAGTCGCCCAGGATCTCCTCGACGAGCCCGACCAGGTCTTCGGGACCGAACGGCTTCTGCAGGAAGCCCGCTGCCCGCGACCGAATGTCTGCGTTCATCTCGCGGTCGGGGTAGCCCGAAGTCAGGACGACGGGAAGCGAGGGGCTCGCCTCTCCCAGGTACCCGAGGAGCTCGACCCCGCCCATCAGGGGCATGACCATGTCGCAGATGACCAGCCGGACCTGGTCCGCGTGCTCCCTCTGCAGCGCGAGGGCTTCCTCGCCATTCTCGGCGGTGAGCACGTGGTAGCCGGAGCGCTCGAGCGTTCTCCGGATGATCTTTCGGACCGCGGGGCCATCGTCGACGACCAGTATGGTGACCGCTCCGCCGGCCTTCTTCCGGGCGATCGGAACGGTCTCCACCTGGCCAGGTCGCTCCCCTGATCCCTCCCCTGTGCCCGAAACCGAGTCTTCGCCCTCGACCAGCGGCCAGAGGATCTCGAAGGTCGTGCCCACCCCCGGTACAGTGTCCAGAAGAAGGTGGCCGCCACCCTGCCTGACAATGCCGAAGACCGTACTGAGCCCGAGCCCGGTTCCGTGCCCTACCGCCTTCGTGGTGAAGAAGGGCTCGAAAATCCGTTCTGCGACCTCGGGTGACATTCCGGTTCCCGTGTCCTTGACCGTGAGACGGGCGTAGGTTCCCGGCGGCGCCTCCCAGGGGCCTGACAGCGACGACTCCGGAGTGATGATGCAGTGATCCACACGGAAGGTGATCTCTCCGGATCCCTCGATCGCATCCACGGCGTTCACGGCCAGGTTCATGATGATCTGGTCGATTTGGGAGGGGTCCGCCTGCACCGTCGCCTCCATGGATCCCAGGTCCACCCTCACCTCGATCCGACTGGGAACCAGGCGTCTCAGGAGGGGCTCGATATCGGCCAGGCACCTGCCCAGGTCGAGCGCGGTCTCCGCGACCAGTTGGCGACGGCCCAGGGCCAGGAGCGGTCGGGTGAGCCGGGTGGCTCGATGAGTGGCGCTGATGACCTCCTGCATGTCCTCGTGTAGCGGAGAGTTCGGCGGGAGCCCCCCGAGCATCAACTCGGCATGGCCCTGGATCACCGTGAGCAGGTTGTTGAAGTCATGGGCGATTCCACCCGCGAGCACCCCGAGGGCCTCCATCTTCTGGGACTGCCGCAGCTGGGCCTCGAGGTTCCGGGTCCGGCTGATGTCGGATGACACCCCGATGACACCCACGAGTCGTCCGTGCTCGTCGTGGATGGGCGCGTTCGTCACAAGCACCGGGAACGTCGATCCGTCCTTGTGGCTCAACTCGATCTCCCCGGTCCAGTGCTCCCCGTTTCGCAGGGCATCCATCACGGCCCCGGCCTCGACCGCGGACCCGGGGGATGGCGTCACCTCCAGAATATCGCGTCCCATCACCTCCGAGGGGCTCCATCCGTAGATGCTCTCGGCGGCCCGGCTCCAGTAGGTGACCCTGCCCCTCAGGTCGGTGGCGATCACCGCCTGCCCCACGGAGTCCAGGAGCCTGGCCTGGAACCGCTTCGTCCTCCAAACGCCCACCTGGTCGCTGAAGTCCTCGACGGCGAAGAGGACGGCAGTCGGCTCGGCGTCGCCGGGACCTGGTCGGACGGGAGAAATCGACAGGAACACGTCGACCTCGCGCCCATCAAGCGTTCGGCAGGCGAAGTGGAGACCCTCGAGGGACTCCCCCCGGGAGGCACGGCGCCGGATCTCGGCGAACTCCTCGCCATCCTGCTCGCCAAGGATGGGGAGGGGATTCCCGCAGACCTCTTCGGCAGACCAGCCGAACACTCGCTCGGCCGCGGGATTCCACATGAGCACCCTGCCGTCGCGGTCGACGCTGAACAGGGGGATGGGTGAGGCGCGGATCAGCGCCTCCTGGAAGGCCTGCCCCCGGCGAAGCTCGTCCTCCGCCCGCATCCTCCCCATGGCCTCCGCCAGGCGATCCGCAACGCTGGCGAGGAGACTTTCCTCTTCGGAAGAAAACGGGTCCTCACCCTCCTCCGGGGGGTATGAACGGGTCACCTCCACCTCTCCCAGCAGGTCGTCCTCGGCGATGATGCGCCGGGCCAGGCTCCACTCGGTGCCCTGGAACCCCTCGGTCATCAGCTCGTCGTGGCCCAACCGGATCCGTGCGCTGACCTGCGAGGGGGAGCGGAACCCCGACGGAAGCACATCCACGATCTCCTGGAGTGATGTGCGCCACTGCATGTCCGCCCTTCGAAGGGCGCGGTCCACGGCAAAGAGGCAGGCGAGTTCCTTGACTCGTTCCTTCAGGTCGGCCTTGCCCTCCTCGAGGGCGTTTTCGAGCCACAGAAGATAGGGGTCACCGGGGGATGGAATCGGTGAGGTGCCCTGCGGCGTCCCCTCGTCGTCCTGAAAGGTCGAACCCATGCAGGCCTCCTGAGGATGGATGGGAGCCACGGAGAAACCCTCTGATCAAACCTGAACTCACACGAGGTCCCTGGTCGATTCGAACGGCACTGATCCGTCCGGCAGTGGACGGTCAACGCTTCGGGTGGAACATCCGGATCTTCCGATAGAGTGTGGACCCGCCACTTCCCTGCTCGAAACTCCAACTTTCTGCATAATGTGAATATTTACCGGGCTTTCAATCATACTATAAAAAACATACAAAAACAATTATTCCAGGCGATCCCCCGCGAGTGAAGACCCCGTTCCCACGCTTGCCGCTCGCAGGCGCCGGGCTTAGCTTCCGAAGGGTTCGCAGGCCTCCTTGCCTCAATTCTTCCGACCCGCCCGCTCCCCCTGCCCCCAGGAGTTGCATGTGACCTTGGACGAGGCCTCACCTGACGACGGGCCGGAAGGGGAAGCCACGCTGGAATCCGACACCGAATCGGAGGGGAGCAGCGACCCCGCGCGGGATTTCCCCATCGTGGGGATCGGAGCGTCGGCCGGAGGGCTTGCAGCCCTCGAGGGGTTCTTTTCGGCCATGCCGACCGACCGTGATCCGGAGATGGCCTTCGTCGTGGTCCAGCACCTTACCCCCGACCACGAGAGCGTGCTTCCCGAGTTGATTGGCCGCCATACCCGCATGAAGGTGACCCATGCGGAACACGAGATGCCGGTCGAGCGGAATCGGGTCTATGTCATGCCCCCGAACCGCGACATGTCCCTGTCGGACGGGCGGCTTCACCTTACCGAGCCGCATGCCCAACGCGGCCAGAGGCTGCCTATCGACTACTTCTTCCGGTCGCTGGCGCAAGACCGGCAGACCCGTGCCATCTGTGTAGTCCTGTCGGGAACGGCGAGCGACGGCACACTGGGCCTTCGGATGATCAAGGGTGAAGGTGGCATGGCCATGGCCCAGACTCCCGACACCACCAAATTTCCCGGCATGCCCCAGAGTGCCATCGGAACGGGACTCGTGGATTTCGTGCTCCCGCCGGAGGAGATGCCCGCCAAACTCATGGAATATGCCCAAAACGCCCTCCAAGGACCCACTCGCGCAGCCCCCCCCGGGACGGCCCGGACCGAGACTCCAGCGGGGTCCCCCGACGCGCAGGAGACCCTCTTCGCGCTCATCCGGGAGCAGACCGGCCATGACTTCTCCGAGTACAAGGACTCCACCGTGCACCGCCGCCTCAAGCGTCGGATGGCCGTCCAGCAGGTCGACCGGCTCGAGGACTACGCCCGGTTCCTGAAATCGAGTCCCGAAGAGGTCGAGGCGCTCTTCCGGGACCTTCTGATCGGGGTCACACGATTCTTTCGTGACCCGGAGGCCTACGAGGCGCTTGGGGAGGCCGTCTCCGCACTTCTGGCCGAGAAGTCGCCGGGATCCGTGATCCGGGTCTGGGTGCCCGGGTGCTCCACCGGCGAGGAGGCCTATTCGCTCGCCATCCTTCTTCGGGAGCGGATGGAGGCGATGAGGCGCAGCTTTCGGGTGCAGGTCTTCGCCACCGACATCGACCCCCGTGCCATCGGCGTCGCGCGCACCGGCGTATATCCGGCGAGCATCGCGCCGGACCTGCCGCACGACGGTCTGACCCGATACTTCGTCCCGATCGAGGCCGAGGACGCCGTCTTCCGGGTCCGCGAGGACATCCGGGAGATGCTCGTCTTCTCGGAGCAGAACGTGCTCCGGGATCCGCCCTTCTCGAAGCTCGACCTGATCAGCTGCCGCAACCTGCTGATCTACCTCAACCAGGACCTGCAGAAGCAGTTGATCCCCCTCTTCCACTATGCACTGAGCCCGGGTGGGCTGCTCTTCCTGGGGACCTCCGAGAGCGTGGGCGAGTTCTCGGATCTCTTCGCGCCGCTGGACCGGCGGATGAGCCTGTACCGTCGCGAGGAGACAGACCGACATCACCCCCGGCCGGCCCCCGGGCCCTTCGGGCGACCCCGCAAGGGAAAGACCTCGGCTCGGCACCTCACCGGTGAGGCGCCCCACACCGGACCCATCTCCCATCGCAGGCTGACCCGGACCGCCCTCCTGGAAGAGACCGCCCCGGTGGCGGCGCTGGTCGATGAAGCCGGAACCATCCTGTACCTGCACGGCCGAACGGGGCTCTACCTGGAGCCGTCCCCGGGAGACGGCGAGTTGAACGTCCTGCGCATGGCGCGCGAGGGACTGCGCCGTGACTTGTCGATCGCGTTCCACCGCGCCACCACCCGGAGGGAACGAGTGAGCCGGGTCGGCCTCGAGGTGAGGACGAACGGCGATTCGGTGATGGTCGACCTGGTCGTGCGACCGGTCTTGGCACGGCCCCTGGCGGGCGAGGGCTCGGCGGAGGCAGAGGGCCCCTACCTCTTCCTGGTCGTCCTGAAACCGGTGCCGGATCCCGCGCCGGATGGAGCGGCTCGAAGCGCCTCAGGTCAGCACGGGGACACACACCCGGCGCTGGCAGCGCGAATCGTCGAGCTGGAAGAGGAGCTCGAGGCCAGCGAGGAGTACCTTCGCGCCACGCAGGAGGAGATGCAGAGCACGAACGAGGAGCTCCGGACCTCGATCGAGGAGCTGCAGTCCACCAACGAGGAACTCCAGTCGACGAACGAGGAGCTCGAGACGTCGCAGGAGGAGCTGCAGTCGCTGAACGAGGAGCTGGCCACCGTCAACGCGGAGCTCGAGACGAAGGTGGCCGACCTCTCCCGCACCCAGAACGACATGAACAACCTGCTGGCGGGCACGGGAATCGCCACCATCTTCGTGGACCAGGAGCTCCGAATCCAGCGATTCACACCGACCGCGACCCGCCTGATGAACCTGATCAAGGCCGACGAGGGCCGGCCGGTGGGAGACCTGGCCTCGAAGCTGGCGAGCTACGACTCGCTGGCGGCGGACGCCCACCGGGTGCTGGAGACGCTGGAGCCCCGGGAACTCGAGGTCCAGGCAGAGGACAGCCGGTGGTACCTTCTGGGGATCCGACCGTACCGCACGCTGGAGAATGTCATCGAGGGCGCGGTCATCACCTTCACCGAGATCACCGAGCTGAAGAAGGCGCAGGCCACGATTGAGGAGACCGAGGGTCTACGTCGGCTGGCGGTGGTGGTGCGGGACTCCCACGATCCGATCATCTCGCTGGACCTGCAGGGGGCGATCCAGACCTGGAACCCGGCCGCCGAGCGGGTCTACGGATGGAGCGAGAAGGATGCACTCCAGATGAACTACCTGGACCTCGTCCCGGAGAGCGTGAGGGCCGCCGTGGAATCGATGCTCGAAGGGACCCGTGAGGGCCTCGATCTCGAACCCCTCCGGACCGAGCGCCTCACCAAGGAGGGCGAGACCGTGACGGTCTGGCTCACCGCCACCGAACTGGTGGATGAATCGGGACGGCCGTACGGCATCTCGTCCACCGAACGACCCATTCAGAAAGAAGCCTCGGAGGAAGGATGAGACCACACGACGAGGAGCTGGACGACACGGCCGAGGGCCGGTCGCAGGAGGACGCCGGGGATTCTGCGGACAGCGACAGCGGGGCCGGGGTGCACGAAGAGGCTGAGGAGCTTCGCCGTCGCGCCGAGACTCGCATGGACGAGGAGCCGACGCCGGCTCCCACCGAGGTGGACGAGCTGTCGAAGGAGGAGATCCGCAGGACGATGCACGAGCTGAGAGTGCATCAGATCGAGCTCGAGATGCAGAACGAGGAGCTCCGCCGGTCCCGCGCGGAGCTGGAAGCCTCGCATGACCGCTACTTCGATCTCTTCGACCTGGCGCCGGTGGGATACTTCACCCTGGCCCAGGATGCGCGGATCCTGGAGGCAAACCTCACCGGAGCCGAGCTGCTGGGTCTGCCTAGAACGGGGCTGTTGGGGCGGCCGTTCACCCAGTTCGTCCTCCCCGACGACCAGGACGACTACTACCACCATCGCAGGGCAGTCGTCAACGCGGGCTCGACGGCAACCTGCGAGCTCCGGATGATGCGAGCTGATGGGAGCCCCTTCCATGCGCTCCTCGAGTCGGCCCCCTCTCTCCCGATCGAAGAGCACGCGACCTTCCGGACCGTGGTGAGCGACATCACGGAGCAGACGCGGGCCGCGGCCGAGCGACTCCTTCTCGAGAAGCGGCTCCAGCAGGTGGAGAAGGCCGACAGCCTGGGCCGGATGGCCGGTGCCATGACGCATCATTTCAACAACCTCCTCGGCGTGATCACCGGGAACCTCGAGGGCGTCCTGGAGCAGATGGAGGACGATCCGGGGGGCAGCCTGCCCGACGCCGTCGTGGAGCTGAGTGACGCCCTGGCGGGAGCGCGAAAGGCCACCGATCTGACGCAGCTGCTCCTGGCTTATCTCGGCCACTCGGTCAGCGAACCGGTCGTCATGGACCTGTCCGAGATCGGCCGAAGGTCCATCTCACTCCTGCAGATCGCCATGCCCCCCGGTACCGAGCTGAAGGCCACCTTGCCCGCGCCCGGCCCCTCGGTCCGAGTAGGTCCGAAGGATATCCAGCAGCTCCTGACGAACCTCGTCACCAACGCCTGGGAAGCCTCGGAGCCCGGGAGCGCCTCCATCCACCTCTCGGTTTCGACGATCCGCGCTTCCGAGATCCCCGAGGAGCACCGATTTCCCACCGGATGGCATCCGAAAGCCTCGTCATACGCCTGCATCCAGGTGCGTGACGAGGGTCCGGGGATCGAGCTGGACAAGCTGAACGAGGTCTTTGACCCCTTCTACAGCAGCAAGACCTTCGGCCGGGGTCTGGGGCTGTCGGTGGCCCTGGGGACGGCCAAGGCCCACGAGGGCGCGATCTCGGTCAAGACGCGTCCGGGCCAGGGAGCCACCTTCAGGGTCTACCTGCCGGAGGCCGACGCGCCCGTCCTGGCTCCGGGTCGGAGCTCCGGGTCGGACGTCCTCCCCACCTCCCTCGCGAGCAGGAAGACCTCCGATGTCGGCAGCATGGCGGATGCGTCTCCCTCCCGGGAGGCCCCCACCGATGCCACCACGGTGCTCGTGGTCGAAGACAACGAGATGGTGAGGAAGCTCGCGGTGCGGATCCTGGGCCGGATGGGATTCAGGGTCCTGGAGGCCGCCGACGGAGTGGAGGCCCTCGAGGTGTTCGAGGCGAACCGAAGCGAGATCAAGGTCGTGCTGTGCGACGTGACGATGCCCAGGATGGGAGGATGGGAGACGCTCACCGCCCTCCGCCAGGTCGATCCCGACATCCCGGTGATCCTGACCAGCGGATACGACGAGGCGATCGCCACCTCCGGGAGCCACCCGGAGCAGCCCGACGCCTTCGTGGGCAAGCCGTGGCAGCTCGAGCAGCTGCGAGACACCCTGTCGAAGGTGGTCGAGGGCCTGCTGGGCGGCGGCCACGGGCCCAGCCGCTGGGAGTGACATGACCCTCGCGTAGCAACGAAGGGGGCATGGAAATTCCTCGGCTGATCGAAGGCAACGGTGACGGAGCCGACTTCGACATCCACGAACTGGACGTTCGCCCACCCCTGTTCGATGTTCGTTTCGTTCGTGCTCGGAAAGACGGTCGAGGTGGGGTGGAGGGCATCTCGGCTGAGCGTGTTGTCCTGCAGCGCCACGCCCGCGCAATTCGACTACTCGGCACCGGAATCGGTGTCGAGGCGAAGCCGTTTGAGCAGTTGGGCGTTGATCGCCACGATCACCGTGCTCGCCGACATGAGGACGGCGCCCACGGCGGGAGTCAGGAGAATCCCCCACGCTGCGAGGACCCCTGCCGCCAGTGGGATCGCTCCGATGTTGTAGCCGGCCGCCCACCAGAGATTCTGCACCATCTTCCGATAGGTGGCCCGGGAAAGCGTCACGATCCGGACGATGTCCCGGGGATCCGACCGGACCAGCACGATGTGACCCGCCTCGACCGCGGCGTCGGTGCCGGCCCCGATCGCGATCCCGATGTCGGCGGTGGCGAGGGCGGGGGCGTCATTCACTCCGTCGCCCACCATCGCGACCTTGCGCCCGCCCTCCTGGAGTTCGCGGACGCGGTCGACCTTCCCGTCGGGCAGCACCTCGGCGAATACGGTCTCGATGCCGAGTTCCGCGGCCACGGACTCCGCCACGGCACGCGCGTCGCCGGTGAGCATGGCGACCTCGATCCCGGCCGCCTTCAGATCGCGAACCGCCGCATGACTCTCCTCGCGGACAGCGTCCGCCACGGTGAAGACGGCCACGACCCGGCTCCCCTCCAGCAGGGAGATCGCCGCCTGCCCCCCCTCCGCGGCCTCCTCGATGGCGCGAGCGAGAACGCCGGTGGGCTCCGCCCCCTCCGCCTCCAGGAGCGCCGGCCCCCCGATCCGGTACTCGGTGCCCTCCACCTCGCCTGCCACCCCCTTCCCCGTGATGGCCCGGAAGCCCTCCACACCGGGGATCTCGAGATCCCGATCCCGGGCACTCATGACGATTCCCCGGCCGATGGGGTGCTCGGATTCACCCTCGATGGCCGCGGCAACCCGGAGGGCGTCGGCCTCGCTCCACCCCTCTCCGGTCGCCAGCGAGACGACACGATGTTCGCCCAGCGTCAGCGTTCCGGTCTTGTCGAAGATCACGACATCGAGGTTCCGGGCTTCTTCGAGCCCGCGCCGGTCGCGGATCAGGAGCCCGTTCTGCGCCCCCAGCGTCGTCGAGATCGCCACCACCAG
>SLBA01000136.1 GCA_007126575.1 Gemmatimonadota bacterium | reverse complement strand
GTCCTCGGGTCATGCGGCGCTCGATGACGCCGGCCTCGACGTCGCCCGGACGATGGAGTTCACGCCGGCTCGCAATCGTGGCGAGACCGTGCCGGTCTGGATCCAGGTGCCGATCAACTTCTCCGCGAGGTGACCTTTGCCGCCGGCGACGCCGGGTCCCGGCGTCGCTGGTCGATGCTGGGGCTCCTGGCGCTGGCCGAACTTGCCGGGATGTCGGTCTGGTTCGCCCAGTCCGCGGTCGCCCCCGAGCTGCAGCTGCTTTGGGGGTTGAGCGCGTCGCAGGCGGGCTGGCTGACCTCGAGTGTACAGATCGGGTTCGTGGCCGGGACGCTGGTCGCGGCGATCCTGAACCTCGCCGACATCGTTCCCAGCCGAAGCTACTTCGCCGTTTCGGCCTTCCTGGCCGCCGGCTGCAACCTCCTGCTCCTGATGGTCCCGGGATACGAGGCGGCGCTCGTGACCCGGTTCCTGACGGGCTTCTGTCTGGCAGGGGTCTATCCGCCGGCCATGAAGATGGCGGCCACCTGGTTCGTCTCGGCCCGGGGGCTCGCGATCGGGACCGTGGTGGGCGCCCTGACGATCGGCAAGGCCATCCCCTACCTCGTCCATGCCCTCGGGGGCGCCGATCCCGGCCTGGTCGTATGGACCACCTCGCTGGCGGCCGTGGGCGCCGGGGTCCTGATCGCCGTGGGGTATCGCGACGGACCTCACCTCTTCGAGCGCCGCCCCTTCCGCTGGGAGTTGGTGCGAGAGGTGGTGCGCATACGGGAATGGAGGCTGGTCACGGGCGGCTACTGCGGGCACATGCTGGAGCTCTACAGCTGCTGGACCTGGCTCGCCGCCTTCCTGGCCGTGAGTGCGGTCGGGGAGCCGAGCCTTGTCGCCTTCGGCGCGATCGCCCTGGGCAGCGTCGGCTGCGTCTGGGGAGGGATCATCGCCGACCGCATCGGGCGCGAGAAGCTGGTGAACCGGGCGATGGGGGTGTCGGCGGCGTGCGCGCTCGGGATCGGGGCGGTCTTCCACATTCCGTGGGCCGTGATCGTCGTGGCCTGCGTCTGGGGGGTGTCGGTCGTGGCCGACAGCGCGCAGTTCAGTGCCCTGGTGACAGAGTCGGTCCCCTCGCACGCGGTGGGGACCGCCCTGACGCTGCAGACCTCGATCGGATTCGCGATCACCGTCCTGACCGTCCAGCTCGTCCCCAATCTTGCCGAGGCGATCGGATGGCAGTGGTCCTTCTCGGTCCTGGCGATCGGGCCGGCGCTCGGCATCCTTGCGATCCGGCGCCTCGTGCGGGGGCGTACCCGGCCACCGGCCGACGCCGCTCCCGTCGGCCCGGAGGCGACCGGCTGAGGGTCCTGCGTCCTTCAACGGGCTCCTACAGGAAGTCCCACCAGCGCGGATCGACGGAGATCAGGAGCTGCCACTCGCCGGCCCGCCCTCCGAGTCCCCGGGCACCCTCGACGCGCACCAGGTCGTAGAGGAGTCCGAATCCGAGAGAAAGACCCCCGGCGACCCCGTCCGTACCGGCCGGGTGCGGGAGAGCCGCAGAGGCCGCGTCGGCCCCGTCCGGTCGCCACGCGTCGGGGAGCCGCCCGTCGATCCACCCGCCATACACCCCTCCTCGGATCCGGATCATCGGAGAGCCCAGGTCGGCGGCGCCGATAAGGGAGCCGAGTGCGAGGTGACGCCCGGCGAACGAGCGAAAGGGGTGTCCCGGCAGGGTGCCCCGCCCACCGATGAGTCGGTGGTGCTGGGGCCGTGGGGTGCCGAGCAGGGCGCCACCGGTGACCTTCGCCGTCAGGTCCCGGTCGGTCGAGGCACTCCGCCACCGGCCTTCCGCGCTCACCTCGACCCGGGCGCCCAGGTCGGAGGGGCCGCCGAGGGTGGTGCCCTCGAGGGTGACCTCGCCTCGTCCATCTCCCGGGAGGCGGTCGATCGGCTCGGTCCAGCGGGCACGGGTCAGGGGGAAGGTGCCCGCCTCGACCGGGAGCACCGGACGAAACTCACGCGCCGAGTTCCACGGGGCGGTGGCACGCTGGAGGGTGGCGCTCCGATGGGACTCGATCCCCAGGTCGATCTGGAGCCGGCTCCCCCGGTCCATGCGGCGCAGGATGTGGGTCGTGACTCCGCTCGAACGATACGGGTCCCGATAGTCCTCCCCGAGCGAAAGGGCGGTCAGGGTGGCCGGGAGGGAGGGGACGGCCGGAGCGATGCCCAGGTCCCCGCGACCATTCAGGGCGCCCGAGACGCGGAAGACCCAGTCCCCTCGACTGAGCCCATCGAGCTCGAGCGAGGCCCGCGGGTGCCCGGGGCCGAAGGACCAGCCGCCCGCCAGGCGAACGCGGGTGGTTCCGGCCGGACGGATGCTCAGCCCGCCTCCGATTTCGAGACCACGCGCACGGTCCCACGATACGAGAGACGAGGCGTCGGGCAGGTGAAGCCGAACAGGGGAGAGTCCCGTAGGGGGCCGATTGCGAAGGAGCCGGGCGGCCTCGACCCTGAGCTCCCGTGGATCGGCGCGGGTTGCGATGTCGGCCAGTCCGTCCCGCTCGAGTCCGCTGAAGAGCCCGTCCCGGAAGGAATAGTCCGCCAGGGCCTCCTCGGAGAGGGTGGTGATCCGGGGTGCAAGCCGGATTTCGGTAGGGATCGGGGCGTTCAACTCGTAGTTGCCCACCCGCAGGACCGCGCGGATCACAGTTCCAACCCCCAGGTCGAACTCCGGGATCTCCCGACGGACTTCGATCCGCTGGACGTTTGGGAGCCAGTACTGGCCCTCCCAGAGTCCGTAGTCGAGTTCGACCGCGATCCGATCGGTACGGTCGTCGACGTACGAGCTGGGTGTGAAGGTGAAGTCCATGCGAACGAGGTCGGCCCGGCTGCGGTCCACATGGATCGACCCCAGAATCCCCGGCTGCGAGGGGTCCTTTGGGCGGACCTGCAGCTCGTAGATTCGCAGGGGCTCGGGCTCTCCGGGAAGGTGGAGCGTGGTGGAATCGGCGAGCCGGAAGTCGTACGGGCTCTCGCTCGAATCGCCGGGGGGAAGGGGAGCGAAGGGATGCGGGACCCCGGCGACATCCATCCCCTGGCCGACCTGGATTTCATCGCCGAAACCGTACTGGACGAGGGTGAGCCGGTCCAGGTAGTATGCGAAGTCCCGAACGGGAAGCCTGGTCTCGGAGCGCTCTCCCACGAGCCGCTGGCGCACGTGATCGGGCGCCTCCCAGAAGAGGTCCACCGCGATCTGGTCGACCCGGATCAGGGATCGCTCCCCCTCTTCCGGATCCACGAAGAAGTAGATGTGCCCTTCGGTCAGGGCCCGGTAGCTCTCGAGGTCCCCGCTCCGGACGAGCTCCCGGCGGGCCGCGCGGGCCCGCGCGGCCAGCTCCAGCGCCC